>JBILYE010000175.1:0-7988 GCA_044377925.1 Caulobacter sp. | reverse complement strand
GTCTGGACGCCAAGGGTCTCTCAGGGACCGTCAAGCAGTCCAAGCGCATGGTCGAGCGCGAACAGCCGCAGGTCTGGGACATTCTGGAAGAAGTGATCCGTGAGCACCCGGTTCTGCTGAACCGCGCGCCGACGCTTCACCGTCTGGGCATCCAGGCGTTCGAGCCCAAGCTGATCGAAGGCAAGGCCATCCAGCTGCACCCGCTGGTCTGCGCCGCCTTCAACGCCGACTTCGACGGCGACCAGATGGCCGTCCACGTCCCGCTCTCGCTGGAAGCCCAGCTGGAAGCGCGCGTGCTGATGATGTCGACCAACAACATCCTCAGCCCCGCCAACGGCCGCCCGATCATCGTGCCGTCGCAGGATATCGTTCTGGGTCTCTACTACCTCTCGCAATCGCGGGAAGGGGAGCCGGGCGAAGGCAAGATCTTCGCTGACCTCGGCGAAATCGAAGCCGCCCTCGGCGCCGGCGTCGTCACCCTGCACTCGAAGATCAAGGCCCGCTTCAGCGAATCCAACGCTGACGGCGTCGTGGTCCGCAGCCTGATCGAAACCACCCCGGGCCGGATGAAGATCGCCGCCCTGCTGCCGCATCACCCGGCCATCGGCCACCGGCTCATCGCGAAAGCGCTGACCAAGAAGGAGATCGGCAACCTGATCGACGTGGTCTATCGCCACTGCGGCCAGAAGGCGACGGTCATCTTCGCCGACCAGATGATGGGTCTGGGCTTCAAGGAAGCGGCCAAGGCCGGCATCTCCTTCGGCAAGGACGACATCATCATCCCGTCCTCGAAAGAGACGATCGTCAACGATACCCGCAAGCTCGTCGAGGAATACGAGCAGCAGTACGCTGACGGCCTGATCACCAAGGGCGAGAAGTACAACAAGGTCGTTGACGCCTGGGCCAAGTCCACCGACCTGGTCGCCGACGCCATGATGGGCGAGATCTCGACCCCCAAGAAGGGTCCGGACGGCCGCGAGCTGGAAATCAACTCCATCTACATGATGGCCCACTCCGGCGCCCGGGGCTCGCAAGCCCAGATGAAGCAGCTCGGCGGGATGCGCGGCCTGATGGCCAAGCCGTCCGGCGAGATCATCGAGACGCCGATCATCTCGAACTTCAAGGAAGGCCTGACCGTTCAGGAGTACTTCAACTCCACCCACGGCGCCCGTAAGGGTCTGGCCGACACCGCGCTGAAGACCGCCAACTCGGGCTACCTGACCCGTCGTCTGGTCGACGTCGCGCAGGACAGCATCATCACCGAGGAAGACTGCGGCACCACCCGGGGTATCACCCTGCGGGCCGTGGTCGATGGCGGCGACGTGCTGGTCTCGCTCGGCCTGCGGGTTCTGGGCCGCTTCTCGGCCGAGGACATCAAGGATCCGAACACCGGCGAGGTCATCATCCCCGCCGACACCTACCTCGTCGAAGACATGTCCGACCTGATCGAAAAGGCCGGCGTGCAATCGGTTAAGGTGCGTTCGGCCCTGACCTGCGAAGCCAAGATCGGCGCCTGCGGGGCCTGCTACGGCCGCGACCTGGCGCGGGGCACCCCGGTCAACATCGGTGAAGCGGTCGGCGTCATCGCCGCCCAATCCATCGGCGAGCCCGGCACCCAGCTGACCATGCGGACCTTCCACATCGGCGGCACGGCCCAGGTGGCCGAGCAGTCGTTCTTCGAAGCCGGCGCTGACGGCGTGATCAAGATCTCCGGCCCCACCGTCAAGGCGGCGGACGGAGAGTTCGTGGTCATGAGCCGCAACGTGGCCATGACCGTGCTGGTCGACGGCAAGGACCGCGAGTCCTACAAGCCGCCGTACGGCGCGCGTCTGAAGGTCAAGGACGGCGACAAGATCAAGCGCGGCCAACGCATCGCCGAATGGGACCCCTACACCACCCCGATCATCACCGAAGTCGGCGGCAAGATCCGCGCCGAGGATCTGGTCGAGGGCTTCTCGGTCCGCGAGGAAACCGACGAAGCGACGGGTATCGCCCAGCGCGTCGTCAGCGACTGGCGCACCGGCTCCAAGGGCACGGACCTGCGTCCGGCGCTCGCGGTTCTGGGTGAAGACGGTTCCTACCAGCGGCTCGCCGCCGGTGGTGAGTCCCGCTACCTGCTGTCGGTCGGCGCCATTCTGTCGGTGGCCGACGGCGACACGGTGAAGCCGGGTGAGATCATCGCCCGTATCCCCACGGAAGGCGCCAAGACGCGCGACATCACCGGCGGTCTGCCGCGTGTTGCCGAGCTGTTCGAAGCCCGCCGTCCGAAGGATTGCGCGGTCATCGCCGAGATGGACGGCCGGGTCGAGTTCGGGCGCGACTACAAGAACAAGCGCCGGATCAAGATCACCCCGGAGGACGGTGGTGAACCCGTCGAGTTCCTGATCCCCAAGGGCAAGCACATCGCGGTGCACGACGGCGATATCGTCCGCAAGGGCGAGTACATCATCGACGGCAACCCGGATCCGCATGACATCCTGCGCATCCTGGGCATCGAGGAACTGGCCAACTTCCTGGTCAACGAAATCCAGGAAGTCTACCGCCTGCAGGGCGTGCCGATTAACGACAAGCACATCGAGGTGATCGTTCGCCAGATGCTGCAGAAGGTGGAAATCCTCGAGCCCGGCGACACCGGCCTCATCAAGGGCGACCACCTCGACAAGTCGGAATTCGACATCGAGAACGCCAAGACCGAAGCCCGCGGCGGCCGCCCGGCGATCACCCAGCCGGTTCTGCTGGGCATCACCAAGGCCTCGCTGCAGACCCGTTCGTTCATCTCGGCCGCGTCCTTCCAGGAAACGACCCGGGTGCTTACGGACGCCTCGGTCCACGGCAAGGTCGACACCCTCGAAGGCCTCAAGGAAAACGTCATCGTCGGCCGGCTCATCCCGGCGGGTACGGGTTCCTACCTGCGGAACCTCCAGAAGATCGCCACCAGGCGTGACGAGCAGCTGGCCGCCTCGCGCGAAGCGGCCATGGAGCCGCTGCCCGTCGAGATCGCCGACGAGGTCCCGGCCGAGTAATCGGACGGACCAGACTATCGAGACGGCCCGGGAGCAATCCCGGGCCGTTTTCTTTTGGGCGCCGGCAGGCAGGTTGAAACCGCCATTTCCGCGCTATGTTTCTGAACATGCGAACGGGGGTAACCAGATCATTGACCGTCAGGGAGCGCGCGGCGCTCTCCGACGGCCTGTGGGACGCCCTGATGGCCGCCGGGGCCTTCCCGCGCATTGTCTCCGGGTCTTCGCCGCTTGCCCGCCTGTCGCACCTCTGGCGCGGGCATACGCCCGTCCTGACCCTGGGCGACCGCATCTACTGGGGCCGCGCGCCCGACGACTGTTCGCGCCAGCCTGCGGCCATGGCCCTGCTGCAGCACGAGTTGCAGCACGTCCTCGACTACGCCACCGGCCGGATGAGCTGGCTGTCCTACGCCCTGCGCCCCAGGGACTGGATCTACGACCTCCCGACCGGCGCCCTGGACTGGGCCCGCCTCGGCGCCGAGCAGCGCGCCGTGCTGGCCGAACGGCTTTGGCGGGCGGAGCGAAAGGGCGCGGCCGACGAGACCGCCCGCCTGCGCGCCGTCCTGCCCTGGGGCTAGAGCCCGTTTAGGCTAGAAGGGCGTCCTGATCGGCGCGAAGACCGCATTGGCCTCACCGACGCCGGCGGGACGGCCGGGTCCCTGCGCCTCGCTGGTTCCGGTCGGCATCGTCGGGTTCTCGCGCCAGTCCCGGTCCCGTTCCTGCCCGGCCGCCACCAGGTCCCAGCGCTTTCGCTTCTCGCCGGGGATCGGCGCGGCGATGGCGGAGACCGCGCGACCGGGCCGATCCAGACAGGCCTCACGCTCGCGCCGGTTCAGGCCCACCGCATCGGGATAGGCGCAGCCATAGGTTCCGCGCAGCGCCTTGCGCGTGTCCTCGCCCGGTGACGGAAAGATCGACGGCCCGCGCCCGGAGCCACCCTTCCGTTCGCCGCCCGCGCTGGCCCCGGCCGGAGCCGGAGCGGGCAGGGGAGAGGGGGCCACCTGCGACGGCGGCTCGACGGCGGGGACATGCAGCAGCGGCGCGGTGGTGTCCCGACGGGGGATCCCGTCAGAGGGGTTGCCGCCCGCCTTGGCCGGGGTCGGCTTGCTCGGCTGCGAGCGGGGCGGAAACAGGCTGATGTCGATCACCTCATCGGGCAGCGGTGGTCGCTCCCGGACGCCCGGCGTGTTGAGCCCGATCAGGGTGAAGACAGCGACGTGAGCCATCACCGACAGGGCGGTGACGATCGCCACGCGCCCCTGGTTCCGTCGCTGCTCGCGCGTCTGGGCCACCCGCTCTCCCGTCCTGGCCGGCGCGAACGCTGATTGCCGGGCGCGGCCAAAACGTGTCCCCGCTCTGACCCTTTGCGGGCGAAGAGATTGCGGCGACCTCATGGCCGCCCGAGCGTCCGTGGGGCACACTGAGTCGCGCAGGCCTGTTCGCCGGGCGGCGTGCGGAATTTATCAATGAGACCGTGGCCTCCAACGGCAAGGACCGGTCCGCTGCGTCCTGAATCCCGAACGGCCCTGCCAGCCCTCCCCAAGAGTCCGGAAACCCTTGACCTTTGGGGGTCTCGCGAGTATCTAGCCCGCTCTTTCGAGGCAGGGTCTTAACGGATCCTCACCCGAGGAACTCCACGACCCGCCGGCCGCAACGACGCAGCCGGTGAGTTTGCGCGTTCAACGGCTCGGATGGACGAACCCTATAGGACCCCGAAGCGCTTCGGCCGAAAGGCACACGCTTCCACGAGCACAGAGATTAGATGCCTACAGTCAACCAGCTGATCCGTAAGCCGCGGCAACCCAAGCCCGTGCGCAACAAGGTTCCCGCCCTCAAGGGCTGCCCCCAGCGCCGTGGTGTTTGCACCCGCGTCTACACGACCACCCCGAAGAAGCCGAACTCGGCTCTGCGGAAGGTGGCCAAGGTCCGCCTGACCACCGGCGTCGAAGCCGTGTGCTACATCCCCGGTGAAGGTCACAACCTTCAGGAGCACAGCGTTGTGCTCATCCGCGGCGGCCGCGTGAAGGACCTTCCCGGCGTTCGCTACCACATCCTGCGTGGCGTCCTCGATACCCAAGGGGTCAAGGACCGTAAGCAGCGCCGTTCGCACTACGGCGCCAAGCGCCCGAAGTAAGGAAGAGATTCAATGTCCCGTCGTCGTCGCGCAGAGAAGCGCCAGGTGCTGCCGGACCCCAAGTTTGGGGACCTGGTCGTCACGAAATTCATGAACTACGTCATGTACGAAGGCAAAAAAGCCGTCGCCGAGAACATCATCTACGGCGCCTTCGACATTCTGGAAGCCAAGCGCAAGGACCAGGGTCCCCTGGAAACCTTCCACGGCGCCCTGGACAACGTCGCCCCGGCGATCGAAGTCCGCTCGCGCCGCGTCGGCGGCGCCACCTACCAGGTGCCCGTCGAGGTCCGTCCGGATCGTCGTCGTGCGCTCGCCATCCGCTGGCTGGTCACCGCCGCGCGCAAGCGTGGTGAGAACACCATGACCGAAAAGCTGGCCGGCGAACTGCTGGACGCTTCGAACAACCGCGGCACCGCGGTCAAGAAGCGCGAAGACACGCACAAGATGGCGGAAGCCAACCGGGCGTTCTCCCACTACCGCTGGTAAGTCACCAGCGCCGTCAGGTCTTACAGACGCGGGCGGTTTGAATTCTCAAACCGCCCGTTTCGCTCATTCTAACACCAGGCATATCCCATGGCCCGCGCCAGCAAGATTGAAGACTACCGCAACTTCGGAATCATGGCCCACATCGATGCGGGCAAGACGACGACGACCGAGCGGATTCTGTACTACACCGGTAAGAACCACAAGATCGGTGAAGTCCACGATGGCGCGGCCACCATGGACTGGATGGACCAGGAGCAGGAGCGTGGCATCACGATCACCTCCGCCGCGACGACCGCGTTCTGGAACGACAAGCGCCTGAACATCATCGACACCCCCGGGCACGTCGACTTCACCATCGAAGTCGAACGCTCGCTGCGCGTGCTCGACGGCGCGGTCACCGTTCTCGACGGCAACGCCGGCGTTGAGCCGCAGACCGAAACCGTCTGGCGCCAGGCCGACAAGTACCGCGTGCCCCGCATCGTGTTCGTCAACAAGATGGACAAGATGGGCGCCGACTTCAACAAGTCGGTCGAGAGCATCCGCGACCGTCTGGGCGCCAAGGCCGTGCCGATCCAGCTGCCGATCGGCGCCGAGACCTCGCTGAAAGGCCTGATCGACCTCGTCCGCATGAAGGCCGTGGTCTGGGACGCCGACACCATCGGCGCCACCTTCCACGACGAAGAAATCCCGGCCGACATGAAGGAGGAGGCGGAAGCCGCCCGTCACTACATGATCGAGAACGCCGTCGAACTCGACGACGAGGCCATGGAAGCCTACCTCGGCGGCGAAGAGCCCTCGATCGACGTCATCAAGAAGTGCATCCGCAAGGCCGTGCTGACCGGCGCCTTCTACCCGATCCTCTGCGGCTCGGCCTTCAAGAACAAGGGCGTCCAGCCCCTGCTCGACGCCGTCGTCGACTACCTGCCCTCGCCGGTGGACATCCCGCCGACCAAGGGCATCGACTTCCGCACCGAGGAAGAAATCGTCCGCCAGGCTTCGGACGATGAGCCGCTTGCCGTGCTCGCCTTCAAGATCATGGACGACCCCTTCGTCGGTTCGCTGACCTTCTGCCGCATCTACTCGGGCAAGCTGGAAACCGGCATGGGCCTGCTGAACTCGACCCGTGACCGCAAGGAACGCGTCGGGCGCATGCTGCTCATGCACTCCAACAACCGCGAAGACATCAAGGAAGCCTACGCCGGCGATATCGTCGCCCTGGCCGGCCTGAAGGACACCCGCACCGGCGACACTCTGTGCGATCCGAACAAGTCGCCGGTCATCCTCGAGCGCATGGAATTCCCGGCCCCGGTCATCGAGATCGCGGTTGAGCCGAAGTCCAAGGCCGACCAGGAAAAGCTGGGCGTCGCCCTGGCCAAGCTGGCGTCGGAAGACCCGTCCTTCACCGTCTCCACCGACCACGAGTCGGGCCAGACGATCCTGAAGGGCATGGGCGAGCTGCACCTCGACATCAAGATCGACATCCTGAAGCGCACCTACAAGGTCGAGGCCAACATCGGCGCGCCGCAGGTTGCCTATCGCGAAAGCCTGGGTCGCAAGGCCGAGATCGACTACACCCACAAGAAGCAGACCGGCGGTACGGGCCAGTTCGCCCGCATCAAGCTGACCTTCGAACCGGGTGAGCCCGGCTCGGGCTTCGTCTTCGAAAGCGCCATCGTCGGCGGCAACGTGCCGAAGGAATACATCCCCGGCGTCCAGAAGGGCCTCGAGTCCTCGAAGGAAAACGGCCTGCTGGCCGGCTTCCCGCTAATCGACTTCAAGGCCACCCTGACCGACGGCGCCTACCACGACGTCGACTCCTCGGTCCTGGCCTTCGAAATCGCCGCCCGCGCCGCCTTCAAGGAGCTCCGTGAAAAGGGCGCCCCGAAGCTGCTCGAGCCGATCATGGCCGTCGAAGTCGTGACCCCGGAAGACTACCTGGGCTCGGTCATCGGCGACCTGAACAGCCGTCGTGGCATGATCCAGGGCCAGGACACGCGCGGCAACGCGATCGTCGTCAACGCCTTCGTGCCGCTGGCCAACATGTTCGGTTACGTGAACACCCTTCGCGGGATGTCGCAGGGCCGCGCCGCCTTCACCATGCAGTACGACCACTACGATCCGGTGCCGCAACACGTCGCCGACGAAGTGATCAAGAAGTACGCCTAACCATCCAACCCTGATTTTAGAGGACAGGCCCTAAAGGGCTGGAGCTTGAAATGGCTAAAGAAAAGTTCGAACGTAACAAGCCGCATTGCAACATCGGCACCATCGGTCACGTTGACCATGGCAAGACGACGCTGACGGCCGCGATCACCATGGTGCTGGCCAAGACCAGCGGCGGTGTTGCG
>JBILYE010000174.1:0-8058 GCA_044377925.1 Caulobacter sp. | reverse complement strand
GGAATTCCAGTTCACACCCGGCACCGAGGCGCCGGCCGAGATGAACATCTACCTGCCGCAGTTTCGGGTGCTGTGCATGGCCGAAAACGCCAATGCGACGATGCACAATGTGCTGACCCCGCGCGGCGCCCTGGTGCGCGACGCCAGGGTCTGGGCCGACGGCCTGTCGGAGGCGGTCGAGCTGTATGGCGCCCGGACGGACGTCCTGTTCACCAGCCACGGCTGGCCGCGCTTCGGCCAGGCGGTGGTCAGCGACTATCTGCTCAGCCATCGCGACGCCTACAAATACCTGCACGACCAGTCGGTGCGGCTGATGAACCAGGGCTATGTCGGGGCGGAGATCGCCAACCGGATCAAGCTGCCGGCCGTGCTGGAGAAGCAGTGGTTCAACCGCGGCTACTACGGGACGATGAGCTTCAACAGCCGGGCGGTCTATCAGCGCTACATGGGCTGGTATGACGCCAACCCGGCCAGCCTGGCGGTGTTGCCGCCGGTCGAACAGGCCACGCGCTATGTGGCGGCGATGGGCGGGGCGGCGAAGGTGCGGGCGCTGGCGGCCAAGGCCCATGACGAGGCCGACTATGCCTGGGCGGCGACTCTGCTGAACAACGTCGTCCAGGCCGATCCGGCCGACAAGGCGGCGGCCGAGCAGCTGGCCAGGACCTACGACCAGATGGGCTATCAGGCCGAGAGCAGCCTGTGGCGCAACATCTACCTGACCGGGGCCGGGGAGCTGCGCAACGGCGCGCCGCCGGCGGCGGCCGGCGCCGGTTCGGCCGATGTGGTGATGAACATGCCGACGCCGATGCTGTTCGACCTGCTGGCCGTGCGGTTGAACCCGGAGAAGGTGGGCGATGGCGGGACGTCGGTGCTGTTCGTCTTCCCTGACCGCAAGGAGCGTTATCTGGTGACGGTGAAGAACCAGGTGCTGGTCGGCCGACCGGCGGCGCCGGACGCGAAGGCCGAGGCGACCCTGACCCTGCCGAGGGCTCTGCTGCTGCAGGCGCTGTTCACCGGCAAGCCGCTGGCCGGTCAGCCGGGCGTGAAGGTCGAGGGCAACGGCGCGGCGCTGGTGAAGATGCTGGGCTGGTTCGATGCACCGAAAGGCGACTTCCCGATCGTCACGCGGCCGGAGTAGGGAAGGGGCGGAAAGGCCCCGCCCATGCTGACCCTCTTCTACCAACCCGGCTCCGCCTCCGATGTCGCCCGTATCGCCCTGGAAGAGGCCGGCGCGACCTATCAGGCGCTGCGGGTCGACCTGTCGAAGGACGAACAGCGACAGCCGCAGTATCTGGCGATCAATCCCAGGGGGCGGGTGCCGGCGCTGGTCACCGACGAGGGCGTGCTGACCGAGAACATGGCCATTCTCGGCTGGATCGCCCAGGCCTTCCCGGAGAGGCAGCTGGCCCCCGACGACGCCTTCGGCTTTGCGCGGATGCAGGCCTTCAACGCCTACATCGCCGCGACCGTGCATGTCGCCTACGCCCACTGGCGGCGGCCCTACCGCTGGGCCGATGATGAGGCCGCCCGGGAGCATCTGCAGGCGGTGGCGCCCGAGCGTTACGCGGCCTGTTTCGAACTCATCGAGACCGAGATGTTCGAGGGGCCCTGGGTGCTGGGCGACGAGTTCAGCCTCGCGGATGTCTATCTGTTCGTGTTCGCAGACTGGCTCGACAGCATAGGAGTCGATGTCCGCCGCTTCCCGAAGGTGCACGAACATCGCGAGCGGGTCAGGGCGCGGCCGGCGGTGCGGAAGGTTCTTGCTCAGCAGGCGGCCTAATCGCGCATCGGCGCAAAAAGCTTGCGTGATTCAGGGTGAATCTGTACATCGGTGGCATGGATCGTCAGCGCGACACCCTGCGTCTTCTTCGGCTCCTCGGGCTTAGCTGCCCCTGGATGACCGTCTAGCTGCGCATACGTCGCGGCGGGTCGCCCAGGGGCAAAAAGCTCCACCCGCCAAACAGACCCGCGACGAAAGAATTTACCCCATGAGCTCGATCATTTCCGGCGCCCAGCGCGTCATCGTATTCGACACCACCATGCGTGACGGTGAGCAATCGCCCGGCGCCTCCATGTCCCTGGACGAGAAGCTGGAGCTGGCCAAGATCCTCGAGGAGATGGGGGTCGATGTCATCGAGGCCGGCTTCCCGATCGCCTCGAACGGCGACTTCGAGGCGGTGCGCGAAATCTCCCGCATCGTCACCGAAAGCACCGTTTGCGGCCTGGCCCGCGCCGCCGCCGGCGACATCGAGCGTTGCGCCGAGGCCATCCGCCCCGCCGCCCGCGGCCGCATCCACACCTTCCTGTCCACCAGCCCGGTGCACATGAAGTGGAAGCTGCAGATGGAGCCCGACGCGGTGCTGGAGGCGGTGACCGCCTCGGTGGCCAAGGCCCGCAACCTGTGCGGCGACGTCGAATGGTCGGCGGAGGACGCCACCCGCACCGATCGGGAGTTCCTTTATCGCTGCGTCGAGGCCGCCATCAAGGCCGGGGCGAAGACCATCAACCTGCCTGACACCGTCGGCTACTCCTACCCCGAGGAATACGGGGCGATGTTCCGTGACGTGATCGCCACGGTGCCCGGCGCCGACGAGGTCGTTTTCTCGGCCCACTGCCATAACGACCTGGGCCTGGCCGTGGCCAATTCCATCGCCGCCATCCAGGGCGGGGCGCGTCAGGTTGAATGCGCCATCAACGGCATCGGTGAGCGGGCCGGCAATGCGGCGCTGGAAGAGATCGTCATGGCCCTGCGCGTACGCGGCGATGACCTGGGCTTCGACAGCGGCGTCGATCCCATCCACATCACCCGCGCCAGCCGCTACGTCTCGGCCATCACCGGCTTCCCGGTGCAGTTCAACAAGGCCATCGTCGGCAAGAACGCCTTCGCCCACGAGAGCGGCATCCACCAGGACGGGATGCTGAAGAACGCCGAGACCTACGAGATCATGCGCCCCGAGGACGTCGGTCAGGGCGCCACCAACCTGGTGATGGGCAAGCATTCGGGTCGCCATGCCTTCCGCGAGAAGCTGAAGGCCCTCGGCTACGAGCTGGGCCAGAACGCCCTGAACGAAGCCTTCGTGCGGTTCAAGGAACTGGCCGACAAGAAGAAGCACGTCTTTGACGACGACCTCATCGCCCTGGTCGACGACGCCCTGGCGCGCGGTTCGGAGAAGATCCGGGTCGCCAAGCTGCGGGTCGTGGCCGGCACAGACGGCCAGTCGGCCGAACTGACCCTGGACGTCGACGGCGTTGAGAAGACGGCCGACGCCACCGGCGACGGCCCGGTCGACGCGGTGTTCAACGCCATCCACATGATCGTGCCGCACGCTGCCGCCCTGCGCCTGTTCCAGGTGCATGCGGTGACCGAAGGCACGGACGCCCAGGCCCAGGTCTCGGTGCGTCTGGAAGAGGATGGCCGGATCGCGACGGGACAGGCGGCCGACACCGATACGCTGACCGCCAGCGCCAAGGCCTATGTGAACGCCCTCAACAACCTCTTCTCCCGCAAGGAAAAGAGCCGGCCGGAAACGGCCATCGCCTCGGGCTTCTAGCGGACCGGCCCTTCGAGGCCGGATCAGGGGCGGATCATGATCAACAAGGATGACGACGCGCCGTCGGCGTGGCGCGAGCTGCTGCGCCGTTCGCAGGCGATGGGCTTTGACATGCCGTCGGACGCCCGCACCGGCGGCTTGCTGCGCATGCTGGCGGCAAGCAAGCCCGGCGGTCGACTGCTCGAGCTGGGCACCGGCACAGGGCTGGCGACGGCCTGGCTGCTGGACGGCATGGACAAGGCCGCGCGTCTGGTCAGCATCGACAACGATGCCGCCGTTCAGGCCCCGGCCCGCGAGGTGCTGGGCGCTGATCCCCGGGTACGCTTTGTCACCGGCGACGGCCTTGACTACATCGGCGGCCAGCCGCCCGGCTCGTGCGACCTGATCTTCGCCGACGCCATGCCCGGCAAGTATGTGGGGCTGGAGGCCGCTTTGGCCCTGTTGGCTCCGGGCGGTCTCTACATCGGAGACGACATGCTGCCTCAGCCCAACTGGCCGGACGGGCACCAGGCGCGTGTCGACGGACTGATGGCGACGCTCGCCACGGATCGCCGGCTCGCTGTGCAGGCGCTGGACTGGGGTACGGGCTTCGTCATCGCCGTGCGCCGCGCCGCCTGATGAGGGGCCTGGCCCTGGAGCGCGATCCTGGTGCGGTTCCTGTTCAGTCTGCCGTTCGCCGCCGTGAGCGGCTTCTTCGTCTTCCACGATCCCCTCAGCCCGGCGACCTGGAGCGGCATCTGGCTGACCACGGCCAGCGGCTTCTGATCGCCCCCGTCAGGCGCGGAGCCGACCCTAGCGGGCGTCAGCTTTCATGGCTGCGTCCCGCACCCGGCTTTTCAGCACCTGAAACTGGCCGTCGATCATGATCCGGTTGGGGTCGTGCCCCGTGCGGGGCAGGCGGATAAAGGCCTTGGTCGGGGCGGTCAGGCTGTCGAAATAGGCTTCGGAGATGTCCATGGGCGTGACCAGATCCTCTTCGCCCTGGAGGAGGAAGACCGGCATACGGAACGCCGTCCCCAGGCTGCGAAGGTCGATCCGGGGCCCCATGCCGTCCCCGGCCAGTCCGACGAACTGAAGATAGGAGTAGTCCTCACCGGCCTCGTAGGCCGCTTCGTAGGCGGGCGTGTCGTATCCCGCCAGGGGCCTGAACCAGTCCGCCGGCGGCGGGTCGGTCCTCAGGGCCTCGTACTTGCGCGTGACGCGGCGGAGGACTCCGAAGCTTCGCGGATTGATCCAGGGCGGGGGGCCGAGGGCTTCCAGCCTCGTGGTCGCGTCGGCGTCGCCTGCTTCACGGGCCAGCCTCAGGGTGCGCGCGTAGCTGGCCCCCATATCGTCCGCATAGCTGACGAGCTGCGCCGTGCCGACATAGGCGTGGAAAAGCTCCGGTTCCGCCTGGGCCATGTTGACGGCCAGGGCCGACCCCCAGGAGCCACCCATGAGGATCACTTTCCGCTTGCCCAGTCTTTGGGTGACGTAGCGCGCCACCTCTACGCCGTCCCGGGTCAGCTGCTCCATGCTGAGCGCCTCGTCCTCTCCTGGCGGATTGGCCGCATAGGTCTTGCCCGAGCCCCGCTGATCCCATTGCACGACGACGAAGTCGGCCGTCCAGGCGCCGAACAACGCATGGGAGAAGGGTGTGTTCGGGTTTCCGGGGCCGCCGTGGACCATGAGGACGACCGGGTTGCCGCAGTCCTGTCCCCCGATGGTGATCCATTGCTGGATTCCGCCAATACGAACCAATCCGGCTTCTTCGATGAACTTTCCCGGCGTTCCGCAAGGACCGGGTTCCAGCGTCGATCCCCGGGGCGTGGGCTGACCTGCCGCCGGCGCCGACATCAGGGTCAGTAGCGCCGCCGCTCCAATCAAAACTCGCTTCATCACGTCCCGACTGGTTCTGGCTTCGCCCGCACAGTGCGGGTGTGCAGCCAATTACCACCCCGCGACGAATAATACGAAAGCCTCTCGCGTCGCCCGCTCCCGATCCGAACGAGGACTCTGCGCCAATCCCGAGGATGACGGGCGGTGAGGGGGGGTGTAGGCGAACCGACGATGTTCTGGATTCCCGTCACCATCGTGGCGGCCGCCTTTCAGGTGGCTCGCAACGCCGCCCAGCGGAGCCTGATGACCGGCTCCGGTCCTTGGGGCGCAACGCTTGTGCGGTTTCTGTTCGGTCTGCCGTTCAGCTGTCTGTTTGTGGCGGCGACGCTGGCTCTGGCCCCCCATGATCTCACATTCTCGCCCGCCTTCTTCGCCTGGTCTGCGCTCGGCGCCTTCGCCCAGATCGGGGCCACGGCGGCCTTGCTGGTCGCCATGCAGCGGTCCAGCTTCGCGCTCGGTACCGCCTTTCAGCAAAGCGGCCTGCCGTTCGCCGCCCTGATCGGCTTCTTCGTCTTCCATGACCACCTCAGCCCGGCGGCCTGGAGCGGCATCCTGCTGGCCACCGCCGGCCTCACCGCCCTCAGCTGGCCGCGCCGCATCGACGGCCCGCGCGACTGGAGCGCCGCCATCCTCGGCGCGGTGTCGGGCGCCAGCTTCGCGGTCAGCGCCAACGCTTTTCGCCAGGCCAGCCACGCGCTGGACCTCGCCCATCCCATCCCCGCAGCCCTGGTCACCGTCGCCGTCGTCCAGGCGATCCAGACGGCCGCTCTGGGGAGCTGGATGCTGCTCTTTGCCCGTCCCGCCCTTATGGCGGTGCTGCGGTCCTGGCGTGTATCCATGGGCGCCGGTCTGTTCGGCGCCCTGGCCTCGGCGGGCTGGTTCATCGCCCTGGCGATGGCCCCGGCCGGTCTTGTGCGGGCCGTCGGGGTGGTCGAGATGCCGATCGCCGCCCTGGCCGGCAAGCGGCTGTTCGCCGAGCGGATCAGCGGCCGGCAGTGGCTGTTCGGCGGGGCGACGGCGGTCGGAGTGCTGCTGGCGGCGCTGGCCTGAATCCGTCCGCGACGGCGCAGCGGAGGCTCTGGCCGCCCCCTTTTCCGCGCTGGAAACACCCGGTTCCAAACCCCGCCGTTCCTGTGAGGCAGGCGCATCGCACGGGCCTTTCCCGACTTGGTCAAACGACGCTCAGTTTAGACCTTGAAATCAACACGTTCGCGGGGCAAACGCGTCAGGCTCCGCAATGCTTTGGACCAAACCGCGAATCTGGGGGCCCCGGGGGCTTTTTCGCATGGTGCAAGGCTTGCAGGGCAGCGCTTCGCCCGTCCCGATTTGCACCTGACCTCAAGGCCCTGAATGTTCGGCTCTCTCTTCGGCGCCATGTCCAACGACATCGCCATCGACCTCGGCACCGCCAACACCCTGATCTATCAGAAGGGCAAGGGTATCGTGCTCAATGAGCCGTCCGTGGTGGCCCTGCGCAACATCGGCGGCCGCAAGAGCGTCCACGCCGTCGGTATCGAAGCCAAGCAGATGCTGGGCCGCACGCCTGGCCACATGGAAGCCATCCGTCCGATGCGCGACGGGGTCATCGCCGACTTCGAAGTCGCCGAGGAGATGATCAAGTACTTCATCCGCAAGGTTCACAACCGCAAGGGCTTCGTGAACCCCAAGGTCATCGTCTGTGTGCCGTCGGGCGCCACCGCCGTCGAACGCCGCGCCATCAACGACAGCTGCCTGAACGCCGGCGCCCGCCGCGTCGGCCTGATCGATGAGCCGATGGCCGCCGCCATCGGCGCGGGCCTGCCGATCCATGAGCCGACCGGCTCGATGGTCGTCGACATCGGCGGCGGCACCACCGAGGTCGCGGTTCTGTCCCTGTCGGGCATCGTCTATTCGCGCAGCGTGCGGGTCGGCGGCGACAAGATGGACGAAGCCATCATCAGCTACATGCGCCGCCACCATAACCTGTTGATTGGCGAGACCACCGCCGAGCGCATCAAAAAGGAAATCGGCACCGCCCGCTCGCCGGCCGACGGCGAAGGTCTGTCGATCGACGTCAAGGGCCGCGACCTGATGCAGGGCGTGCCGCGCGAGGTCCGCATTTCGGAAAAGCAGGCTGCTGACGCGCTCGCCGAGCCGGTCAACCAGATCGTCGAGGCCGTGAAGGTCGCTCTGGAAGCCACGCCGCCGGAACTGGCCAGCGACATCGCCGACAAGGGCATCATGCTGACCGGCGGCGGCGCCCTGCTGCGCGGCCTGGACGCCGAGATCCGCGACCACACCGGTCTGCCGGTGACCGTGGCCGATGATCCGCTGTCCTGCGTGGCGCTGGGCTGTGGCAAGGTTCTTGAACACCCCAAGTGGATGAAGGGCGTTCTCGAGAGCACGCTCGTCTAAACTTCTCGAATCGGGACGGTTTAGTCCTATCGGAGACTTCGGGTGGCGTTTCGCCAGGACACGTTCGGCGATCTGAAGGTGCCCCTCGCCTGGACGGCGGCGGTGGCTCTGGTCGTCTGCGTCATCATCGGTATCGCCCTGATGGTCTCGGACCGTCGCGGCTCCGTCGAGAACACCGCCCAGCAGGCCACCCAGACGGCCGTCGACAATGTCGTCGCCCCGGTCGGTGATGTGG
>JBILYE010000173.1:0-8081 GCA_044377925.1 Caulobacter sp. | reverse complement strand
GTGACCTGGTCGATGTCAGCCTGGTTGACGCCGACAGCAACCTGGCCGGAGACCAGGCCTTCACCCTGGTTGGCGCCTTCTCAGGGGCGGCGGGACAGATGACCGTTTCAACGGTCAGCGGAACCTCCACCCTGAGCTTCGACGTCAATGGCGACGGGGTGGCGGACATGGTGATCAAGACTGTGGGCGCCGTCGGCACGGCCTACGTCGTCTAGAGCGGGACCCGATTTGGTGGAATCAAATCGGCCGCTCTAGCGTCTTTGTGGTCGCGCGTTTGATCCGATAACCGGTTCCCACATATCGGAACGCGCTCTAGTCGCGAGGCTGATTGACGGAGAGGTTCGTCGAGGGGATGGTCCGGGCATGACCCAGACCGTTCCCCACGACATCCTTCTCTCCCACGAAATGCTTGCTCCATTGGAGGCGGTGCTGACCGGCGCCGGCTATCGCGTTCATCGGCTGTGGGAACACAGGGACCGGCTGGCCTTCGTGGCCGGAGCGGGACAGACGATCCGCGCCATCGTCCATGCCGGCGAGTTCAAGCTGGACCAGGCCTTCCTCGCCGAGATGCCTAACCTCGGCCTCATCGCCTGCGTCAGCGTCGGTTACGACGGCGTCGATGTGCCCTGGTGCAAGAGCCGCGGCATCGCCGTGACCAACTCCGCCGGACTGAACGCCGATGATGTGGCCGACCATGCGGTGGGCCTGCTGATTGCCGTTTGGCGGGGTCTGGTCGAGGGTGACGCCCGATTGCGGGCCGGAAAATGGACCCACGCTGACCGCATGCGGCCGCGCCATTCTCTGCGCGGCAAGACCGCCGGAATCGTCGGCCTCGGCCATATCGGCGAGGCGGTCGCCAAGCGGCTGGAGGCCTTCGGCATGCCGATCCTCTGGTGGGGCCCCAACCCCAAGGAGAGCCGCTGGACGCGCAGCGCCAGCCTGCTGCAGCTGGCCCGCGACAGCGACGCCCTGATGGTCTGCACCCGGGGCGACGCCACCGGCCTGATCACTGCCGAGGTCATCGAGGCGGTTGGTCCGCGCGGCTGTATCGTCAACATCTCCCGCGGCGGGGTGATCGATGAGGACGCCCTGATCGCGGCCCTCAAAGAGCGGCGTCTGGGTATGGCCGGCCTCGACGTCTTCGCCGAGGAGCCGACGCCGCCGGCGCGCTGGCAGGACGTGCCGAATACGGTCCTGACGCCCCATACGGCCGGCGGCACGCTGGAGAGCATTCCGCAGATGGTGGGGATGACCATCGAGAACCTGCGCTGCTTCTTCAACGGCGAGCCGCTGGCGACGCCAGTCGACGCCTAACGCAGCAGCAGGACCCCGAGGCCTCCGGCGAACAGGGCGGCGAAGAGGACGGCCGCCGCGAGGCGGTGGTTCCGGTTCTTGATCATCAGTCCGAGCATGGTCGGCATCCCTGTTCTTCGATCCTGTCCCGGAGCCATCAAAGTGATATCACTTTGGCGCAAGCGGAATCGTCAAAAGGCGTCGTTCTGGCGGGGAGGGGACAATGGCTTTCCGGATGAAGAGCGAACCTGGAAGGCTTGACTTAAACACATAAAGATATCTTTATATCCCTGATGTCGCAGGGATCGATCCAGACTGTCGAAATGCTGCGGGCGGCGGGTGAGCCGACCCGCCTGCGCATCCTCGCCCTTTTGGCCGCCGAGGAGCTTTCGGTCCTCGAACTGTGCCGCATTCTGGACCAGAGCCAGCCCCGTGTCTCGCGTCACCTCAAGCTGCTGGCCGAGGCCGGGCTTGTGCAGCGATTCCCTGATGGGGCCTGGGTCTTCTATCGGCTGACGGGCGCCGGGCCGGCCAGGACGATGGTCGACAACATCCTCGATCTGACGGACGAAGCCGATCCGGTGCTGCGCCGCGACGGCGATCAGCTTGCGGAAGTGAAGACCGAGCGGACCAACGAAGCAGCGGCCTATTTTTCCAGGAACGCGGCGCGGTGGGATGAAATCCGGTCCCTGTACGCCTCGGAGACCCAGGTCGAGGCGGCGATCAACCAGGCCGCGGGGCAGGGCGCCATCGGCCGGCTGGTCGATCTGGGCGCCGGCACAGGCCGCATGCTGACCCTTCTGGGCGCGCGGGCTGAACGGGCGATCGGCCTGGACCTGTCGCAGCAGATGCTGAACATCGCCCGGGTCAATGTCAGCGAGGCCGGTCTCGCCACCTGCGAACTGCGCCACGGCGACATCTTCGCGACGGGCCTGCCGGCGGCCAGCGCCGATCTGGTGACGGTGCATCAGGTGCTCCACTATCTGGGCGACCCGGTGGCGGCGATCAACGAGGCGGCGCGGCTTGTGGCGCCCGGCGGGCGGCTGCTGATCATTGATTTCGCCCCTCACAGCCTGGAGTTCCTGCGCAGCCAGCATCAGCACCGGCGCCTGGGCTTCTCCGATGCCGAGATCCTGCGCTGGATGGAGGCCGCCGGCCTCCAGGGCCAGGTGAGCGCGACCCTGCCCACGGCCGACGGCCAGGGCCTGACCATCAAGATCTGGACCGGGACGCGCCCGGCCAATGCCAACAGGAGCGCCGCATGAGCCCGCCCCGCCGTGTCATCGGACCGGTCGCCCGCTCGGCCGAACGGCCCAACCGCAAGCTCGGGATCAGTTTCGAGTTCTCGCCGCCCAAGACGCCCGAGGCGGAAGAGAACCTGTGGAAAGCCATTCGCCGGCTCGAGCCGCTGCAGCCCGACTTCGTGTCGGTGACCTATGGCGCCGGCGGTTCGACCCGGGATCGCACCCACCGGACGGTCAAGCGTATCGTTGAGGAGACCAGCCTCAAGCCGGCCGCCCACCTGACCTGCGTCGAAGCCAGCTGCGACGACGTCGACCAGGTGATCCGCGACTACTGGGACGCCGGGGTGCGCCACCTGGTGGCCCTGCGCGGCGATCCGCCGGGCTCCATCGGCGGGGCCTATGTTCCGCGCGCCGATGGTTATGCCAACGCCACCGAACTGACCCGGGCGGCCCGCGCCATTCATCCCTTCGAGGTGCTGGTCGGCGTCTATCCGGAGGGGCATCCCGAAAGCCCGAATATCCAGCACGATATCGATGTGCTGAAGGCCAAGGTGGATGCCGGCGCGACGCGCGGCATCACCCAGTTCTTCTTCGAGATCGACCCCTTCCTGCGCTTCATGGAGAAGGTGCGGGCCGCCGGGATCACCATTCCGATCTCGCCGGGGATCATGCCGGTCAGCAACTTCAAGGGCCTGGTGAAGATGTCGGGCGCCTGCGGGGCGTCCATTCCCGGCTGGCTCGGCAACCTGTTCGACGGGCTCGATGTCGATCCCGATACCCGCCGCCTGATCGCCTGCAGCGTGGCCGCCGAGATGTGCGCCAAGCTGGAGGAGCAGGGCTTCTCCGATTTCCACTTCTACACTCTCAACCGGGCCGATCTGGTGTATGCCATCTGCCGCGTGCTGGGGGTGCGTGAGCCGGCGACGTCGCCGGCGGAGGCCGCCGCATGACTTTGAAAAAACTCGCCCTTTCCGTCGCTGCCGCCAGCGCGCTGTTCGTCGTCAACGCCTCGGCGCAGATGCCGGCCAGCTGGACCAAGCCGACGACCGGCTTCAAAGTCATCGGCAACATCTACTATGTTGGCACCGAGGGGCTGTCGGCCTGGCTGATCACCAGCTCCAAGGGCCACATCCTGATCGACGGCGGGATGCCTCAGAACGCCACCCTGGTGGAAGCCAACATCAAGGCGCTGGGCTTCAAGCTGTCGGACGTCGACCTGATCCTCAACAGCCACGCCCACTTCGACCACGCCGGCGCCCTGGCCCAGCTCAAGAAGGACACCGGGGCGGTGGTCATCGCCAGCGCCGGCGATAAATGGGCCCTCGAGAACGGCAAGTATCCGGGCTCGGAGGATGTGTCCTACCTGCACTTCCCGGGCGTGAAGGTCGACAAGACCGTCGTTGACGGCGAGACCCTGTCGGTCGGATCCAACACCCTGAAGGCCAACATCACGCCGGGCCACAGCAAGGGCTGCACCTCCTGGACGACCTCGGTGAAGGACGGCTCCAGGACCTACAAGGTGATCTTCTGGTGCAGCACCTCGGTGGCCGCCAACCGGCTGGCCCCCAATCCGCAGTATCCGGGTATCGTCGCCGACTACCAGAAGACCTTCACCAAGCTGGCGGGGATGCAGGCCGATGTCTTTCTGGCCCCGCACCCGGACCAGATGAACCTGGCCGCCAAGCGCGCCGCCATGGGACCGGGCAAGCCCAACCCCTTCGTCGATCCCAGCGAGCTGTCCACGGTCACCGCCAGGTCGAAGGCGGATTTCGAGGCGCAGCTCGCCAAGCAGCAGGCCGGCTCATGACCAGACAGGACCGCATCGCCGCCCTTTACCAGGCCGCGAAGGAACGCATCCTCATCCTCGACGGCAGCTGGGGCGTGATGTTCCAGCGCGAGGGGCTGAGCGAAGAGGACTTCCGGGCCGAGCGCTTCAAGGACCACGGCGTCCATCTGAAGGGCAACAACGACATCCTCTGCCTGACCCGTCCCGACCTGGTGCAGAAGCTGCACGAGGCCTATTTCGCGGCCGGCGCCGACATCAGCGAAACCAACACCTTCAGCGCCACCTGGATCGCCCAGGAAGACTACAGCTGCCAGTCGGCGGTGCGTGACATCAACTTCGAGGGCGCGCGGCTGGCGAGAGCGGCGGCCGACAAGTTCACGGCTGCCGAGCCGGACAAGCCACGCTTCGTGGCGGGATCGATCGGGCCGCTGAACAAGATGCTGTCGATGAGTTCGGACGTGAACGATCCGGGCGCCCGGCTGGTGACCTTCGACCAGGTCTATGAGGCCTATCGCGAACAGGTCCAGGCGCTGCACGAGGGCGGGGTCGACCTGTTCCTGATCGAGACCATCACCGACACCCTGAACTGCAAGGCCTGTATCAAGGCGATCATGGACCTCGAGGACGAGGGCTATGAGCGTCTGCCGATCTGGATCAGCGGCACCATCACCGACCGGTCGGGGCGGACGCTGTCGGGCCAGACGGCCGAAGCCTTCTGGAACAGCGTCAAGCACGCCAGTCCGTTCGCCATCGGCTTCAACTGCGCCCTGGGCGCCGACCTGATGCGGCCACACATCGCCGAGATGAGCCGGGTGGCCGATACCCTGGTCGCCGCCTATCCCAACGCCGGCCTGCCCAACGCCATGGGCCAGTACGACGAGGAGCCGCACCAGACGGCCTGTCACCTGGAAGAGTGGGCCGACAGTGGCCTGGTCAACATCCTGGGCGGCTGTTGCGGCACGACGCCGGACCACATCCGGCATGTGGCGGAAGCGGTGAAAGGCAAGAAGCCCCGGCCGATCCCGGAGCGGCCCAAGGCCATGCGCCTGGCGGGGCTGGAACCGTTCGAGCTGGCCTGATGAAACTCGACAAGGCGGATGGCCTGACCACCACCGAGACCGAACTGCTGCGCGATCTGCGCAGCCGGCTGGGCCGTGCGACCAACGACAAGGCCGCCGCCGTGCTGGTCAACGCCCTGGTGCAGACGGCCGGGCGTGTGGATATCGGACCGGCCCCGGGTGATCCGGTGCTGGCCACGACCGACTATGAGGCCTTCAAGCTGGCCGTGGCGGGGGCGTCAAAGGCCCAGCTGCGCTCGGCGGTCGCCGGGCTGAAACAACTTCATGGGCAGGGGCCCGGTCCGGTGATGAAGGCTGTCGCCGCCGGTCTGCCCCAGGCGGTGATCAGTCGCCGCCTCGCCCTCGGGGGCCGAGAGCCCGCTATCGACAATGGGATGCTGTAGTGAGACCTGTCTTCGTCAACGTCGGTGAGCGGACCAACGTCACCGGCTCGGCCAAATTCCGCAAGCTGGTGGTCGATGGCGACTACACGGCGGCGCTCGCCGTCGCGCGCCAGCAGGTCGAGGCCGGCGCCCAGATCATCGACATCAACATGGACGAGGGCCTGCTGGATTCGAAGCAGGCCATGGTCACCTACCTGAACCTGCTGGCCGCCGAGCCGGATATCGCCCGGGTGCCGGTGATGATCGACAGCTCCAAGTGGGAGGTGATCGAGGCCGGTCTGAAGTGCGTGCAGGGCAAGGCCATCGTCAACTCGATCAGCATGAAGGAGGGGGAAGACACCTTCCGTCATCATGCGCGCCTGTGCCTGCGCTACGGCGCGGCCGTGGTGGTCATGGCCTTCGATGAGCAGGGGCAGGCCGACACGGCGGCGCGGAAGATCGAGATCTGCACGCGGGCCTATCGCATCCTGGTCGACGAGGTGGGTTTCCCGCCCGAGGATATCATCTTCGACCCAAACATCTTCGCCGTGGCGACGGGGATCGAGGAGCACGACAACTACGCGGTCGACTTCATCGAGGCGACGCGGGCGATCAAGCAGCAGCTGCCCTATGCGCGGGTATCGGGCGGGGTGTCGAACGTCAGCTTCAGCTTCCGCGGCAACGAGCCGGTGCGGCGGGCGATCCACTCGGTGTTCCTGTATCACGCCATCAACGCCGGCATGGACATGGGCATCGTCAACGCCGGCGACCTGCCGGTCTATGACGACATCCCGGCGGAGCTGCGCGAGGCGGTCGAGGATGTGATCCTCAACAGGAAGCCCAGGGACGGCGGGTCGCAGACCGAGCGGCTGGTGGATCTGGCGCCCAAGTACAAGGGCGACGGGACGGTGGCCAAGGTCGCCGACCAGGCCTGGCGCTCGGGGACGGTGCAGGAGCGGCTGACCCACGCCCTGGTCAACGGCATCACCGAGTTCATCGACGCCGACACCGAGGAGGCCCGGCTGGCGGCGACACGGCCTCTGCACGTCATCGAAGGCCCCCTGATGGACGGCATGAACGTGGTCGGCGACCTGTTCGGCTCAGGGAAGATGTTCCTGCCGCAGGTGGTGAAGTCGGCCCGGGTTATGAAGCAGGCGGTGGCCTGGCTGATGCCCTTCATGGAGGCCGAGAAGGAAGGCCAGCCGCGCAAGGCGGCGGGCAAGATCCTGATGGCCACCGTCAAGGGCGACGTCCACGACATCGGCAAGAACATCGTCGGCGTGGTCCTGCAGTGTAACAACTACGAGGTCATCGACCTGGGCGTCATGGTCCCGGCCGACCGCATCCTCGACGAGGCCAAGGCTCACAACGTCGACATCATCGGGCTGTCCGGCCTGATCACCCCGTCGCTGGACGAGATGGTCTTCGTCGCCGCCGAGATGGAGCGGCGCGGGTTCGACATCCCGCTGCTGATCGGCGGGGCGACGACCAGCAAGACCCATACGGCCGTGAAGATCGAGCCGGCCTACCGGCGGGCCTCGACCACCTATGTCCTCGACGCCAGCCGGGCGGTGGGCGTGGTGTCGGGCCTGCTTTCCGACGAGCGACCCAATCTCGAGGCCGTGACGCGCGACGAGTACATCCGCGTGCGTGAGCAGTTCGCCCGGGGCCAGGAGGCCAAGAACCGCACGCCGATCACGCGGGCGCGGGCCAACGCCCACCCGGTGAACTGGACCGAGCAGCCGACGGTGAAGCCGAGCTTCATCGGCGTGCAGGCCATCGAGGGTGACCTCGCCGACCTTGCCCGCCACATCGACTGGACGCCCTTCTTCGCCAGCTGGGAGCTGATCGGACGCTTCCCGGCCATCCTCGAGGACGACATCGTCGGCGAGGCGGCGACCGACCTGTACCGTGACGCCCAGGCGATGCTGAAACGCATCGTCGAGGAGCAGTGGTTCACCGCCAAGGGGGTTGTCGGCTTCTGGCCGGCCCAGGCGGTGGGCGACGATATCGCGGTGTTCTCGGACGAGAGCCGCGCCACGGAACTGGCTCGCTTCCACACCCTGCGCCAGCAGATGGACAAGACCGGCGGCAAGGCGAACCTTGCCCTGTCCGACTTCGTCGCCCCGGCCGACAAGGCCCAGGACTGGATCGGCGCCTTCGCGGTGACGGCCGGTCATGGCGAGACCGAGATCGCCGCCAAGTACAAGGCAGCCGGCGACGACTACAACGCCATCCTGTCTGCGGCCCTTGCCGACCGTCTGGCCGAGGCTTTCGCTGAATCGCTTCACAGGCAGGTGCGGACGGGGCTCTGGGG
>JBILYE010000172.1:0-8141 GCA_044377925.1 Caulobacter sp. | reverse complement strand
ACCACACGAACAGCGGCATGCGGTGCAGGGTCATGCCCGGCGCGCGCATGTTGAAGATGGTGGTGATGAAGTTGATGGCGCCGAGGATCGAGCTGGCGCCGGCCAGGTGGAGCGAGAAGATCGCCAAGTCCATGGCCGGACCGGTGTGACCCGAGGTCGAGAGCGGCGGATAGATGGTCCAGCCGCCGCCGAAGCCCTTGCCGGGGCCGCCGTCGCTGAACATCGACATGACCAGCAGCACCCAGGCGGCGATCAGCAGCCAGAAGGAGATGTTGTTCATCCGCGGGAAGGCCATGTCCGGCGCGCCGATCATGATCGGCACGAACCAGTTGCCGAAGCCCCCGATCATCGCCGGCATGACCATGAAGAAGATCATGATCAGGGCGTGGGCGGTGACCACGGCGTTATAGCCGTGCTTGGACTGCTCGATCAGGCCGAGCAGCTGGATGGACGAGCCTTCCTTGAAGATCTGGATGCCCGGCTCGGCCAGTTCCCAGCGGATCAGGCCGGAAAGCGCCCCGCCCACCAGGCCCGCCATGATGGCGAACAGGACGTAGAGGGTGCCGATATCCTTGTGGTTGGTCGACAGGAACCAGCGGGTGAAGAAACCCGGCTTGTGGTCGGCGTCGTCATGTGCGGCGGCAGCGTGAGCCATCGTGTCGGTACCTGCGATCAGAGCTTGGCGGCCGGCGCGGCGACGGGCGCGGCGGGGGCCGGAACAGAAGCGGGGGTGGCGGCAGCGGGCGCGGCGCCGGCGGCCGGAGCGGCGACGGCGGGAGCAGCCGGCGGGCCCTTCTTGGCGGCGACCCAGGCGTCGAACTCGGCCTGCGTCACGACCTTGATCTCGATGGGCATGAAGGCGTGGTCAACGCCGCACAGCTCCGAGCACTGACCGTAGTAGGTTCCGACCTTCTCGGCCTTGAACCAGGTTTCGTTCAGACGGCCGGGAACGGCGTCGGTCTTCAGACCGAAGGCCGGCAGGGCGAAGGCGTGGATGACGTCGACCGCGGTGACCTGCACCCGGACGACCTTGTTCACCGGCACGACCAGCGGCTCGGAAGCCTTCAGGCGGTAGAGGCTGGCCGGCAGGCCGGCCTTGGCGACGTCTTCCTCGGCCATCATGGTCGAGGTGATCTCGCCGATCTCCTGGTCGGGGTACTCGTAGCCCCAGTACCACTGGTAGCCGGTGGCCTTGACCGTGAGGTCGACCTTCGGCGTGTCGTGGTACTCGAACAGCAGGCGGAAGCTGAAGATGGCGATGACCATCAGGATCAGCACCGGCACCAGCGTCCAGACGATCTCGAGCAGGGTGTTGTGGCTGAACTTCGCCGGGACCGGGTTGGCCTTGGCGTTGTAGCGGATCGCGATCCAGATCAGCAGCGCCAGCACGAAGACGCTGATCGCGATGATGATCGGCAGCAGGATCACATCATGGAAGAAGTGAGCATGGTGCTTCAGCGGCGCGGCCGCCGGCTGCAGGCCGATCGACCCATCGGTGGGTTGCCCCATCAATTGCTGGGCCAGAGCGGGCGCCGCCATCAAAACGCTGGTCAGCCCGGCCCCGAGAGCCGTAGCGACCCAGCGCATCCCCTTAACCTTCGCCTTCATAAGCCTCGTGTCCGTTATGGCCGCCGGTGATACGGCGACCGTCAATCTTGACTGGGAAATGCTTAGCCCGGCCCGCGACCCGCGCGCCAGTCCCAAGCACCCGCCCAGTCGCCAATTATCGGGCCGGTGCATACGCGCCGTTCCCCCTTTCGGCAAGCACTGGCAAGGCGTTCCGCACTATTTGCGAGCGGGTCGCAAGATACGGCCCAAAGCGGGGCTGAAAACGCCGGAAGCCACGTTACTAAGATGTAATGATAGGTACCTTGCCACGCACACTACTGGTCGATACAAGGGAGCCATCAACAAGGACGGGGAACGCCGTGCCAGACATTATCGAACCACAGCTGAAGAAGGGGGTCCTGGCCCTCTGCGTGCTGGCCCTGCTCTCACGGGCGGACGGCTACGCCTACGACATCGCCAGCCGCCTGGCCTCGGCCATCGATATGGGGGAAGGCACCATCTACCCCCTGATGCGACGGCTGCAGGGCGACGGACTGGTGGAGACCTATCTGGTGGAATCACCGGCCGGTCCGCCGCGCAAATACTACCGCCTGACCGAAGCCGGCCGCGCCAGCTTCATCCAGCAGAAGACCGATTGGACGGCCTTCTCCAGCGCGGTGAACAACATCATTCTGGGAGAGGGGCAATGACCAGAGCCGACTTCATGGCCAGGCTACGACGCGGCCTGAGCGCGCTCAGCGCCAACGCGCAGAGCGAGATCACCGCCGACTACGAGGCCCACTTCAGCGACGCCGCCGCGGCGGGCCGCAGTGAAGAGGAAGCCGCCGCCGCGCTCGGCGATCCGGACCGCCTGGCCCGCGAACTGCGCGCCGAGTACGGCCTGAAAGCCTGGGAAGACAAGAAAAGCCCGCGCAACGCCACGGGGGCGATTCTCGCCCTGCTCGGTCTGGGCGCCATCGACATCCTGATCCTGGCCCCGATCCTGTTCAGTGTGATCAGCGTCTTCTTCACGATCATCATGGTCGTGATCGGCGGCTTCATCATGGGCGGGGTCGTCATGATCGGCGGCCCCATCGTCGGCTACGACGGCGGGGCGGGCATCGCCGTCCTGGCGGGCCTGGGCCTCGTCGGCGCCGCCACCTGCGTCGGAGCGCTGACCATCATGGCCGGCGTCGGCCTGGTCAACGTCCTGGTCTGGTACGCCAGGCTGCACTTCCGGCTGCTGAAGCCGGCCATCGATCAGGCTTAGGGGAGAGACCGCCATGATCCGCACACTCGCCATCATCGCCGGGGCAGGCTTCCTGACCTTCATCGTCTGCCTGACTTCGGTCATCGCCATGGGGGGCCCGGAGATCGTCCGCGACGGCTTCGTCATCCCCGCCGTGCTGGAGAAGATCGAACAGGGCGACGACTACGTCGGCCACAACGCGCCCAAGATCAGCAAGACCTTCGAATGGACCGGGACCGACGAACTGACCGTCGATCTCGCGGCCGATGTGACCCTGGTCGAAGGCGACAAGCCCGGCGTGGTGGTCACCGGCCTGCAGCGCGACGTCGACAAGGTGCGCGTCGAGGGCGGCCGCATCTTCTGGCAGGACGACGACCAGCGTGAGCGCCACATCGTCTGGCACGACGACCGCAGCCTGAAGATCGTCGTCACGGCGCCGAAGGTCAGCAAGGTCGCCATCAACGGTTCCGGTGACGTCACGCTGAAGGACTACAACCAGCCGTCCCTGGCCGTCGCCATCGCCGGCAGCGGCGATCTGGACGGGCGCGGCGCCACCGAGGCGCTGACCGTCGATATCGCCGGCTCCGGCGATGTGGACCTGCGCTTCCTGCCGGCCCGGAAGGCCACGCTGACCATCGCCGGCAGCGGCGACATCAACGCCGACGCCAGCGACGAGGCCGTCATCAAGGTCTCCGGCAGCGGCGACGTCAGCCTGCAACGCAGCCCCACCAGGCTGTCGCAGGATGTGGCCGGCAGCGGCGATGTCTACATCGGCGACCGCAATGTGACGCCGGACGAGGACGCCGGCGGCAACTGATCGCCGACCAATCGTCACAGAGTTTGGAGGGACGGGGTGACGAACGCCCCGTCCCTCCTTACGTTCCAGGTATGAGCCTTCCCTCCCTCGCCCCCTCGCTTCTGGACGCCGCCGGTGTCGACACCGACCGCGCCCGGTCCATCCTAAGCGACGCCCTCCACGGCGCCGACGATGGCGAACTGTTCCTCGAGCACAGCGAGAGCGAGGCCTTTGTCTTCGATGACGGCCGGCTGAAGACCGCCTCCTACGATTCGGGCGAAGGGTTCGGCCTGCGCGTGGTGGCCGGCGAGACCGCCGGCTACGCCCACGCCAGCGAGATCAGCGAGGCCGCCTTCGGCCGCGCCGCCGATTCGGCCCGGCTGGCCAAGCGCGGCTACAGCGGCGTCGCCGCCGAGGGCCCGCGCAGCACCAACATCCGCCTCTATGGCGAGGACAACCCGGTCGCCTCCCCCGGCTTCTCGGAGAAGGTCGCCCTGCTGCAGGAGATCGACGCCTTCGCCCGCGCCCGCGACGGCCGCATCGTCCAGGTCACCGCCTCGATGGCCGGCGAGCGCCGCATCGTCGAGATCCTGCGGGCCGACGGCCGGCTGGTGCGCGACGTGCGCCCCCTCTCCCGGGTCAACGTCCAGATCGTCGTCGAGAAGGACGGCCGCCGCGAGACCGGCACCAGCGGGGCCGGCGGCCGCGCCGGGTTCGAGACCTGGATCACGCCCGACAGCTGGCAGGGCCAGGTCGACGAGGCCCTGCGCCAGGCCCTGGTCAACCTGGAGGCCATCGACTGCCCGGCCGGCGAGATGGACGTGGTCCTGGGCCCCGGCTGGAACGGCGTGCTGCTGCACGAGGCCGTCGGCCATGGCCTGGAAGGCGACTTCAACCGCAAGGGCATCAGCGCCTTCTCGGGCCGCGTCGGCGAACGCGTCGCCGCGCCCGGCGTCACCGTCGTCGATGACGGCACCCTGCCCGGCCGTCGCGGCAGCCTGACCGTCGATGACGAGGGCACCCCGACCGAGCGCACCGTGCTGATCGAGGACGGCATCCTCACCGGCTACATGCACGACCGCCAGTCGGCGCGGTTGATGGACCTGACCCCGACCGGCAACGCCCGTCGTCAGTCCTACGCCCACATGCCCATGCCCCGGATGACCAACACCGTCATGCTGGGCGGCCATCACACGCTGGATGAGATGATCGCCTCGACCAAACGCGGCCTGTACTGCGCCAGCCTCGGCGGCGGTCAGGTGGACATCACCAACGGCAAGTTCGTCTTCCAGTGCACGGAGGCCTACCTGATCGAGGACGGCCGCATCACCCACCCGGTCAAGGGCGCCACCCTGATCGGCGACGGCCCCAGCGCCCTCACCCGGGTGACCATGATCGGCAACGACTTCGCGCTGGACCCGGGCATCGGCGTTTGCGGCAAGGCCGGCCAGGGCGTGCCGGTGGGCGTGGGCCAGCCCAGCCTGAAGATCACGGGACTCACCGTCGGCGGGACGGCGGTTTAGGCGAGGGAACGCGCTCCCTCCCCTTCATGGGGAGGGACAGACCGCGCAGCGGTCAGGGTGGGGAAGTCGGATGCAGCGCGGCTAAGGCCACCTGATTTTCGATTGCCCAAACCCCCAGCACACCAGCTTGAACCCCACTTCCCCACCCTGCGGGGCTGCGCCCCGCTGTCCCTCCCCATGAAGGGGAGGGAGGGTGATCACCGGCAACATTTCACAGATTTAATCTACATTTCAGGCTTGTAACGTGCCCCCAATCCGGGGCGCGGGCAGGTTGCCGCCACCTGACGGGCCGGGGGGCTCTGAAGGGGGAGAACCTGTATGAGTCCGTTTATCGCCTTGCTGGCGGCCGCATCACCTGAAGTCATCGCCACGGCCGCGCCGGCGCCGGCGCCGATCACGGCCGGGATCGTGGTCGCTCAGGAGTCCGCCCCGGCCCTGGCCCAGGCCGCTGCGCCGATCGCCAACCAGGGCGTCACCCCCTATCACGCCGGCTTCTTCGCCGAGGCCTCGCCCAACTCGGCGATGGACATGATCGCCCGCGTTCCCGGCTTTGCCTTCGACGACGGCGACAGCGTGCGCGGCTATGGCGGCGCGGCCGGCAACGTGCTGATCGACGGACAGCGCAACGCCTCCAAGTCCGAAGGGCTGGAAGACGCCCTGCGCCGCATCCAGGCCAAGGACGTCGAGCGTATCGACATCATCCGCGGCGGCGCCCCCGGCATCGACATGCAGGGCAAGACCGTCATCGCCAACATCATCCTCAAGAAGGACCGCGGCGGCAGCTGGCTGCTGGGCGTCGCCAACGCCATCCACCAGGATGGGCGGACCCAGCCGGCCTTCCGCTTCGAGGGCAGCGCCCCGGTCGGGCCGGGGACCTTCAACTGGTCCAACCTCTTCTATGTCGGCATCGATGACGGGGCCGGCGAAGGCGTCCAGCGCAGCGAGACCTCGGCCGGCGTCGTCGAACGCAAGGCCTGGGACGAGACCGGCACGGGCCAGGGCTATGACCTGAAAGCGGGCTGGAAGAGCCCTCTGTTCGGCGGCCGGGTGGCGGTCAATGCCCGCTACCATCCCGACCTCTACGAGTGGTCGCTCAACGCCTTCGACAGCCCGCGGACCAATCGCCTGTTCGTGGTCAAGGACCGCAACGACCAGGTCGACGCCGAGTTCGGCGGCAGCTGGGAGCGCGATTTCGGCAAGGCCAGGGTCGAGATCACCGCCCTGCAGACCGGCAGCGACGTCGACTTCTCCTCGCGCTTCGACGACGGGGCCGACACCGCCCTGTTCACCGAACAGGCCGAGCGCGGCGAGAGCATCGTGCGCGGCGCCCTGCGTTACTCCTTCTCGCCCAACCTCATCGTCGAGGGCGGGGCCGAGGGGGCCTTCAACTTCCTCGACGCCTCCACCGCCTATGTCGAGAACGGCGTCCCCGTCGTCCTGCCGCAGGCCAATGTGCGGGTCGAGGAGGAGCGCGGCGAGGCCTTCCTGACCGCCAACTGGCGCCTCAATCCCAAGCTGGCCATCGAGAGCGGGCTGAAGGTCGAGGCCTCGACGATCAGCCAGTCGGGGGCCACCACCCTCTCCAAGGACTTCACCTATTTCAAGCCCCGCATGATCGCCACCTGGTCGCCGACCGAGGTCGATCAGGTGCGGGTCCGCATCGAGCGCGAGGTCGGCCAGCTGAACTTCCGCGACTTCGCCAGCTCGATCTCGCTGTCGACCGGCGGCACGGTCACCGCCGGCGGCGCCGACCTGGAGCCCAGCAAGACGACCGTGTTCGAGGTGGCCTACGAGCGCAAGTTCTGGAAGGAGGGCGCGGTCACGGTGAAGTTCACCCATGAGGAAATCACCGACGCCACCGACCGCATCCGCGTCACCGACATCAGCCAGTGCCCGCTGATCGCCGGCGTTCCCGACACCAGCGACCTGTCCTGCAACTTCGACGCCCCCGGCAACATCGGTGACGGCAGGAACGACGAGCTGGAAATCGCCCTGACCCTGCCGCTCGGCAAGCTGGGCATCCCCGGCGGCCTGCTGCGCACCAATCTGGAATGGAATCACTCGGAGGTCACAGATCCGACCACCGGGGAGGCCCGCCGGATCAGCGGCCAGGCGCCCTTCGAATGGGAGGTCCGCTTCTCGCAGGATCTGGCCAGGTACAAGACCCAGTGGGGCATCGACGTCTTCGGCAATTTCGAGGAGCGGTCTTATCGCTTCGACCGCACCGACCAGGTGGAGCTGGAAACCTGGGTGACCCTGTACGCCGAGTACAAGCCCTATCCGGACCTCGCCATCCGCTTCGAAGCCCACAACCTGCTGGGCCGCGACCTGACCTTCAGCCGCCAGCTGTACGACGCCCCGCGCGACACCGGCAGCGTCAACTACAGCGAGGTGCGTCCGCTCGACTATCCGTCCTACTTCTACATGCGCATCCGAAAGACGTTCTGACCCCCACTCCGCCGGGCGTCGCCATACCCCGCGACACCTGAGCGACCAGGGGAGCGGCGCTGTGTCCTTCGGGTTGATCCAATGGCGCTTCAAGTCCCCCGCCCGGATCAACCCAGTCCCGCTGGACACAGCGCCGCTCCCCTTTTCTTGCCGACACAGACACAGAAAAAGGGCCCCGGATCGCTCCGGGGCCCTTCGTCATGTTGCGGCTTGCGGCCCGGCTTTAGACCGGGTCGCGGGCCGGACCCTCGCGGGGGTCCACAGCGGCCTCGTCCTCATGGCCGCCGGCGTCATTGGCGCCATGGGCCCAATGCTTGATCAGGAAGCTGATCAGCACGAAGAACACGCCGACGCCGACGCCGACCCAGCCCAGCTTGCCGAACACGTCGAGCGACGTGGCCAGGGCCGCGCCCGGGTCGAGGACCTGGCCACCGACCGTCTCGGCGCCGGCCATGCCGGCGATCCAGCCGCCGACGAACTGGGCGATCGAGCTGGACAGGAACCAGACGGCCATCATGAAGCTGACGACCTTGGCGACCGACAGCTTGGTGATCTCCGACAGGCCGACCGGCGACAG
>JBILYE010000171.1:0-8161 GCA_044377925.1 Caulobacter sp. | reverse complement strand
TCAGGACGGCTCGGCCCTCGGGACCGGCCCGCGCGAAAGCTGGCTGTTCAATTCGACCCTCGCCGGTGTCGAGAACGCCGACGTGGTGCTGATCGTCGGGGCCAACCCGCGCACCGAAGCGGCCGTCTTCAACACCCGCCTGCGCAAGCAGTGGGTGGCCGGCAAGACCCGCATCGGCCTGATCGGCCAGCAGGTCGACCTGACCTACGACTACGACTACCTGGGCGCCGGCGTCTCGTCGGTCTCGGGTCTGAGCAAGTCGAAGTCCGATTTCGTGCAGGCCTTCAAGGCCGCCGAGCGTCCGGCGATCATCGTCGGGGCAGGGGCCTTCGCCCGTGAGGACAGCGCCGCCGTGCTGAAGGCGCTGGCGGGTGTGGCCAAGAGCTTCAACGTGGTGCGTGAAGGCTGGAACGGCTGGAACGTGCTGCACAGCGCCGCCGCCCGCGTCGGCGGGCTCGACATGGGCTTCGTGCCCGGTGAGGGCGGTCTGTCGACCCGTGAGATGCTGAAGCCCGGCGCCCTGGATGTCCTGTTCCTGCTCGGCGCCGACGAGTGCGAGGCTTCGGCCAGCGGCGCCTTCACCGTCTATCTGGGCAGCCACGGCGATCGCGGGGCCCACAAGGCCGACGTCATCCTGCCGGGCGCCGCCTACACCGAAAAGAACGGCCTCTACGTCAACACTGAGGGCCGGGTGCAGATGGGCGAACGCGCCGTGTTCCCGAAGGGCGAGGCCCGCGAGGACTGGGCGATCCTCCGGGCGCTGTCGGACCGGGTCGGCAAGACCCTGCCGTACGACAGCCTGGACCAGCTTCGCGCCAAACTGTTCGTCGATCACCCGACCTTCGGCCAGATCGACTATGCGCCGGGCTCGGTCGCCACGAGCTTTGACCTGAGCGGCCTCGGCGCCGCCGGGGATGTCTCGGACGCGCCGCTCGCGAGCGCCGTCGAGGCCTTCCACCTGACCAACCCGATCGCGCGCGCCAGCGTGACCATGGCCGAATGCGCGGCCCTGGCCAGCGGCGCGGCCAAGATGGCGGCGGAGTAGCCCGTGCCGACGACCCCCGACTTCTGGACCACTCCGCTCGGCTGGTTCCTCCTGCACACCGGCCAGATCCTGGCCGTGCTGGTCTGGATCCTGCTCAGCCTCGCCTTCCTGCTGTGGGGCGACCGCAAGGTCTGGGCCGGCGTTCAGATGCGCAAAGGGCCCAACGTCGTTGGTCCCTTCGGCCTTTTCCAGTCGTTCGCCGACTTCCTGAAGTTCCTGCTGAAGGAAATCGTCATTCCGGCCGGGGCCGACAAGACGGTCTTCCTGCTGGCCCCGATCCTGACCTTCGTCCTCGCCTTCGCGGCCTGGGCCGTGGTGCCGCTGGCGCCGGGCTGGGTGATCAGCGACGTCAACCCGGCCATCCTCTACATCTTCGCCATCAGCTCGATGGGGGTGTACGGCATCATCATGGGCGGCTGGGCCTCCAACTCGAAGTACCCCTTCCTCGGCGGCCTGCGGTCGGCGGCGCAGATGGTGTCCTACGAGGTCTCGATCGGCTTCGTGATCATCACCGTCATCCTGCTGTCCAACACCATGAGCCTGGTGGAGATCACCGAGCAGCAGGGTGGCTGGATCTGGAACTGGAATGTCTTCGGCGGGGGTCTGAAGAACCTGCCCCTGGCGCTGGTCATGATCCCGATGGCGGTCATCTTCTTCATCTCGGCCCTGGCCGAGACCAACCGCCCGCCCTTCGATCTGCCGGAAGCCGAGTCGGAACTCGTCGCCGGCTATCAGGTCGAATACAGCTCGACGCCCTACCTTCTGTTCATGATCGGCGAGTACGCCAACATCGTTCTGATGTGTTCGCTGTTCACCATCCTGTTCTTCGGCGGGTGGCAGCCCGGCTTCCCGGTCGATTTCATGGCGACCTGGCCGGAGACCCTGCAGAGCTTCCTGCTGTTCCTGGTCTTCTTCGCCAAGACCATCTTCATGTTCTTCCTGTTCGCCATGGTGAAGGCGATCGTCCCCCGCTACCGCTATGACCAGCTGATGCGTCTGGGCTGGAAGATCTTCCTGCCGACCTCGCTGGTGGCGGTCGTGGCCGTCGCCGCCTACCGCGTCTACACGGGGCACCCCGGCTGATGCGCGTCGCCGTCCTTCTCCCTCTGGTTCTCCTGGGCGCCTGCGCGACCCAGCCGGACGCCAACCCGGGCAGCTACTCGCTGGGCCGCGGGCTGGTGACCTATGACGAGCTGAAGCGGGCCAAGGACAAGTGCGTCGAGGCCGGCGGCGTGGTCCGCCCCTATTCCAGCGGCGGCGACCAGTACCAGCTGTCCAACTACCAGTGCGTCATCGCTCCCAAGGAGAAGGCTCAATGAGCCGCATCGCTCAGGCCATCAAGGGCGCGGCCCTCATGGACTTCATCGGCGCCTTCGGGCTGGCCATGAAGTACATGCTCGCGCCGAAGAAGACGGTGATCTATCCCAACGAGCGCGGCCCGCAATCGCCGCGCTTCCGGGGTGAGCACGCGCTGCGCCGCTATCCTTCCGGCGAAGAACGCTGCATCGCCTGCAAGCTGTGCGAGGCCATCTGCCCGGCCCAGGCCATCTACATCGAGGCCGAGCCCCGCGAGGACGGCAGCCGGCGCACGACCCGCTACGACATCGACATGGTGAAATGCATCTACTGCGGCCTGTGCCAGGAGGCCTGCCCGGTGGACGCCATCGTCGAGGGACCCAACACCGAGTTCGCCACGGAAACCCGTGAGGAACTCTACTACGACAAGGAACGGCTGCTCGATAACGGCGACCGTTGGGAGCGCGAGATCGCCAAGAATCTGGAGTTGGACGCAGCCTATCGTTAAGAGGCGGCGTCTCGATTCCAACGGCGGTTTTGCGAGTTTGAAGAAGGGGTAAGGGCCACATGGGCCTGCAGGCGATAGCCTTCTATCTGATGGCGACAGTGACGGTGCTGGCGGCGTTTGCCGTGGTGTCGGCGCGCAACCCCGTGCACTCGGTGCTGTTCCTGATCACCGCCTTCTTCAGCGCGGCGGGATTGTTCGTGCTCATCGGAGCCGAGTTCCTGGCCATGCTGCTGGTGGTCGTCTACGTCGGCGCCGTCGCGGTGCTGTTCCTGTTCGTGGTCATGATGCTCGACGTCGACTTCAAGTCGCTGCGTCAGGGCTTTGCCCAGTATCTGCCCTTCGGCCTGATCGTGGCCGGTATCCTCACCCTCGAGATGATCGTCGTGGCGATCAGCATCGCCACCAAGGGCGCCGCCTCCAAGGTGACCGGCCCGATGGCCAGCCTGCCGGATGTCTCAAACGCCGAGACCATCGGCCGGGTGCTCTATACGACCTACGTCTACTTCTTCCAGGCTGCGGGCCTGGTGCTGCTGGTCGCCATGATCGGGGCCATCGTCCTGACCCTGCGCCACAAGCCGGGCGTCAAGCGCCAGAACATCGCCGCCCAGACGGCCCGTGGGCCGAAGAGCGGGATGACCATCGTCGATATCAAACCGGGCGTGGGAGAAGGCGAATGATCGGCCTGACGCACTATCTCACGCTGGCCGCGATCCTGTTCACCATCGGGGTCTTCGGCATCTTCGTGAACCGCAAGAACATCATCGTCATCCTGATGTCGATCGAGCTGATCCTGCTGGCCGTGAACATCAACCTGGTGGCCTTCTCGGTCTATCTGCACGACGTGACGGGGCAGATCTTCGCCATGTTCGTGCTGACCGTCGCCGCGGCCGAAGCCGCTGTCGGCCTGGCCATCCTGGTGACCTTCTTCCGTAACCGCGGTGACATCGCGGTCGACGACGTCTCGGTGATGAAGGGCTGATCGCACCCATGTCTCACGAGCTTCTCGTCACCATCCTGCTGTTCGCCCCGCTCCTCGGCGCGGCGATCGCCGGCCTGTTCGGCCGTCGCATCGGCAACATCCCCAGCCAGGCCATCACCACCGGCCTGCTGTTCCTGTCCTGCGCCCTGGCCTGGATCACCTTTTTCGGCGTGGCGCTGGGCGACTGGCCTGACTTCACCGTCAAGCTGCTGCCCTTCATCAACATCGGCGATTTCCAGTCTGCCTGGTCGATTCGCATCGACACGCTGAGCGCGGTCATGCTGATCGTGGTGACCAGCGTCTCCTCGCTCGTCCACCTCTACAGCTGGGGCTACATGGCCGAGGACGACAGCCGTCCGCGGTTCTTCGCCTATCTGTCGCTGTTCACCTTCGCCATGCTGGCGCTGGTCACCGCCGCCGACTTCATGCAGCTGTTCTTCGGCTGGGAAGGCGTGGGCCTGGCCAGCTACCTGCTGATCGGCTTCTGGTACAAGAAGCCCACCGCCAGCGCCGCCGCCATCAAGGCCTTCGTGGTCAACCGGGTCGGCGACTTCGGTTTTGCGCTCGGCATCATGACCTGCTTCTGGATGTTCGGCTCGATCGAGTTCGCCGAAATCTTCCCGGAAGCCGGCAGCTGGACCGGCAAGAGCTGGGTGTTCCTGAACATCGATTTCAGCGCCATGGACCTGGCCTGCTTCCTGCTGTTCATCGGCGCCATGGGCAAGTCGGCCCAGTTCTTCCTGCACACCTGGCTGCCTGACGCCATGGAGGGCCCGACCCCGGTCTCGGCCCTGATCCACGCGGCGACCATGGTCACCGCCGGCGTCTACATGGTCTGCCTGCTGTCGCCGATGTTCGAATACGCCGACGGCGCCCGCACCGTGGTCACGGTGGTCGGCGCGGTCACCGCCCTGTTCGCCGCCACGGTGGGTCTCGCCCAGAACGACATCAAGCGGGTCATCGCCTATTCGACCTGTTCGCAGCTCGGCTACATGTTCTTCGCGGCCGGGGTCGGCGCCTACCAGGCGGCGATGTTCCACCTGTTCACCCACGCCTTCTTCAAGGCCCTGCTGTTCCTCGGCGCCGGTTCGGTCATCCACGGGATGCACCACGAGCAGGACATGCGGAAGATGGGCGGCCTGTGGAAGTATCTGCCCTTCACCTATGCGGTGATGACCATCGGCACCCTGGCCATCACCGGCGTTGGCCTGCCGAACCTGCACCTGGGCTTCGCCGGCTTCTACTCCAAGGACAGCATCATCGAGGCCAGCTGGGCCGCCGGTCTGCACAACCCGGCCGCACAGTTCGCCTTCGTCGTCAGCCTGCTGGCCGCCTGCCTGACCAGCTTCTACAGCTGGCGCCTGGCCTTCATGACCTTCCACGGCACGCCCAAGTGGGCGCACGCCGATCACGGCCATGCCGACGCCCATGCCCATGACGACCACGCCAGCCACGCCCAGCTCGAGACCCATGACGAGCCGCCGGCCGACGCGCACGCGCACGACGACCATGGCCACGGCCATGATCACAAGCCGCACGAGTCGCCGTTGCCGATGCTGATCCCGCTCGGGCTGCTGGCCATCGGCGCCATCGCCGCCGGCTACTTCTTCGTCGAGAACTTCGTCGGCCATCACCAGGAAGAGTTCTGGAGCGGCTCGATCTTCAACGCCGCGACCAACCACATCCTGCACGAGATGCACAATGCGCCGGCCTGGGTGCTGTGGGCGCCTCTGGTGGTCACCGTCATCGGCTTCCTGGTCGCCGTCTACGTCTACATCCTGAAGGAAGGCATGGGCGCGCGGATCGCGGCGCAGGAAGGTCCGCTCTGGCGCTTCCTCTACAACAAGTGGTTCTTCGACGAGCTGTATGAGGCCACCTTCGTGCGCGGCGCCAGGTTCCTCGGCGACCTGTTCTGGAAGGGCGGCGACCAGAAGATCATCGACGGCCTGGGTCCGGACGGCGTCTCCGCCGCCTCGATGCTGGTCGGCAAGGGCACTGGCCGGCTGCAGACCGGCTACGTCTATCACTACGCCTTCGTCATGCTGCTGGGCATCGCGGGTCTGCTGACCTACGCCCTGTTCCAGTTCCGAGGGTAGGCCAGGACCATGACCGGCATTCTCTCCCTCATCACCTTCTCTCCGCTGGTCGGCGTTCTCGCCATCCTGGCCATCAAGCTGTCCGGCCGCACCGGCCAGGCGGCGGACAACGCCGCCCGCTGGATCACCCTGACGACCACCGTGGTGACCTTCGCCCTGAGCCTGCTGATGCTGGCCCAGTTCAAGGCCGGCGACCCGGGCTTCCAGTTCCTCGAAGAGTTCCCACTGTTCGCGGGCCTGCACTACCGGATGGGTGTCGACGGCATCTCCATCCTGTTCGTGGTGCTGACCACCTTCCTGATGCCGCTCTGCATCGCCGCCTCCTGGAAGTCGGTCGAGAACCGCGTCCCGGAGTACATGATCGCCTTCCTGATCCTGGAAGTGCTGGTCATCGGCGTCTTCACCGCGCTCGACCTGATCCTGTTCTACATGTTCTTCGAGTTCGGCCTGGTGCCGATGTTCCTGATCATCGGCATCTGGGGCGGCAAGCGGCGGATCTACGCGGCCTTCAAGTTCTTCCTCTACACCCTGCTGGGCGGGGTGCTGATGCTGGCCGCGGTGCTGGCCATGATCGGGATTTCGGGCACCAGCTCGATCCCCGAGCTGATGCAGTACAAGTTCGATCCGATGCTGCAGACCTGGCTGTGGCTGGCCTTCTTCGCCTCCTTCGCGGTGAAGATGCCGATGTGGCCGGTCCACACCTGGCTGCCCGACGCCCACGTCGAGGCGCCGACGGCCGGCTCGGTCATCCTGGCCGGCATCCTGCTGAAGCTCGGCGGCTACGGCTTCCTGCGCTTCAGCCTGCCGATGTTCCCGCAGGCGTCCGAAGTCTGGGCCCCGCTGGTCTTCGGCCTGTCGGCCATCGCCATCATCTACACCTCGCTGGTCGCCTTCCGGCAGACCGACATCAAGAAGCTGATCGCCTACAGCTCGGTCGCCCACATGGGCTTCGTGACCATGGGCATCTTCAGCGGCAACGACGTCGGGGTGCAGGGCGCCATCTACCAGATGATCAGCCACGGGGTGATCTCCGGCGCGCTCTTCCTCTGTGTCGGCGTCGTCTATGACCGCATGCACACCCGCGAGATCGCCTTCTACGGCGGCCTCACCCAGCGCATGCCCTGGTACGCGGCCGTCTTCCTGCTGTTCACCATGGGCAACGTCGGCCTGCCGGGCACCAGCGGTTTCGTCGGCGAGATCATGACCCTGACCGGTGTCTATCAGGCCTCGACCTGGACGGCCCTGCTGGCCGCCACCGGCGTCATCCTGTCGGCCGTCTACGCCCTGTCGCTGTACCGGCGCGTGATGTTCGGCGAGATCACCAATCCGCAGCTGGCCAACATCACCGATCTGGACTGGCGGGAGGTCTCCATCTTCATTCCGCTGATCATCGGAACGCTCTTCCTGGGCGTCTATCCGCACAGCATTTTCCAATACACCGGCGCTTCGGTCGACGCGCTGGTCGGCGCCTATCGCGCCGCGACGGGCGGGTAGGGGTCACGCCATGTTCATGAGTTCCCTCTCTCTCGCCTGGCCGGAAGTGCTCCTCGCGATCGCAGCCTGCGTGCTGCTGGTCTGGGGCGCCTTCCAGGGCAAGGTCACCGCCCTGTTCAACGGCGTCGCCATCCTGTCGCTGATCGGCGCGGCGGCTCTCGCCGTGGTCGGACCGCACGGGACCGCCTTCGCCGGCGGCCTGATCGCCGATCCGATCTCCGCCTTCGCCAAGGTCTTCATCTACGGCTTCACCGCCGTCGCGATCCTGCTCACCGACCGCTGGCTGGCCCGGCGCGGCGAGGCCAAGTTCGAGATGACGGTCCTGATGCTGCTGGCCGCTCTCGGCATGGGCGTCATGGCCTCGGCCGGCGACCTGATCAGCCTCTACATGGGCATCGAGCTGCACAGCCTGGCGCTCTACGTCCTCGCCGCCTTCCGCCGCGACGACGCCAAGGGCTCGGAAGCCGGCCTCAAGTACTTCGTGCTCGGCGCCCTCAGCTCCGGCCTGCTGCTCTACGGCGCCTCGCTGATCTACGGCTTTGCCGGCTCGACCCAGTTCCCGGTCATCGCCGAGGCGGTGAAGGCGGGCGGGGCCGGCGCGGGCGTGCTGTTCGGCCTGGTCTTCCTGATCTGCGGCATCGCTTTCAAGGTCTCGGCCGCGCCGTTCCACATGTGGACGCCGGACGTCTACGAAGGCGCCCCGACCCCCATCGTCGCCTTCTTCTCGGCGGCGCCGAAGCTGG
>JBILYE010000170.1:0-8173 GCA_044377925.1 Caulobacter sp. | reverse complement strand
CATAGGCCAGGGCGTCATCGTAGGCGATGTGGACGACGGGGTAGCGCTCCCTGCCCTTCAGGTCGCTGCCCGGTCCCTTGGGATGCTTCCAGCTGGCGCCGTCGATCACCCGCCACCAGCGGGCCGGATTGCCGTCGCCCAGACCCTCGTCATTGCCGACAAAGACCAGGGACGAAGGCTTGAGCTGGTCCGCGGGCACGCCCGGATAGAGGGCCGGATCGGGGTCGCGTTCCGAGAGGGTGACGTAGCCGGTCGCGGCCACAAACTCGGCGAACTGGGCGTTGGTGACCTCGGTGCGGTCGATGGAGAAGGGGCCGACGGTGACGGTGCGCTGCGGTCCTTCATCGTCGTGCATGGCGCCGGCGCCAAGCGTGAAGGTTCCGCCCTTCAAGGCGACCTCGCCGGTCGGCTGGGCGGCGCAGACCGGGTCGACGGCGGCGACCGGCTTGGCCCTGGGGGCGCAGGCGGTCAGGGCCAGGACGACCAGCAGGCCCACTCCGCAGGCGACACGAGCGTGGCTCATGCGCGCCGCCATTGACGGTCGCGGGGCCGCGACGGCCGTTCGCCCGCGACGATCGGCAAGGACAGGGGCTCCGGCGGCGGCGGTCCAGCCGGCGCCTGGTAAAGCAGGGCCGTCGCCGACGGATCGTCGAGCCAGCCGATCACCTGGGCCCGGGCGGTCGCGTCGAGGGCTTTGAACCGCAGGCGCAAGCGCGCCAGCCGCCAGACCCGGTAGGGGCTGACGGGCGTCTCGAAGGCCGCGCCGAAGTGGCTGAAGCGGGCGAGGCGCTCTCCCCGGCTCCAGGCCGCCTCATGGGCCGCCATCATCGGCAGGAAGCGCGTCGTCACGGCGAGAGCCAGGCGCTCCAGTCCCTGCGGCGGACCGGACGGCTGAACCGCCGCGGAAAAGTCGTCAGGCTTCAGGGTCCAGAGCCGCGTCGTCCAGGCCAGGACCGAAGGGGCCCGTTCCGCCATGATGGCGGCCGGCGTCGGATCCTGGGCGAAATGCCGGAAAAGACCGCCGAACAGGCCGAAATCGGCCTCCGTGGGCCTCTGCCCCATGACGAAGGGCCGGCCGGCCAGAACCGGCTCCAGGCTGTCCAGGATGTCCAGGTACTCCTGGCGAACGGCGTCCGCGTTGGCCGCATTGACGCCATCGCCGGCCATGTAGGTCCGCCGCTGGCGGGCAATGATCAGGGCGCGCTTGAACAGTCGGGGCAGCGGCAGGGCGCCAAGCATGGTCGCGGCGATCTGCTCGCCCCGCAGCCGGGCGTCCCTGGCGTAGGCCCAGCGATAGTAGAGGGCCGGTCGCCAGAGCTGCTCGTCGCCGAAGTCCTCGATCAGGCCCGCGATGAAGGCGCTAGCCGCATCGGTCGGGGTGATGGCCGGGTCGGGGCGCTGCTGTTCCACATACTCGATGATCCGTGGGCTGTCGGTCAGCCAGCCGTCCGGCGTCTCGATTTGCGGCATCCAGGCGACACCGGTGGCCGCCGCGCAGGCGCGCAGATCAGCGGCGCTCATCTCGATCAGGGTGTAGGGCTGGCCCTTGGCCCGAAGGTAGGCTTCGATCTTGCCGGTGAAGTAGGACAGGGACAGCCCGTGAACGCGCCAGGCCCCTGCCGCCGGCACGAAAGCAGCGGCGGCCTCCGTCATGGGCCGAGCACCCGGTCAACGAGGGCGGCGATGATCTGCTCGGCCTCTTCCAGCGACAGCTTCTGATCCAGGCGCAAGCGCCGCCAGGCATCGAAGCTCATCAGCAGGTCCATCATCTCGACCAGCACCCGATCGGCCTTCATCTCGTCGGGCAGCAGGGCGGTGGCCATGCTGCGCTGCAGCCTGAGCAGGCTTTCGCGGCCCTTCTGCAGGAAGGGCGACCGCGCACGGTGGGCGTCGGCGGCGACCTGAAAGGGCATCATCTCTTCGAACAGGCGCACCCGGCGATGGATCAGGTTGCGCAACCGGATCCGCCAGGTCTCGCCGACCACCGGCTCGGCGGCGATGGGGGCGAGCCTCGCCAGCATCATGGCGTGCATCTCGCGGTAGAGGCTGTCCATGTCGTTGAACAGGCGGAACACCGTGCGCAGACCGACCCCGGCCTGTTCCGCGACCGCTTCGGCCGATGGCGCCGGGTTGCCCTGGCGGATCAGCTCCAGCATGGCTTCGACAATCCGCGACCGGCTGGCCTCGGCCCGCAGGCGGCGACCGTCCGTCGCGAGGGGAGGATTGGCGACCATGATCTCCGCAATTGCCGCCGCCGGCGCGCCAAGTCCAGCCTCGCCTGTCATCTTCGCCGGCGTCATGCGGACCTTTGACGCACCCGCCGGCCATACTCCCAGGCCAGGGTGAGGAGGAGGAGAGACAGGGTGATGATCATCCCCGTGCGACCGGGAATATCATGCGGCGGCGGCTTGCTGACGAAGGCGATGACCGTGGCCAGCGCCGCCTTGCCTGCCTCGATGGCCAGCAGCGGCACGGCGAAGGCCCGATAGCGGGCGGCCACGACCAGGTCTATCAGCCCGGCCCCCATCTGCCCGGCCCCAGTCGCGGCCAGCAGGAAGATGATGGTCTGTCCGCCCTGGCTGAGATCGAAGTGGGCGATGGCCCCTGCCCCGCTATCGGGCAGGAAGGCGTGCAGCGCTCCACGGACGAGATTGAACAGGCCGAGGATCGCCAGCACCGCCAGGCTGAAGCGCGACGGGGTCATCCCGCCGGGCTGCACTGGATCAGCAGCTGGCCCTTGAGGCCCGCCTTGCGGTGGATGCCGATCGCGGCGACTTCCGGCGAGGTGGCGATCTCCACGAAGGCGGCGCGGCTGGGGTATTCCATGATGGCGGCGACGTCCCAAAGCTCGCCGACCTCGCCGATCACCAGGTGGTCGATCTTGCTGGAGAAGATGATCCGCCCGCCCTTGGAGGCGACCAGGGCGCTCATCGGCGTCCCGTAGCGCATGTAGGCCTCGCGGCCGCTGATCTTCGGTTCGGCCGGGTCGTCGTATTGGGCGATGTCGTGGAACTTCAGCAGGTTGAGCATCTGGATCGGCTGGTCTCCGCCCAGTTCCAGCAGGCCCGTCAGCTGGTCCTGGCGGGGCATCACGTGGTTTTCGACGTTCATGTTGCTTCCTCACTTTTGGGTGCCGCCCCCGGCTTTCGCCGGGGCGGATTGCCGGGTCAGCCGGCGATGAATCTGTCGATCAGGTCGGCGAGCTCGGCAGGCTTGTCTTCCTGCAGGAAGTGACCGCCGCCCTCGATGATGACATGCGGCTGCCCCTTCGCGCCCGGCACCCGCTCCTGGAAGGCGCGCTCGCCACCGCCGGTGACGGGATCGCCGTCGCTGAAGGCGGTGAGGAAGGGCTTGTCGAAGGCTTCAAGCACCTTCCAGGCGGCGATGTTCTCCGCCACCGACGCATGCTCGGGCGTGATCGGCACGAAGGTCGGGAAGATGCGGGCCATGACCTTGTAGGACTCGTCCGGATAGGGGGCGTCGTAGGCGGCGATTTCCTCGTCCGACAGGGTCCGGCCCGACCCCATGTTGACGAAGGCCCCGGCCGGGAACTGCGGCATAGACTGGCTGATCTCCAGCCACCGCTTGAAGCCCTCGCCCATCCCCGAGCCGGTCGGCAGGCCGGTATTGGCGACGATCACCCGGGCGAATCGCTCCGGGAAGGCGGCGACCAGTCGCAGGCCGATGAGACCACCCCAGTCCTGGCAGAACAGGGTGATGTCCTTCAGATCCAGGGCCGTCAGCCAGTCGCTCATCCAGGCGACGTGCTTTTCGTAGGAGTAGTCGGCCTTGTCGGCCAGTTTGTCCGAGCGGCCAAAGCCGATCAGGTCGGGCGCCAGCACCCGGTGCTTTCCCGACAGACCCGGGATCATGTGGCGGTACAGATAGGACCAGCTGGGCTCGCCATGCATGAGCAGCACCGGCGCGGCGTCGCGCGGCCCCTCGTCGACATAGGCCAGCCGCAGACCGTCTCCAACCGTCTGATAGTGGGGGGCGAAGGCGTAGTCCTTCAGACCCTCGAACCGTTCGTCCGGCGTGCGCAGCACTTTCATGTCGTTGTCATTCCTCTGCCCGCCTTGACGGCGTCCATTAATTTGGCATTATTAGTGCCAATTGTTTCGGGGGCGTCAAGCCACCTGATTGAAAGTCGGGAGAGACGCGGTGTCAGAAGGCGAGCCGGCCGGCGGCGTGATCCGCTATTTCCATCAGGCGGACGATCCCTACAGCCACCTGGCGGTGCAATTATTGCCCCGGCTGGCCTCGAGCTACGACGTCGCGATCGAGGTTTTCCTGGTCCCGCCGCCGATCGAGAGCGCGGCGCCGGACCGCGAGCGCCTGGCGAGCTGGAGCCTGCGCGACGCCGCGCGGCTGGCGCAGGCGCATGGCCTTTCCCTGCCGCAGGGCGCCCGTCAGCCGAGCGCGGATCAGACCGAGGTCGCCCAGCAGGCGCTGGCGGCGGCGCTGGGCCAATCCGATTTCGGCGCTCGCGCCCTGACTATCGGCGAGGCCCTGTGGCGCGGCGACGACCGCGCCCTCGAACGCTTCCCGTTGGCCCCGGCCACGGAGGCGCTGGCCAAAGGCGAGGCAAAGCGACTGGAACTCGGCCACTACCTCGGCGCCACTTTCCACTACGACGAGATGTGGTTCTGGGGGCCTGACCGCCTGCACTATCTGGAAGGCCTGCTTGCCGCCCACCGCCGCGACGACGCGCAGCCCGTCGCCCGGCTGATGCAGGAAGGCGCCGCGCCTCAGCTGCGAAGCCCGGTCACGCTCGACTTCTTTGCTTCCTTCCGCAGCCCCTACACCTGGCTGGCCGCCCGCCGGGTGCGCGAACTGGCCGAGCGACATGGCGCGACCCTGCGGTTGCGCCCCGTGCTGCCGATGGTCATGCGCGGCCTTCCCGTTCCGCGCGAGAAACAGATCTACATCGTTCGCGACTGCTGGCGCGAAGCGATGCGCCTGAGCATCCCCTTCGGCCGCAGCGTCGATCCGGTCGGCCTCGGCGTCGAGCGCGGCATGGGCGTGCTGGGCCGGGCGATGGCCCAGGGCAAGGGTATGGCGTTCGCCGAATCCTTCCTCGGCGGCGCCTTCTCCGAAGCCATCGACGCGACCACCGACGAGGGCCTCTGGACGATGGCTGAAAGAGCCGGCCTCACCCGAGAAGACGTCGCCGCCGGTCTGGCGGACGAGAGCTGGCGCCCCATGGCAGAGGCCAACCGCCTGGAAATGCTCGGGCTCGGCCTCTGGGGCGTGCCGTCGTTCCGGGTCGGCAATCTACCCGGCCACTGGGGTCAGGACCGTCTGTGGGCGGTCGAAGAGGACCTCATCAGCCTCGCAAAGGAAGCCACATGAAGCGGATTGTCGCCCTCGTTGTCCTCATTGGCCTGGCCGGTGGAGCCTGGATGTTCCGGGGCCCCATCGCCCTGAAGCTTAGCGACCGGGCCGTGGCGGCCAACATGAAGGCGGACGCCGTCGCCGGGCTGCCGGACGGGCTGCACGCCTTTGTCTGCGGCTCCGGCTCGCCCCTGCCCGACCGCACGCGTTCCGGCCCCTGCCTGACCGTCATCGCCGGCCAGCGGGTGTTCCTGGTCGACGCCGGCGAGGGCGCCGCGGAGACCCTGAGCGGCGGCGGCATTCCGGCCGGGCGGATCGACCGGTTGTTCCTGACCCACTTCCATTCCGACCACATCGACGGTCTCAGCGCCGTGGCCCTGCAGCGCTGGATCGGCAGCGCGGCCACCACGCCCCTGCTGCTGGTCGGGCCGCCCGGCGTCGAGCGCCTCGCCAAAGGCTTCAGCGAGGCCTACGCCATCGACAATACCTACCGCACCGGCCACCACGGCGCCGCCGTGGCGCCGCCGGCCGGAGGCGGCTTCGCGGCCCAGGCCTTCGTCATGCCGGAAGGCCAGACCAGCGTCGTGGTGCTGGAGGACGGCGGCCTGAAGGTCACCGCCTTCCGCGTCGATCACGGCCCGGTCGATCCGGCCGTCGGCTACCGCTTCGAATACAAGGGCCGCGTCCTTGTGGTGAGCGGCGATACCTCTGCCGACGCCGGCCTGACAGCCAATGCAAAGGGCGCCGACCTGCTGGTCCACGACGCCCTGTCGCCGGTGCTGGTCCGCCGCCTGAAGGCGGCCGCCCTGAAGGCCGGACAGACCAACCGGGCCAAGATCCTGGAAGACATCATCAACTATCACGCCAGCCCGGAGGATGTGGCCCGCGAGGCCCGGACCGCCGGCGTGAAAGCCGTGCTGTTGACCCATCTCGTGCCGCCGCTGCCGCTGCCCGGGCTGGACGTGCCGTTCGTCGGCGAGGCCCGGAAGCTGTACGATGGGCCGTTGTGGCTGGCCCGGGACCGTGACCTGATCAGCCTGCCGGCAGGGTCGACAAAGATCGAACGCAAGCGGCTCGGCCGCTAAGGAAAGATGTTGGGGAGGAACGATATGAAAAAGCGCACCCTGTTCAGCCTGGCCGCCCTGGTGGTTGTCCTGGCCGGCGGCTACTTCGGCTTTCAGCACTTCAAGATCTACCTGCCGGGAATCATCGGCCGGCTGAAACAGCCGATCGGCCCCAACCAGGAAGTCACCTGGGCCCGCGGACCGGCGCCGACGCCGGCGACTGGCCCGGCCGGCCAGCGGCCGCCGAACATCATCCTGATCGTCGCCGACGACCTGGGCATCAACGACACCACGGCCACCGGCACGGGCGTCGAGGGCAAGGTTCCGACTCCCCATATCGACAGCATCGCCAAGACCGGCGTGCGCTTCGCCAACGGCTATTCGGCCAACGCCACCTGTTCGCCCTCGCGGGCGGCGATGATGACCGGCCGCTACCCGACCCGCTTCGGTTTCGAATTCACCGCCGTGCCCAAGAGCTTTGCTCGCGAAGTCACCCACATGGGCGATGGGCCGATCAAACCGGTCTTTTACGCCGATCGCGCCAAGGAGATGCCGCCGGTCGAGAAGATGGGTGTGCCGACCGAGGAGACCACAATCGCCGAAGCCCTGAAGGTCCGGGGCTACCGTACCCTGCACATCGGCAAATGGCATCTGGGTGAGTCGCCGGCCATGAAGCCCAATGGTCAGGGATTCGACGAAAGCCTGGCCATTCTGGGCGGCGCGGGCATGTTCCTGAAGCCCAACGATCCGAACGTGGTCAACTCCAAGCAGGAGTTCGACCCCATAGACAAATTCCTGTGGCCCAACCTGCCCTATTCGGTGCGCTGGAACGGCGGCAAGCCCTTCGAGCCCAAGGGCTATGTCACCGACTACTTCGGCGACGAGGCCGTGAAGGCGATCGACGCCAACGCCGGCCGGCCCTTCTTCATGTACCTGGCCTTCAACGCCCCGCACACGCCGCTGCAGGCGACGAAGGAAGACTATGAGGCGCTGAAGGACATCCCCGACCACACCACCCGGGTGTACGGGGCGATGATCCGGGCGCTGGACCGCAATGTCGGAAAGGTGCTCGCCGAGCTCGACAAGCAGGGCCTGGCGGACAACACCATCGTGATCTTCACCAGCGACAACGGCGGGGCCAACTACATCGGCCTGCGCGACATCAACAAACCCTTCCGGGGCTGGAAGGCGACCTTCTTCGAGGGCGGCGTCAACGTGCCCTTCCTGATGAAATGGCCCGGCCGCGTGGAGCCTGGCAGCGTCTCTCCCAACCGCGCCATGCACATCGACATCTTCGCCACCGCCGCCCAGGCGGCCGGCGTCCCCGTGGGCCCGAAGGTCGACGGCGTCGACCTGATGACCCTGGTGTCCGGAAAGGCCGCGCCCCGGCCCCTCTTCTTCCGCTCGGGCCACTATCGCGCGGTGATCGACGGCGACTGGAAGCTGCAGCTGTCCGAACGGCCGAAGACGGCCTGGCTGTTCAACCTCGGTGTCGACCCGACCGAGCAGAAGAACCTGGCGACCTCGGACCCGGCCCAGCTGGCGCGGCTGACCGCCCTGCTCGACGAACAGGACCGCAAGGCCGGCAAGCCCCTGTGGCCCGCCCTGGTCGAGGCTCCGTTCTTCATCGATCAGCCGCTCAACAAGGAGCGGAACCTGAAGGGCGAATACGTCATGTGGGCCAACTAGACCGGAGCCCCGGGGCCGCTTGCCCCGGAGAAGACAACTGCTATCAGAACGGCAGCAGAGTTTTCTCCGGGGGGAGCCCATCATGA
>JBILYE010000169.1:0-8202 GCA_044377925.1 Caulobacter sp. | reverse complement strand
TCGGCTGGTGGCCAGGGCCCGACCGCCTACAGTCTGGCCCTGGCCGTTCTGCTGGGCGACCAGCTCAGCAAGATGTGGTTCCTGTCCAAGGGCTTCGAACCGGGCCAGTCGGAGCCGGTGTTCGGCCCCTTCGCCCTGACCATGGTCTGGAACCGAGGCGTGTCGTTCGGCCTCTTCCGGGCCGAGGTCGAGTGGGTCCGCTGGGCCCTGACCATCTTTTCCTTCGCCGTCGCCGTGACGATCGCCGTCTGGGCCCGCAAGGTTCAACGTCCGCTGCTGGGCTGGGCCTTCGGCCTGATCATGGGCGGGGCGATCGGCAATATGATCGACCGTCTGCGCTTCGGGGCGGTGGCCGATTTCCTCGACTTCCACGGCCTGGGCTTTCCCTGGGTGTTCAACATCGCCGACAGCGCCATCTCGATCGGCGTCGTTCTCCTTCTGATCGACACATTCCTCGCCGACCGTAAGCCGAAGGGCGCCTAACTCACCCGGTTGGCGCCCGCATCGTTCTGGCGTATCTCATCGCATCTGAATTTTGGCCGGGGGGCCACTGGAGTTACTCTTTGGCTATGAAGCTGAACCGCGCGATCGTCATCACCGCCCTGGTGGCCAGCGCCGGCCTCGCCGGTTGCCAGTCGACCTCCAAGGCGCTGGGTATGGCCAAGATCACCCCGGACGAATTCAAGGTCGTCACCAAGGCGCCGCTCGTCGTGCCGCCGGACTACGCCCTGCGCCCGCCGGCCCCCGGCGAGCCGCGCCCGGCCGAGCTGGAGCCCGACAGCGCCGCCCGCGCCTCGGCCCTCGCCCGCGCCCAGGCCACCGAGCGTTCCGACGGTGAAAAGGTGCTGGTCGCCAAGGCCGGCGCCAATAGCGCCGACCCGCTGGTCCGCTATGTCGTCGACGACGAGTTCGGCGATGTCGCCCACAAGGAAAAGAATTTCGCCGACACGGTGATGTTCTGGCGCAAGGACAAGGCCCCGACCGCCGCCATCGACCCGGCGGCCGCCCCGGTCGTCGACGCCGCCGCCGAGGAAGAGCGCATCAAGTCCCTGACCGGCGGCAAGAACGTCGTCATCAAGCGCGAAAAGAGCGGCTGGGTGAAACTGCCGGGCCTCTAGGGCTCAGACCTTCAGTGATTTTGGGGACAGGTGCGGTTTCGCAGAAACCGCACCTGTCCCCTTTTCCTTTTGGGCGACCCGAAAACCGGACGACCGGTTTCAGTCTGAAACCGAATAGCGCTCGCTGCTTACCCCGCGCTGGCGGGCGTCTCGACCCTGAACCCCCGCGCCCGCAGCTGGTCCAGCACCCCGCCGCGCGCCAGCAGCTGGCGCAGGTCGATGACCGCCACAGCTTTCCCAGGCACGCCCATCTGGCGGCCGATCGTCCGGGCGCTGTCGTCCATCGCCCTGCGGCTCAGAGCGCTCAGCATCGGCAGCCGGGCCAGGCAGCGGTCGAACCCGCGCTGGGCCCGCAGCGCCGCCTTCACATCCCCCCGCGCCCATCCGGCTGACGCCTCCTTCAACGGCCCCCGCCCGGCCTCGACCTGATCAAGGGCGTCTTCCAGACAGACCCGCTGGCCGGCCGCGTCGATATTGACCAGCGACTTCAGGGCCGGCATCGGATCGATCGCCGCCCCGGCCCGGACCTGCTTCACCTTCGCCCTGCGGGCCAGGGCCAGGATGCGGCCCTCCGGCTGGTCCTCGTCGAACTTCAGCGGCTTCTGCATCTCGCCGGCCAGGATCAGCCCCTGAACCCCCGGCTTCCAGCGGGCCAGGGTCTCCGGCTTGACCTTCAGGGCCGCCCGGTTGCGCTCCAGCCGCGCCGCCAGCGCCCCCTCGACCGGCGGCCCGCCCTGGAACTTCTTCTGGTTGGTCAGCAGATAGGTGGTCATCACCACCGGCCGGGCCTTGATCTTCGGCGGCAGGATCAGCGCCCTGGCGCCGTCCAGCCGCATGACCAGGCGCCGCTCGTCCCACTTCGTCCCCTTGGGCAGGGACCCGGGCACGCCCAGCACATAGATCGTCGTGTCGCCGTCCGACACCTTCCAGAAGGCCGGCCCGCCGAGGTTGGAAGAGATGACCAGTTCCTCGACCAGCGTCCCCTCGGGATCGTCGCCTGAAGCAGTCACAGCCGGTTGCGCCGTGGCGATGACCGGCGCGAAGGGCCATATGGCCATCATCACGGCCAGCGCCGTGGTCAGGATGGGTCTGCGGATCGCTGCGGTCATGGCGCCCGGAATCGGTTAGGTTGCTGCTCTTATGCCCATTCGCCGCCTTCCGCCCGAGACCGTCAACCGCATCGCCGCCGGCGAGGTGGTCGAACGCCCGGCCAGCGCGGTCAAGGAACTGGTCGAAAACGCCCTCGACGCCGGCGCCCTGAAGATCGCCATCGAGGCGGACGGCGGCGGGCTCAGCCGCATCCTCATCGCCGACGACGGTTCCGGCATGGGCCCCGACGACCTCACCCTCGCCGTCGAGCGCCACGCCACCTCCAAGCTCAGCCCCCAGGCCGACGGCAGCTGGGACCTGCTCAACATCTCGACCATGGGCTTCCGCGGCGAGGCCCTGCCGTCGATCGGCTCGGTCGCACGCCTGACCATCTCCAGCCGTCCCCGGGGCGCCGACGACGCCTACGCCATCCTCGTCGAGGGCGGCGCCACGGGCGCGCCCGGCCCCTCGGCCTTCGCAGGTCCGCACGGCGCCCGCGTCGAGGTCCGCGACCTCTTCTACGCCACCCCCGCCCGCCTGAAGTTCATGAAGTCCGAGCGGGCCGAACAGATGGCCATCACCGAGGAGGTGAAGCGCCAGGCCATGGCGCATGAAGCCACCGCCTTCAGCCTCGACCTCGACGGCCGCCGCGTCCTGCGCCTCCCCGCCGAGCCGCCGGGGCCGGAGGGTCGTCTCGCCCGCCTCGCCGCCGTCCTCGGCCGCGAGTTCCAGGAGAACGCCCTGGAGATCGACCAGGAACGCGAAGGGGTCCGCCTCAGCGGCTTCGCCGGCCTGCCGACCTACAACCGGGGCAACGCCGCCCACCAGTATCTGTTCGTCAACGGCCGCCCGGTGCGCGACCGCCTGCTGCAGGGCGCCCTGCGCGCCGCCTATGCCGACTACCTGGCCCGCGACCGCCACCCGGCCGCCGCCCTCTATCTCGAGCTCGAACCGACCCTGGTCGACGTCAACGTCCACCCCGCCAAGGCCGAGGTCCGCTTCCGCGACCCTGCCCTGGTGCGCGGCCTGATCATCGGCGCCCTGCGCCACGCCCTGGCCGGGGCCGGCCACCGCTCCTCGACCACCGCCTCCAACTCGGCCCTGGCCGGTTTCCGCCCCGGCGGCGGTTACGGCGGCTATCGACCGGGGCCGCCCGCCACCGGCTTCTCCGCTTGGCAGCAGGGCGGCTGGCAGCCGGCCCGGACCGGCAACCTGCCCGGCCTCTCCGATGTCTCGGCTCGCGTCGAGCCCGGCGGCATGGCCGAGGCCATGGCCGGCTTCGACATGGACCTGATGGAGCGTCCTTCCGCCCCTCAACCCGGCGTCATCGACCCCGTCGACTTCCCGCTCGGCGCCGCCCGCGCCCAGGTGCATGAGACCTACATCGTCGCCCAGACCCGCGACGGCATGGTCATCGTCGACCAGCACGCCGCCCACGAACGCCTAGTCTACGAGCGCATGAAGAAGGAGATGGAGGCCGGCGGCGTCGCCCGTCAGACCCTGCTCCTCCCCGAAGTCGTCGACCTCGACCCCTCGGAGGCCGAACGGGTCTGCGCCCGCGCCGACGAACTGGCGGCGCTGGGCCTCGTCATCGAGCCCTTCGGCCCCGGCGCCGTCCTCGTCCGCGAGACCCCGGCCCTGCTCGGCGAAACCAACGCCGCCGGCCTGATCCGCGACATCGCCGATGATCTCGCCGAAAACGGCCAGGCCCTGGCGCTGAAGGAGCGGCTGGAAGAGGTCTGCTCGACCATGGCCTGCCACGGCTCGGTCCGCGCCGGCCGCCGCCTCAACGGCGCCGAGATGAACGCCCTGCTCCGCGAAATGGAAGCCACCCCCCACAGCGGCCAATGCAACCACGGCCGCCCGACCTACGTCGAACTGCGCCTGGCCGACATCGAGCGGCTGTTCGGCAGACGCTAGCGCCACCTCCCTCCCCATTCGGGGAGGGATGAAGCGAGCCCGGCGTTCAGCCCTTCGGCCGGGGCCGCAGATGTGACCTTCCCGCAACCCTCCGCGCCGGCCCACCCTGACCATCTCGACGAACGCCGTTCTCCGCGCTAACCAGAGCCGTCAACTGAGGTACGCCCTATGTCACCCCTTGCCGTCGAGGCCTGGGCCTAAGGCGACCGGATAACCACGCCGGTCGTCGCACGAGCCCGCTGAACCGCCCGCCCCACCGACCGGTGAGGGCGTGGCTCGTCATGCCTCACGACATCGGACTTCCCAGTGAACATCTCAAAGACGCAGCAACGCGTGCTGCATGCCCTGGCCCAGGGCGGCCGGATCGACCTCGTGCGCGAGGATGACAGGATCACGGACGTCGAATGCTGGTCCCGCGAAGGCTGGCTGCTGACCGACTGCACCCTGTCGGTCTTCAAGAGCCTCAAGCAGAAGAAGCTGATCGCCAGCACCGGCGGCGGCCCCTACCGCATCACGCGCCAGGGCCTCGCCAACCTGCGGGCCCAGCTTAACAACCGGGTGACGGCGAAGAGCTGGTGAGAGGGGACAGGTTGGCCGCCCTCAGGCGGCCTACCTGTCCCCTAGCCGGCCCGCAAAAAATGCACCCGCGCCGCGCCATAGTCCCGCGCGTCCAGCACCTCAAACCCGGCCGGCGCAAAGGCGTTCTCGTCCGACCCCCGCTCGACCATCACCACCGCCCCGGGCTTCAGCCAGCCGAATTCGACCAACTGCGCCATCGCCTTCTCGGCCAGTCCCTTGTGGTAGGGCGGATCCAGCACCGCCATATCGAACGGCGGCCCGGCGCTGCCTGGCCGGGGTCCCAGGTCGGTCGCGTCGCGCCGATGGATGCGGGTGCTCCCGAACAGCCCGAACGCTTCGATATTCTCCCGGATCGCCCCGCGCGCCGCATCGTCGGTCTCGACGAACAGACAGAAGGCCGCCCCCCGCGACATCGCCTCCAGCCCCAGCGCCCCGCTGCCGGCGAACAGGTCCAGCACCCGCGCGCCCTGGAGCTCCGGCGCCCAGGCCGCATGCTCGAGAATGTTGAACACCGCCTGCCGGGCGCGGTCGGACGTCGGCCGGGTGGTCTGGCCGGGCGGGGTGACGATGGGGCGGCCCTTGAACTGGCCGGAGACGATGCGCATGGCCCCGGTGTGCCTCCAATCGGGCGGGCGCGCTAGTCCTGCGCCGGCTCCTCGTCCTCGCTCCACCGCAACGGCGGCGCCTCCGCCTTCAGCGCCAGCAGCGCATCCCGCAAGCCTTCCATGAACGCCGTCCGCCGCCCCTCCCAGCACATCGCCTCGCCGACCAGCACGCAGCAGGTCATCGGCACCGGGATCAGCGTCCCCTTGGGCAGCACCCGTCCGGCCCCCTGGATCCACACCGGGATCACCGGCGCCTGCGGAAACGCCTCGGCCAGCCGCGCCACGCCGTTCTTGAGTTGGGCCATGGTGTCCGACGCATCACCCCGCGTCCCCTCCGGAAACACCACCACGATGGCCCCCTCGGCCAGCGCCTGCCTCGCCGGCGCCAGCACGTCTTCGCCCGACCCCGCCTTGCGCCGCGCCACCGGCACGATGCCGATCAGGTTGCGCGAGAACCAGCCGATCACCGGGTCCTTCAGGAAGTAGTCGCTGGCCGCCGCCGGCCGCACCAGATGCACCGCCCGCGCCTTGAAGATGGTCAGCAGCAACAGGGTGTCGACATGGCTGTTGTGGTTGGCGGCGATGATCGCCGGCCCGGTCACCGGCAGCCGCTCCCGCCCGATCACATCGGTCCCGGCAAAGAACTGCGCCACCGGCCGGGCGACCGCCACGATCAGGGCCAGGCGCAACCAGCGCAGCATCTAGAACTTGGCCACGGCAAAGAAGGCCAGCAGGTGGAAATACAGCGGCGCGGTGAAGGTCAGGCTGTCGATCCGGTCCAGCAGCCCGCCGTGCCCGGGGATCAGATGGCTGGTGTCCTTGACCCCGATGTCGCGCTTGATGGCGCTCATCGTCACATCGCCCGCGAACCCGGCCAGCGGCAGGGTCACCGCCACCGTGAACAGCCCCCAGCCCGACAGCGGCGTCAGGTAGGGACCGGCGAACCAGATCAGCAGCGCCGTGCTGATCCAGCCGCCAATGAACCCTTCCCAGGTCTTGTTGGGGCTGACCGTCGGCACGATCTTGTGCTTCCCGAGCGTCTTGCCCCAGACGTACTGCGCCACGTCGTTGAACTCGGTGGCCACCAGCAGCATCAGCACCAGCCCCGCCGCCCCGGCCGGCGTCTGCTCGTCCGGCACCCGCATCAGGAAGGGCGCATAGCCGATGTTGTAAACACAGGTCATCAGCCCCCAGTGGAACATCGCCACGCGGGCCAGATACCCCTTGGTCTGGCCCAGCGCCGCCATCAGGAAGGGCGTCAGCAGGAAGGCGTAGACCGGCACGATGACCAGGAAGATCATGTACAGATCGAGGGCGATGAAGGCGTAGCTCACCGGGATGGCCAGATAGGCCGCCAGGATGATCAGCCGGTCCTCCCGCCGCGTCCGCGCGATCGACAGGAACTCGCGCAGGGCGATGAAGCTGATCACCGCAAACAACAGCGTTGTCGCCTGCCACCCGGCCAGCAGGGCGGCGGCCAGCAGGGCGATCATCACCCACCAGCTGGTGATCCGCTGGCGCAGCTCGGTGTAGTCCTTTGACCGGTTGATCAGAGGCAACACCGCGCTGATCACCGCCGCCACCGTCAATAACGCCACGACCCCGCCCAGCCCCCAGAGCAGGATCGACGACTGCGCCGCCAGGAAGCTCTTCACCATCTCGAGGATCTGCACGCACCGCCTCCGTGCGCCCACCTTGCCGGGCTTGCGCTGGGGGTCAAGCAGTCATCCAGGCTCCCCCGCGCCGCCCGAATGGCCCTCCTCCCCCCGCGGGCGGGGGGAGGAGGGCTTCACCCCAGCTCGTCATCCCCCGGCCGCTCGAACAACGGCGCCCACCCCGGCAAATCCTCCGGCGGCACCACAAAACTATCCTCCGGCAGATCCGCATTCCGCGCCGCCAGCCGCCGTTGCAGTTCCTCGACCGGCGCATCACAGAAGTGCAGCACCGCCGTCGCCCCCACCGCCGCGGCCCCGGCCCGGCAAACGTCCCGCTCGGCCCGCGTCCAGAAGCCGGCCTCTAGGATGACGCTCACCCCCCGCGCCAACAGCTCCTGCGCCAACCCCTACTGCAAAGCCTCGACCCGAGCCCGCGCCACGATGTCATACCCGTCCGCCTCCAGCGCCTTCAGCCAGACATCCGAGCTCAGCCGCAACGCCCCGGTCTCCGCCGCCAGCCGCCGCGCCAGAGTGCTCTTGCCGGAGCCCGGCAGGCCGCAGATCAGGTGAAGGGTGGCGCTCATGGCGCCGAACCTAGCGGGGGACAGGTTGGCCGCAAAGCGCCCAACCTGTCCCCAACACCGCCGCGCCTGGCTATAGTCCCCGCTGGGAGAGGCCATGAACACCCTGCAGACCCTGGAAGTCCTGCTACGCGGTATCGCCGTCGGGGCCATGTTGTGCACGGCGTTGGCCCTCATCCGCGGCCGGCCGCTGATCCCGGCGCGCTGGACCGGAGCCCTGTTCGCGCTCGCCGCCGCCGCTTTCACCCTGCATTCGGGCGGGCCGGAGACGCGGGTCGTCATGCCGATCATCGTGCCGATCTGGCTGCTGTCGCTGGGGGGGACCGCCTATTTCTGGATGTTCGCCATCACCCTGTTCGAGGACAGCCGCTTCACCCTGGAGCGCTGGATCCCGGCGGCGGTGATGACCCTCGTCGGCATTGCCGGCGTCCTGGTGCCCGAACCGGTCAACCGGGGCGTCTGGGTGGTGCACAACATCCTCGAGATGGCCCTCGTCCTCCATATCGTCAGCATCATCTGGCGCCGCCGCGAGGGTGACCTGGTCGAGGCCCGCCGAGCCCTGCGCACCCCGGTCATCCTGATCATCGGGGGCTACGCCCTGATCGACTCGATCTTCGAGATCGCCTGGGCGCTCGGGGGCGACAATCACTGGCTC
>JBILYE010000168.1:0-8219 GCA_044377925.1 Caulobacter sp. | reverse complement strand
CGACGACTACGCCAAGCAGGGCGCCAGCATCATCGGCGTCACCGCCGGCTCGATCGAACGTCTGCAGGAGTTCTCGGCCGACAACGCCCGCTGCTCGGGCAAATTCCCGGTCGCCGCCGACAAGGGCGCCAAGGTCGCGAAGCAATGGGATTCGGCCCTGCCGGTCGGCATTTCCAACCGCACCAGCTACGTCATCGCGCCGGACGGCACGGTGCTCTACGTCCACAGCGAGATGAACGCCCAGAAGCACGTCGAGCTGACGCTGGCGGCGGTGAAGAAGTGGAAGGCCGGTAAGAAGGGCTAGGACTGAGCCTGGGCGGGAGACGACCGGCCCGCTGGACAGCGAGCCGCGGGCGCCGGGATCAGGAGCTGTGCTTGCGCAGCTTGTCGCGCATCGACGGCGTGCAGGTGGTCTTCTGGCAATAGAGGGTGACCATGTCGTCGATATAGTCCGGCATGAGCTCCATCATGGCCGCCATCATCGGCATGTTGAGGTCGTTGCTCTTGGCGACGACCGACTTGCCGACATCGCTCTCGTAGAAGTCGACCATCGCCTCGAGTTCGGCTTCCGTGAACGTCTGCGCCACGATCGGGATCATGGCGTCGACCATCCGCGGCAGAAGAGCTTGCGTCGCCTCGCGCGCCGCTGAAGACATGGCCTTGCCATCGAAACCTTCGGCGTCTTCCTCGAGTTCATCGAACACGTCCATGGCTTCGAACGTGCTCATCATCATCTGCTCGAACTGCATGGCGACGAAGTAACGCCGCGCCAGCGACTGGGCGCGCTCGGACGGCTTGGCGACCTTGGAGACAGGTTCGGCGGCCAGCGCCATGGGCGCCGTGGGAGCGGACGACAGCAACAGACCGACGGCCAGGCCGGCGGAAATCAATAGACGACGCATGGAAATGCCCCCCAACGGCAAAACGCGAAACAACGTCAGCCATCCCACGGCCACCCCCGGCGATCAACGCCAAAACCCGCGCGCCGCTTGCGTTTCCGACGCCTTGCCTGTAATAGCGCGCCCTCTCTTGGAAGGCGGTCTTGCACGGATCCCTTTAGTGGCGGGCGGATTCTCCGTTCTCCTACGTGCAGGATCCATCGGAATCGCCGGGCTTGCGCCGTCGCTTTCGCCGCCTTCCTCATCGCAAGAAGGATAACCATGGCGCTCTACGAGCATGTGGTCATTGCGCGGCAGGACATCAGCCCGCAACAGGCCGAACAAATGAATGAGGACATGAAGGCCCTCATCGAAGGTCAAGGCGGTCACATCGCCAAGATCGAGTACTGGGGCCTCCGCAACCTCACTTTCCGCATCAAGAAGAACCGCAAGGGTCACTACTCCCTGCTGGCCATCGACGCCCCGGCGCCGGCCGTCAAGGAAATGGAACGTCAGCTGTCTCTCAACGAAGACGTGCTGCGCTTCATGACCATCCGCATGGAAGAACTCGACCTGGAACTGTCGCCGGTTCTCGCCCGTCGCGATCGCGACCGTGAACGCCGCGACGACTTCGGCGGCGACCGCCCCGAACGTGGCGATCGTCCCGACCGTGGTGACCGCCCCGAGCGCGGTGACCGTCCGGAACGCGCCGAGCGCACCGGTGAGGAGGCCTGATCATGACTGACGCTACCGAAACCTCGGAGGCTCCGGCCGCCGCCGCTGGCGGCGCCCGCCGTCCGTTCTTCCGCCGCCGCAAGGTGTGCCCGTTCTCCGGCGCCAACGCTCCGAAGATCGACTACAAGGACGTCAAGCTCCTGCAGCGCTACATTTCCGAGCGCGGCAAGATCGTTCCGAGCCGCATCACGGCCGTCTCGGCCAAGAAGCAGCGTGAACTGGCCCGCGCCATCAAGCGCGCCCGCTTCCTCGCCCTGCTCCCCTACGTCGTGAAGTAAGGGAACCAGATCGATGAAAGTCATTCTGCTCGAACGTGTTGAAGGCTGGGGCACCCTCGGCGACGTGGTCAACGTGAAGGACGGGTTCGCCCGTAACTTCCTGCTGCCGCGCTCCAAGGCCCTGCGCGCCACCGCCTCGAACCTGAAGACCTTTGAAGGTCAACGGGCCGATATCGAAGCGCGCAACGCCAAGACCCGTGAACAGGCTGGGACCGCCGGCGAGAAGCTGGACGGCACCTCCTACATCATGATCCGCCAGGCCGGTGAGTCCGGTCAGCTGTACGGTTCGGTCTCCGGCCGTGACGTCGCTGAAATGGTCAACGCCGAAGGCGGCAAGATCGACCGGTCGATGGTCATCCTCGACAAGCCGATCAAGACGCTGGGCGTTCACCCCGTGAAGGTGAAGCTGCATGCTGAAGTGACCATCTCGGTCAACATCAACATCGCCCGCAGCCAGGACGAAGCCGAACGCCAGGCCAAGGGCGAGGACGTCATCGCCAGCCGCTTCGAAGACGAAGCCCGGGCCGACGCCGAAGCCGCCGCTGACCTTCTCGAAGGCGGCGCCGGCCAGCAGGAGCGCTTTGGCGACGACGCCTGAGCCCTTCTACTGACGGACGAAAAAGAGCGGCGCGGAGGGTAGCCTCCGCGCCGCTTCTTTTTTTGCCCACAGGCGTTCCGTTTTGTGTGGATCGCCGCGCATCGTGAGGTGCGTTACCGTCCGCCCTTGGCTAGTCGTTAACCTATGGCAATCGTCCCCGCTCTCGACCTACGTCCGGTCCCTTCCGACCCGGCGCCGCAGCACCTGCCGTCCAACATCGAGGCGGAACAGGCGCTGCTCGGGGTCCTGCTGTATGACAACGCCGCCTACGAGCGGCTGAGCGACAAGCTGGGCGGCAGCCACTTCTTCGAGCCCTTCCATCAGCGCCTGTTCAGCGCGATGGAAAACCACATCCGCAAGGGTCAGCTGGCCGAGCCCATCCTGCTGGCCGACGAATTCCGCAACGACCCGGCCTTCCAGGAGCTGGGCGGCCTTCGCTACCTCGCCGACCTCGTCGATCGCGCGCCGCCGGCCGCCAACGTCGGCGACTACGCCCGGGTGGTCTACGAGCTTGCGATCCGACGGGAACTGATCCGCATCGGCGGCGAGATCGCCGTCGAGGCCGGCGCCCCCGACGCCGACCGCGACAGCCGCGACCAGATCGAGCTGGCGGAACAGAAGCTCTACAACCTGGCGGAATCCGGAACCACCTCGACCGGCTTCATCGGCTTCGCCGACGCCCTGCGCGGCGCCGTCGAGATGGCCGCCGAGGCCTATAGCCGCGACGGCGGCCTGGCCGGCATCTCCACCGGCCTGATTGACCTCGACCAGAAGATGGGCGGACTGCACCCCTCCGACCTGCTGATCCTCGCCGGCCGCCCCTCGATGGGGAAGACCGCCCTGGCGACCAACATCGCCTTCAACGTCGCCAAGGCCTACGCCTGGGAGCCGCAGCCGGACGGCAGCAAGAAAACGGTCAGCGGCGGCGTCGTCGCCTTCTTCTCCCTCGAAATGAGCGCTGAACAGCTGGCCCTGCGTCTGCTGGCCGACGCCTCCGGCGTCTCCGGCGACCGCCTGCGTAAGGGCGAGATCGACGCCTCCGAATTCGGCCGGGTGCGCGACGCGGCCATGGAGATCCAGGAAGCGCCGCTCTACATCGACGCCACCGGCGGCCTGGCCATCGCCAAGCTGGTGGCCCGCTCGCGCCGCCTCAAGCGCTCGGTCGGCCTCGACCTGATCGTCGTCGACTACCTGCAGCTGCTGACCGGCGGCGAGGGCAAGAGCGATAACCGGGTGCAGGAAGTGTCGATGATCACCCAGGGTCTGAAAGCCCTGGCCAAGGAACTCGGCGTCCCCGTCATCGCCCTGTCGCAGCTCTCCCGCCAGGTCGAGAACCGTGAGGACAAGCGGCCACAGCTGTCCGACCTTCGCGAGTCCGGTTCAATCGAACAGGACGCCGACATGGTCATGTTCGTGTATCGCGAAGCCTACTATCTGGGCCGCGCCGAACCGGACAACACCAAGGACCAGGCCAAGCACCTCGAGTGGCAGGAGCGGCTGGACGAAATCCAGAACGTCGCCGAAGTGATCATCGGCAAGCAGCGTCACGGTCCTATCGGTACGGTGAAGCTGCACTTCAACGCGGACCTGACCAAGTTCGGCAACCTTGCCCAGGACGGTCGCTTCGCCAGCCGGTTCAAAAGCGACTAGTCAGCCATTTCACTTGACCCGTATCGCCGTGGTGAGCGACATCCTGTCGCACACCGTAAGGGCGTTCGTCTTGCAGTCTCCGCCGTTACTCGCACCCTCGCTTCGCAAGGCCATCGGCCCCAGTGTACGCAGCCGCCTTGTGATGATGGCGCTGAGCCTGGTGGCGCCGGCCGTGGTGCTGATGGTCATCGTGACCGCCAACGCCTACCGCGAGAGTCAGGCGCTCTACGAACAACAGCTGGTCGCCACCACTCGCGCCCTGGGCGTCGCCACCGACCGCCAGATCTCCCAGGGCGTCGCCACCCTGGAATCGCTGGCCCTCTCGCCCGCTCTTCAGGACGGTGACCTGGTCGCCTTCGAGCGTCAGGCGCGCGAGACGGTCAAGCAGGGCCCTTCCTGGATCCTGCTCGCCGACGAACAACGACAGGTCATCAATACCCGCGCCGCGCCCGGCGCCGCCCTGCCCCGTCCCAACCGGAGCGCCGCCACCTGGAAGGCTCTGTATGAAGGCCGCACCACCGTTTCCAACCTGGTTCCGAGCCAGGTGGTCCCGGGCCCGGTCGTCGCCATCAGCATGCCGGTGGTGGTCAAGGGCAAGCTGTATGGCCTGTCACTGGTCCAGGAGCCCGTGGTCTACGAAAGCATCTTCCAATCCCAGCCCCTGCCCAGAACCTGGACCGGGGCGATCATTGATCGCGATTACCGCCTGATCGCCCGGTCGGTGGACGGCCAACGGCTGCGGGCGCGCATGGCCACCAAGGATCTCCGCGCGGGGCTGGAGAAGTCGGCGGAGGGCGTTGTCCTCAGCCACACGCTCACCGGGGTCCCGACGCTGTCGGGGTTCAGCCGTTCGCCCAACTACGGCTGGACCTTCATCGTCGGGGTGCCGCGCAACGAAGTCTATGCTGCGGTAACCCAGTCGGTTATCGGCCTGTCGGGGGCCACCGGCCTGCTGCTTGTCCTTGGCCTTCTGCTGGCCCTGGGTTTCTCGGTGCAGATCTCCCGACAGGTTCGCAGTCTGGCCGCCGACGCCGCCCTGATCGCCGAGAACCGCATCGTCGAGACCCGCTCCGACGACCTGACCGAAACCGCCCAGGTCCGCGAGGCCCTGCATCAGGCCTCCCTTGCCCTGCGGGTGCGAGAGGAGGAACGGACCGCCGCCGCCGCCCGCCAGGAGGTGATGATCAACGAGCTGAACCACCGGGTGAAGAACACGCTCGCGATGATCCAGTCTCTGGCTCGCCAGAGCTTCAGCGTCGCCGACCCCGTGGCGCTGGAGACCTTCACTGAACGCCTCGTCGCTCTGTCGCGGGCCCACGACCTGCTGACCGAACGCACCTGGCTCAACGCCGACCTCAGCGAGGTTGTGGGCCGCACCCTGGGCCCCTACGGCCAGCGGGTCCGGTTCAGTGGCCCGCCGCTCAGCCTGGCGCCGAACGCCGCAGTGACCATGAGCATGATCCTGCATGAGATGTCCACCAATGCGGTCAAGCACGGGGCCCTTTCAAAACCGGAGGGTCAGGTCGAAGTTATGTGGACCCTCGATGGCGACCACAGCCTGACCCTGATATGGCGCGAACGCGGCGGCCCGGAGGTCACCAAACCCGGCAATGGCGGGTTCGGCTCGCGGCTGATCACCGCCAGCGTGCAGCACGAGTTCAGCGGCCAGGTCCAGATGGAGCACCTGCCCACCGGCCTGGTCTGCACCCTTGTCATCCCGCTGGGCCCCCGGCTGATCGGCTAGTCGATCTCGACCTCAGTCGCACCGGGCGGGAGCGGCGCCGCGTCCTCCCCCGCTACCGCCCGAGCTACCCCGACCATGAAGCCCTGCCGGGCTTTCAGCGGCTGGCGCGTCGCCCCGATCATCACCGCGACGGCATAGACGCGCCCATCCGGGGCCGTGATCAGGCCGACGTCGTTGTAGCCGGTGGCCAGCGACCCCATGACCTGGCCCGTGCCGGTCTTGTGGGCAAGCTTCCAGCCGTCCGGCAGCCCCGCACGCAGGCGTCCACCGCCGGTGACACTGCCGCCCATGACGCCCAGCATCTCGGCCGTCGACCCGGCCGACAGCAGGTCGCCGCGGTGCAGCCGGCTCAAGGCCTCGACGATGCCCAGCGGCGTCGCCGCATCGGGCGGATCGGTCAGATAGGCGTCCAGCGCTGCCTTGCGCCTCGCCGCAGGCAGCGCCTCCCGCTCGTCCCAGAAGGTGCGGTCGAAACTGTACTCCGGCTTCCAGCTCAGCCCCGCCGCCGCGGTCTGCATGTCGCGCTCGCCAGGTCCAAAACGGATGCCATCGAGGTTGCGCCCGACGATGGCCACCTGCACGGCGAACGGCCCGCCCAGCCGCTTCACCAACGCATCGTTGGCGGCGTTGTCGCTCTGCTGCAGCGCCCCCTCCATGAGGCTGCGCAGCGAGGTGGTGTAGCCGGCCTCTCCGACATACTTGCGGATCGGCTGATGAAAGAGGCTGAGGTCTTCCTTGCGGACAGTGATCCGCTCGTCGAGACCAAGTTCGCCCCGGTCGGCCGCCGCCAGGATGGCCATCGACACCCACAGTTTGCTGACGCTTTGCTGCGGCATCGCCCGGTCGCCGTTGATGCTGACCGTCCAGCCGGCGTCCAGCCGCCGCACCGCGACGCCGACATCGCCAGGGAACTGCAGGGTCAGCGCCCGCAAACGCTGCTCAAGACGGTCGGCCTCGCTGAGAGACCGGATCGGCGGCGCCTGCAGACGATTGGAGATGAGCAGAACGTCGCCCTCGTTGATCGGCGCGCCCGAAGCGACGGCGAGCACTGTCGCCCCCAGCGCCATCCGTCCCAGCCATGCTCGCAAACGCTCGCCCATGGCGCATTGAACCACCACCGGCCCGCCTCGCGAAGTGGCTTGCCGCGAAGGGCGAATTGGCTATGTTGCGCGGCCCCGGTCCATCCGGGCGATGCGGCCGTAGTTCAGAGGTAGAACGTCAGCTTCCCAAGCTGAATGTCGGGGGTTCGATTCCCCCCGGCCGCTCCAGATTTCCCGACAATTCACAGACTTCGTCGCCGCCTGGCGTCGTTGGACCCTTGCGGGGCGGGCCGAAGCGTCGTGTGCTGTGCCACAACAAGAACAGACACGGCATCGGGAGGACTTCGTGAAAGGTCCGGCGATTTTTCTGGCGCAGTTCGCTTCTGACGAGGCGCCGTTCAACAGCCTGAAGTCCATCGCAGAATGGGCCGGGGGCTTGGGCTACAAGGGCGTGCAGATCCCCACCTGGGACCGGCGGCTGTTCGACCTCAAGCTGGCGGCCGAAAGCGATGCCTATTGCGATGAGGTTCGCGGGGTTCTGGCCGATGCCGGCCTCGAGGTTTCCGAACTGTCGACCCACAGTCAGGGGCAGCTGGTGGCGGTTCATCCGGCCTATGACGAGATGTTCGACGGCGGCATCCCCCGCGAGGTGCGCGGCAATCCGAAGGCCCGGCAGGCCTGGGCCGTGGAACAGGTTCTGCTCGGGGCCAAGGCTTCGCGCCGGATGGGCCTCGACGCCCATGTGACCTTCTCCGGCTCGCTGGCCTGGCCCTATTTCTACCCCTACCCGCAACGGCCGGCCGGGCTGATCGAGGAAGCCTTCGACGAGCTGGGGCGACGCTGGCGGCCGATCCTGGACGCCTTCGAGGACGTGGGGGTCGACCTCTGCTACGAGGTCCACCCGAGCGAGGACCTGTTCGACGGGACGACGGTGGAGATGTTCTGGGACCGCGTGGATCACCATCCCCGCGCCTGCCTGCTCTACGATCCCAGCCACTTCCTGCTGCAGCAGCTGGACTATCTGGAATACATCGACCTCTACCACGACCGCATAAAGATGTTTCACGTCAAGGACGCCGAGTTCCGGCCGACGGGCCGCCAGGGCGTCTACAGCGGCTACGCGCCCTGGAAGGAACGGGCCGGACGGTTCCGGTCGCTGGGCGACGGTCAGATCGACTTCAAGGCCATCTTCTCCAAGTTCGCCCAGTACGGATACAAGGGCTGGGCCGTGCTGGAGTGGGAGTGCGCGCTGAAGGACCCGGTCGACGGGGCCCGCGAAGGCGCGCCCTTCATCCG
>JBILYE010000167.1:0-8254 GCA_044377925.1 Caulobacter sp. | reverse complement strand
CGGCGAAAGCCTTCCACGAGCGCCTGCCGCTGACCGGCCTGATCCTGACCCGCGCCGACGGCGACGGGCGCGGCGGCGCGGCCCTGTCGATGCGTGCCGTCACCGGCCTGCCGATCAAGTTCCTCGGCGCCGGCGAAAAGGTCGAGGCCCTCGACGTCTTCGACGCCCGCCGCGTGGCCGGCCGCATCCTCGGCCAGGGCGATATCGTCGCCCTCGTCGAAAAGGCCGCCGCCGACTTCGACCAGGCCAAGTCCGAGGCCATGGCCCGCAAGCTGGCTAAGGGTCAGTTCGATCTGGACATGCTGTCGGAACAGCTTTCCCAGATGCAGAAGATGGGCGGCATGGAAGGCCTGATGGGCATGCTTCCGGGCGTCCAGAAGATGAAGGGCCAGATCGCCGAGGCCGGCCTCAACGACAAGTCGATCAGCCGCCAGCAGGCCATCATCAGCTCGATGACCAAGCTGGAGCGCAAGAAGCCCGACATCCTGGCCGCCTCGCGCAAGCGCCGTATCGCCGCCGGCTCCGGCGTCGACGTGGCCGAGGTCAACCGCCTGCTCAAGCAGCATCGTCAGATGGCCGACGCCTTCAAGATGATGAGCAAGGGCGGCGGCAAGGGCTTCGCCAAGATGGCCGCCATGCTCGGTGGCGGCGGTGGTGATCGCCTGAAGGCCCTCGGCGGCGGCAAGCTAGCCCCGCCCGATCCGGCCGAGATCGAAAAGCAGCTCCGCGGCCTGCCCGGCATGGGCGGCGCCCCGGCCGGCGGCTCACTTCCCAATCTGCCCAACCTTCCCGGATTGCCCGGGCTGGGTGGCGGCTCCTCGTTCAACCCGTTCAAGAAAAACTGAACCAACTCCAAGGACTAGCCTTAAAATGCTGAAGATTCGTCTGGCCCGTGGCGGCACCAAGAAGCGCCCCTACTACTCGATCGTCGTCGCTGACAGCCACTCGCCCCGCGACGGCCGTTTCATCGAGAAGGTCGGCACCTACAACCCGCTCCTCAAGAAGGACGATCCGATCCGGGTCACCCTGAAGCTGGAATCGATCGAAGCCTGGATCAAGAAGGGCGCCCAGCCGACCGACCGCGTCGCGCGCTTCCTGGCCAAGGAAGGCCTCGTGCAGTGGGCCCACGGCAACAACCCGACCAAGGGCAAGCCGGGCAAGAAGGCCGAGGAACGCGCCGCTGAACGCACCAAGCGTGAAGAAGACCGCGCCGCCGCCGCCGCCGAACTGGCCGCCAACCCGCCGGCCCCCGAGCCGGAACCGGAAGTCGAAGCCCCGGCCGTGGAAGAAGCGCCTGCCGCTGAAGAAGCGCCTGCCGTTGAGGCCGCTGCTGAAGAAGCCGCTCCGGCCGCTGAAGAAGCTGCTCCGGCTGCTGAAGAAGCCCCGGCCGCTGAAGCCGGCGAAGAAAAGACCGAAGGCTAAAACCTTCTCCTTCTCCCGCTCGCCGGGAGAAGGTGGGCCCCGTAGGGGCTCGGATGAGGGCAGCACCGGCTTTTTGCCGGGCTGCCCTTTTCCATGCCTGAAGGGCCGGCGCCGCCCTCATCCGTCGGCTTCGCCGCCACCTTCTTCCGGCAAGCGGGAGAAGGAACAGCGCTCTTGCCCCGGCCGTCCGTTTCCGTTCCAAGGCTCCCATGACTTCCAACCTCCTCCTCATCGGCCGGGTCGGCGGCGCCCATGGCGTTCGCGGCGAGCTGCGGATCGCCACGTTTACGGCCGATCCTCTGGCCCTGACGCAATACAAGCAGCTGAAACGCGCCGACGGGTCAGCGGCCCTGACCATCACCTCGGCCCGTCTGAACAAGGGCGGCGTTGTCGCCCGCGCCAAGGGTATCGACACCAAGGAAGCGGCCGACGCCCTGCGCGGCCTGACCCTGCATATCGACCGCGCCGACCTTCCCGAACCGGAGGAGGACGAGTTCTACCTCGCCGACCTCATCGGCCTGTCAGCGGTGACGCCCGAGGGTGAGGTGCTGGGCACGGTGAAGTCGGTGCAGGACTTCGGGGCCGGCGACATCCTCGAGATCGACCCGGCGCTGGGTGGCCAGACCTGGTACCTCAGCTTCACGCGTGAGGCTGTGCCCATCGTGGACATCGCGGGCGGCAAGATCACCGTGGTGCGGCCGACGGAGATCGAGGTCCGGCCGGAGGACGGCGAGGACACTGAAGATTAGAACCCTCCTCCCCCCGCTTGCGGGAGGAGGACAGGTTCGGAGCGCAGCGACGGACCAGGGGGCGGGCCCACCGGCGGTTGGGGTCTAGCCTTGAACGGGCGGAGCCCTCCTCCTGCTCTGTCGCCATGCTCCAGAGCGGTCCTCCCCCCGCACGCGGGGGGAAGAAATCCGAACTGCCTACGTCTTCACCCGCATCAGGCATTCCTGCGCCACCGACGCGGCCAGGCGGCCATCCTGCGTATACATCTCGCCCCGGATGAAGCCGCGGCCCTGCGACGTGCTCGGGCAGTCCTGGTCGAACAGCAGCCAGTCGTTGAAGTCGACCGGGCGGTGGAACCACATGGCGTGGTCCAGGCTGGCCGACTGCAGGCCCGGTGTCTGCCAGGTCAGGCCGTGCACCCGCAGCGCCGTCTCCATGAAGGCCATGTCGGACGCATAGGCCAGGCAGGCCTGCTGTAGCTTCACTTCCGGGCCGATCGGCATCTTGGCCCGCATCCACACCTGCTTGCGGGGCGGCTTGGGGACCGGCTTGAACATGTGCTGCGGATCGGGCCAGCGCAGGTCGATGGGGCGCGGCCGGTTCATCTGCGCCTTCATCTTCTCGGGCAGCTTGTCGCCGAACTTGGCCAGCAGTTGGTCGAGCTCGGTCTTCACCGACTCCGGATCGGGATGCTCGGGCATCGGCGACTGGTGCTCCAGCCCGTCCTCGACCACCTGAAAGGAGGCAGCCAGGTTGAAGATCTGCTTGCCGTTCTGGATGGCGATGACCCGCCGGGTCGTGAAGGTGCCGCCGTCGCGCGAGCGGTCGACCTCGTACAGCACCGGGATGTTCACATCGCCCGGCCGGATGAAGTAGGCGTGCAGCGAGTGGCAGACCCGGTCCTCGACCGTCTCATAGGCGGCCAACAGGGCCTGGGCGATGACCAGCCCGCCGAAGATGCGCGGGAACCCCTCGTTGGGCGACACGCCCCGGAACAGGTTCATCTCGATCGGCTCTAGGGCCAGGGTGGCGATCAGGTTTTCGGCGTCTTGCATGATGCGGTGCAATAGGCCCGCATGGCCGGAGCGGCAAGCGGCTCGACGGAAGGCCGATCCGGCGCCAGTCTGGCGACAACAGCAAGGATGGAGGGGACGATGGCGGCCAACGGCTATCTGGCGGCGAACTGGATCGCGATGGCCTTCTGGCTGGTGATGATCCTCGCGCGGTTCATCAAGCCGATGCGCGGCTGGGCCGATCCCCTGTGCGGCTACATCGTCCCGGCCCTGTTCGCGCTCACCTACCTGATCATGCTGGCCATGAACCTCGGCGGCGCGCAGGGTGACATGAGCACGCTGCAGGGGATCCAGACCCTGTTCGCCCAGCCGAACATGCTGCTCGTCGCCTGGGTTCACTATCTGGCCTTCGACATGTTCGTCGGCGGCTGGATCAGCCGCACAGGCGATGCCGAGGGGGTGTCGCCCTGGCTGCTGACCCCGATCCTGCTGCTGACCCTGTTCTTCGGCCCGGTCGGCTTCCTGCTGTTCGTGATCCTGCGCCTGGTCCGCCGCCGTGGCGCCATGGTTGGCGCCTAGAGCCGCCCGATGCTGACCGCCTCCGCCCTGTCCCTCGCCCTGATGTTCCAGTCCGGCTCAGGCCTCGCCTACGGCGAATCCCTGGCCCGCGCCGACAAATACAAGGACGATCCCAAGGCCGCCGAGTGGCGCGACCAGAAGATGGACCCCTTCCTCAAGCCCAAGACGACGGCCCTGTTCGATCGCTGCTATTCCAGCTCGCTGCGCCGCCGGATGAGCTTCTCGCTGGTGGTCAGCTTCAAGGACGGCAAGTTCGACCGCGTGGACCGGGACTCTGAGGACCAGGTCGCCGTCTGCATGGCCGACGTCTTCGCCGAGTACCGCTGGCCGACCCCGCCGCACCCGGACTTCGCCGAGAAGTTCAATCTGGACCTGGCGCCGAACTGATGTTGCGTCCTTCGACACGCGGCCTGCGGCCGCTACTCAGGATGACGATGTTGGGTGTGCTTCATAGGTGTTCGTCATCCTGAGTAGCCCGCGATAGCGGGCGTGTCGAAGGACGCACTTCGACTCCGCCGCGCCTTTGAGCTATACGCCCCGCCCCATGCCCTTCACCGCCACCGTCCTGACCATGTTCCCCGAGGCCTTCCCGGGCCCGCTGGGCGTCAGCCTGATCGGGACCGCCTGGCGTGAATCCGACCTGTGGCGCCTTGAAACAGTGGACATTCGGACCTTTTCCAAGGATAAGCGCGGCTTCCTCGACGACACCCCCGCGGGTGGCGGTCCTGGACAGGTGATGAAGGCGGACGTAATCGCGGCGGCGCTCGACAGCGTTGAGACTGCGGGACGGCCGCTTTTGTGTATGAGCGCCCGGGGTCAGCCCCTGACCCAGGCGCGGGTTTCGAAGTGGGCCGAGGCGCCGGGGATCATCGTCCTCTGCGGCCGGTTCGAGGGGGTGGACCAGCGGGTGCTTGACGCCCGGGGGTTCGAGGAAGTCTCCGTCGGAGACGCGGTCCTGGCCGGTGGCGAGGCGGCGGCAATGGTGGCGATCGAGGCCTGTGTTCGTCTTGTCCCGGGGGTTCTCGGGCAGGCGGACAGCCTCAAGGAAGAAAGCTTCGAGGACGGTCTCCTCGAGCATCCGCAGTACACGCGACCGCGGACGTTCGAAGGACTGGATATCCCCGAGGTGCTGTTGAGCGGCGACCACAAGCGGGTCGCGGCCTGGCGGCAGGAGATGAGAGAACTGACGACCCGCGAGCGACGGCCCGACCTCTGGTCAGCCCACCTCGCCAACTTACAGGCAAACGGCGCCCACAAGGGTAAGCCTCAGAAATAATTGGAGTAACGAGATGGCTGCGAACATTATCAAGCAACTGGAAAAAGAAGAGACCGAGCGTCTCGCCCAGATGCGCAAGACCCCCGATTTCCAGGCTGGTGACACCCTGCGGGTCAACGTCAAGATCAAGGAAGGCGACCGCGAGCGCGTGCAGGCCTACGAAGGCGTCTGCATCGGCCGTCAGGGCGCCGGGCTCCACGAGAGCTTCACCGTCCGCAAGATCAGCTTCGGCGAAGGCGTTGAACGGGTTTTCCCGATCATGTCGCCGATGATCGAAAGCATCGAAGTCAAGCGTCGCGGCGTCGTCCGTCGCGCCAAGCTCTACTACCTGCGCGACCGTCGCGGTAAGTCGGCCCGGATCGCCGAACGCGCCATGGGCGCCAGGAAGGAAGTGGTCGAAACCGCCGGCGAATAAGCCGACCGGTCTTCGGACTGAAATTGGAAAGGCCCCGCTGGAAACGGCGGGGCCTTTTTCTTTTTCGCAGTTCCTCCCCCATCGGGGGAGGGGGACCGCGCGCGAATACGCGCGTGGTGGAGGGGGTCCCCACCGGCGGTTCAGCTTCGAGCAGGTTACCCGCCGGCTTGAGCGGTGACCCCCTCCGTCAGCGGCTGCGCCGCTGCCACCCCCCCCGAGTGGGGGAGGAACTTGGCGCCCTACTTCGCCCCCGCGACGTAAGCGTCCACCTGCTGCTCCAGCACATCGAGCGGCAACGCCCCGTCCTTCAGCACGGCATCGTGGAAGCCGCGGATGTCGAACTTCGGCCCCAGGGCCGCCTTCGCCTTGTCCCGCAGCATCAGGATCTTCTGCTGGCCGACCATGTAGCTGGTCGCCTGACCCGGGTTGCACAGGTAGCGCTCGATCTCCTTGACGATATCCCGCTCGCTGAGCATCGAGTTCTCGCGGAAGAAGTCGATCGCCTTCTCGCGGCTCCACTTCATGGCGTGCATGCCACTGTCGGTGATCAGCCGCACCGCCCGCCAGGCTTCCAGGCTCAGACGGCCGAAGTCGCTGATCGGGTCGACGTAGTAGCCCATCTCCTTGCCCAGCCGCTCGGAGTACAGCCCCCAGCCCTCGATGTAGGCGCCGTAACCGCCGAACTTGCGGAACTTCGGCAGGCCCTGGAGCTCCTGGGCCAGGGCGATCTGGAAGTGGTGACCCGGCGCGCCCTCGTGATAGGCGATGCCCTCGATCTGGGGTTTGAGCACCTGGGTCATGTCGGCCAGGTTGACGTAGAAGATGCCCGGCCGCGAACCGTCCGGCGTCGGCCGGTTGTAGAAGGCCACCGAAGCGGTCTCCTGCCGCCATTCCTCGACCGCCCGCACCTCGAGCGGCGCCTTGGGCAGGCGGAGGAAGTATCTCGGCGCGTCCTTCATCACCTGGGCCACGTAGCCCTTGGCGTCGGCCAGGTACTGGGCCTTGCCCTCGGGGGTGTTGGGGTACTGGTACTTCGGGTCGGTCTTGATGGTCTTGAAGAAGTCCTGCAGCGAGCCCTTGAACCCGACCCTGGCCATGATGGCCCGCATCTCGCTCTGGATCCGCTCGAGGTTCTTCACCCCCAGATGATGGATCTCTTCGGCGGTCATGTCGGTGCTCGTCGAACCCTTAAGGCGGAAGGCGTAATAGGCCTGACCGTCGGGCAGCGCCCAGGCGCCGTTGTTGCCTCTGGCCAGGGGCTGCACGTCCTTCTGGGTCTTCAGGAAGATGTCGTAACCCTCACGGAACGGCCCGGTCAGCGCCGCCTTGCCCTCGGCCAGCAGGCGGTCCTTGTCGCCCTGCGGCAGGGAAAGCTTGCCGACCTTCTCCTTGAAGTCGGCCCAGACCGCGCTGTCCTCGCTCCCGCTGAAGGGCTGGCCCTCCAGGACGTTGAGCGCGTCCTTCTCGACCGGGCCGAAGGTGAAGGCCGGCGGCACGATGCCCTTGGCGGCCGCTGTCCGGATCGAGTCCGACACCTCGGTCATCACCCGCTTCGCATCCTTGATCCGGCTGATGAAGGCCTCGGCGTCGCCGATGCCGTCGACCCGGTGGTTGTTGATCAGGAAGATCGGAATGTCGCCCGCCGGGCTGCCGTTCGTCGTCGCCTGGTAGAAGTGGTGTCGCCAGCGCACCGCCTCGCGCGCCCGTTCGACCGACTGTTCAAACAGACGCCAGCTGATCTGCGACTGACCGTTCAGCTTGTCGAAGGAAAACCCGGCCTTCATCCGCTTCAGCTGGTCTTCCGACAGGGCCAGACCCTTGTCGGCCCCGGCGTCGGTATAGTCGTCCAGCTTGCCGTAGTCGGTCTTCAGCCCCAGCGAGGTCATGAACTCCGGGCTGAGCGCCACGCTCTCGTCGAAACAGGCGTCAAGAAAGGCGGTGAACTTCGCGTCCACACTGTCCTGGGCGAACGCCGGCCCACCCAGGGAGATCTGGCTCAGGGGGCCGGCGAGAACGAGACCGGCCAGGGCGAGGCGGCGGCTGACGAGCAGTTGGGACACGGTGGCGACTCCGGAATTCTGGTCGCCGCAGTCTTCACGGTTCGCGGGCCCTGTCACCTGTCGGTTTTGTCATGATGCCCGGCGGGCAACTTCCATCCCCGTGGCTATGCCGATCGAGGGTTTTGGCGCACTTTTGTTGCGCCGCTATGGACGGACCGCCCTGCCCCGTCCTACATCGCCGCTATGGCCGGCAAGACCCTCTACGACAAGATCTGGGACGCTCACGCTGTCGCTCAGGACGGTGGCGAGACAGTCCTCTACATCGACCTGCACCTCATCCATGAGGTGACGACCCCGCAGGCCTTCGCCGGTCTCAGGGCCGCCGGCCGCAAGGTCCGAAGGCCCGATCGCACCCTGGCGGTCGCCGACCACAACACCCCGACCATCGGCCAGGCGCTCGGCGTCGACGCCGTCGAGGACCCGGAAGCCCGCCTGCAACTGCAGACCCTGGGCCGCAACGTCATCGACCACGGGATCGAGTATTTCCCCATGGGCGACATCCGCAACGGCATCGTCCATGTCGTCGGCCCCGAGCAGGGACGCACCCAGCCGGGCATGACCGTCGTCTGCGGCGACTCCCACACCTCGACCCACGGCGCGTTCGGGGCGCTAGCCCAGGGCATCGGCACCAGCGAGGTCGAGCACGTCCTGGCCACCCAGACCCTGCGCCAGGCCAAGTCGAAGAACATGCGCGTCACCGTCGACGGCCAGCTTGGCCCCGGCGTCACCGCCAAGGACATGGCCCTGGCCATCATCGGGA
>JBILYE010000166.1:0-8271 GCA_044377925.1 Caulobacter sp. | reverse complement strand
GTGGGGAACGCGCCTAACGTCGCGCCTTGCGAGCCGCGTATTTGGCGTCTCGGGCGGCCTGGGCCTCTGCCTTGGTCAGGGCCTTGCGTTCCTTGCGCTCGCCGCGCTTGGCGTCGAGGGCGGCGGCTTCATCGGCGAGGCGGGCGGCTTCAGCGTCGGCGGCGGCGTCGGCCTGGGCCTGCTTCTTGGCGGCCTTTTCGGCGATGCGCTCTTCGCGGACGCGGGCCAGCTCCTCGGCCTTCTTTTCGGCGCGGGGTTTCAGGGCCGGGTCGGTGACGGTGGGCTTGGGCTTGAAACGGGCAAGCAGGGCGGCCTTGGCTTCGGCGGCGGTCTTCTGGCGGTCGGCGAAAGTATCGCCCAGGGCGTTTTTCATCAGGGTCCTTGAGAGGGATATGGCAGCGGGCGGGGGGATAAAACCTCACGCCATCAACGCAACGCGCCAGAAAATCAGAAGGTCCAGCCGGCGAAACGAAGTCGTTTTCAGATCATCGATCCGAAAAACTGGATCGACATGCGAAGACACAGGGTGCGTTTTTCACAGCCCAAAAGCAAGAAATATTGGCGGTGGCCTGCATATAGGCCCTGAAATCTTGGCGAAAATTGACCCGTGCGCGGCGCTTTTCGGATGGCCGCGCCGCCCCTATACGAAGGCGCATGATCCCCTGGATTCACCTCGACACCGCGACCATGCCCGGCGGCGGCGGCAGCCTGCGCCTCATGCAGCGCGGCCATGAGTTTTCGATCATGGCCGAGGGCGGCATCGAGTTGATGAACAGCCGCCTCAGCGGCTCTGAGGAGGCGCTGGCCGAGTTGGCGGCCGAGCGGCTGGCGGGGCGGCCGGGACAGCGGGTGCTGATCGGCGGGCTGGGGATGGGGTTCACCCTGCGGGCGGCGCTGGCCGCCTGGCCGGCGGAGGCGCGGATCGTCGTCGGAGAGCTTGTGTCCCAGGTCGTGGACTGGGCGCGGGGACCGATGGCGGCGGTCTATGGCGGTTGCCTTGACGATACGCGGGTGACGGTCGCGGTCGGCGACGTGCGCGAACAGATCCGCGGGGAGGGGGTGTGGGACGCCATCCTGCTCGACGTCGACAATGGACCCGAGGGGCTGACCCGGCGGGCCAATGACAGTCTCTACGACAACGCGGGACTGGCGGCGGCGCGGGCGGCGCTCAAGGTGGGCGGCGTGCTGGCTGTGTGGTCCTCGGCGCCGCATGCGCCTTTCAGCAAGCGGGTGCGGGCGGCGGGGTTCGCGGTCGATGAGGTGCGGGTGAAGGCCGGCCCAGGGCGGCGCAAGGCCAGCCATGTGGTCTGGGTGGCGGTGAAGCGGTAGTCCCGTCCTCGCCGGGCGGCGTGCGGGTTGTGAAACGGCCTCTTGCCGACCGTTGCGGAACCTCCTTCAGTCTGCCCGCAACAGGAGGACACCATGACCGAACCCGCCAATGATCGCGTCACCATCGACATCCAGGACGGCGTCGCCGATGTGCGCCTGGTCCGCACCGACAAGATGAACGCCCTGGACGACGCCATGTTCGCCGCCCTGATCGCGGCCGGTGATCGGCTGAAGACCGAAAAGGGCGTGCGGGCCGTGGTGCTGTCGGGGGAGGGCAAGGCCTTCTGCGCCGGGCTGGACATGGGCAACTTCGGCAAGATGGCCTCCGGCGAGCGCAGCGGCGGGACCGGCCTGGTCGATACCCCGCGCACCGAGAGCGGCGCCAACCGGGCCCAGAACGCGGCGTTGATCTGGCGCGACATTCCCGTGCCGGTGATCGCCGCCGTCCATGGCGTGGCGCTGGGCGGCGGCTTCCAGCTGACTCTGGGCGCCGACATGCGGTTTGTGGCGCCGGATACGAAGATGGCCGTGCTGGAGATCAAATGGGGCCTGGTGCCCGACATGGCCGGGATCGCCCTGCTGCGCGGCCTGATCCGGGACGATGTGGCGCGGGACCTGAGCTACACGGGGCGCATCTTCAGCGGCGAGGAAGCCTTCACCCTGGGCATCGCCACCCGCGTCTGCGCTGATCCCCGCGCCGAGGCGCTGGCCACGGCCCGGGAGATCGCGACGAAAAATCCGGCCGCCATTCGCGCCAACAAGCGGCTGCTCAACCTGATGGCCGACGGCGACCAGCACGCCATCCTGCTGGCCGAAAGCGTCGAACAAAGCGCGCTGATCGGCTCTCGCGGCAACATCGAGGCGGTGATGGCCAATATGGAGAAGCGGGCGCCGGTCTTCGAGGACTAGCTCTCAGGCCGCGACACCGGCTAAGCGTTGGCGGTCTCATGCGCACCTCCGAGATCCGCACCGCCGCCCTTGCCATCGCCCCGACCCTGTCGGCGGCGGCCGCCCTGTTTGGCGGCTTCCTGCTGCTGGCCTCCGGGGCGACGCCGACGGATCCGGAGCGCCTCAGCTTCCTGCTGCGGCTGAGCGAGCCGGCGATCATCGACGCCAGCCATTTCGCCTCCTCGCTGCTGGGGCTGTTTCTCATCCTGCTGGCCTTTGGCCTGAGGGCGCGGCTGGGCGCAGCCTGGGCGGCGACGGTGGCCTGCCTGCTGGTCTCGGCGGCGCTGGCCCCGCTCAAGGGGGTCAATCTCGAGGAGACCGGCATCCTGGTGCTGCTGCTGCTGGTGGTCGCGCCGTTCCGGGCCGCCTTCACCCGCACCGCCCGGCTGACCCGGATGGAGATCACCCCCGGCTGGCTGCTCTCGGCCGCCGCCGCTGTGGCCGGGGCCGGGCTGATCGGCTGGTGGTCGTTCAGCAATGTCGACTATGGCGACCGCCAGGTCTGGCGGATGATGTTCGACGCCGATGTCGAGCGCGCCATCCGCAGTTCCATCGGGGCCGGCGTGCTGTTGCTCTGCATCGGCCTGTGGCGACTGTTCGCCACCGCCGCCACCCCCGCCGTAGCCGGCGAGGATGACCCGGACTTCGCCCGCGTCCGCGCCATCCTGGCGAGCGCCGAGAGCGCCGAGCCGGAGTCCAACCTGGCCCTGCTGGGCGACAAGCGGTTCCTGTTCTCGGCAAGCGGCGAGACCTTCCTGATGTTCGGTGTGCGCGGGCGCAGCTGGGTGTCGATGGGTCCGCCGGTCGGGCGCCGGGACGAGCACCTGGAGCTGCTCTGGCGCTTCCGCGAAATGGCCGACGCCCACGCCGCCCGGCCCTGCGCCTATGGCCTGGAGCCTGAAGACCTGGCCGACGTGGTCGAGCTGGGCTTCTTCATCCAGAAGACCGGCGAAAGCGCCCGGGTGCCGCTGGCCGACTTCTCACTGGCCGGCCGACGCCGCGAGGTCCTGCGCCGTAACTGGCGCAAGGCCGGCGAGGCGGGCGCCACGTTCGAGGTGGTGGCGCCAGGGACCGCGCCGATGCCGGTGCTGGAGCGTATCTCCGACGCCTGGCTGGCAGACCATGCGGGCGGCGAGAAGGCCTTCAGCCTGGGCGGTTTCATTCCGCGCTACGTGGAGGAGTTCCCGGTGGCTCTGGTGCGGGTCGAGGGCGAGATCGTCGCCTTCGCCACCCTCTGGCCGACGGCCAACAAGTCCAGCCTGTCGATGGACCTGATGCGCTATGGGCCCGAGGCGCCCAAGAACATCATGGATTTCCTGTTCGTCGAGCTGATGACCTGGGGCCGGGAGCAGGGCTATCTGGCCTTCGATTTCGGCGTCGCGCCCCTGGCCGGACTGGAGGACCGCCCGTTGGCCCCCATCCTCAGCCGGGTCGGCCGGCTGCTCTTCGAGCGGGGCGAGGACTTCTACAATTTCCGCGGGGTGCGGCGGTACAAGGACAAGTACGACCCGCTCTGGCGACCCCGCTACATCGCCTGCCCGCATAAATGGCAGGTCCCGTTCCTGCTGGCCGACATCGGCCTTCTGACCTCCGGCGGCATGGCCGGCGTGATGGGACGGTCGAAGAAGGACGCCTAGCGAGTAACCACAAGGCCCAGCAAGGCGGCCAGATGGACGCCGGTCAGGGCCGTGCCGGCGGCGAAGCAGATCATCAGCGGCCGCCAGGGGATCATCCGCGGCCCTTTCACAAAATTCGGTGGAAGCGACCCGCGCCAGCCCGCGAACAGCGTCAGAGCCGCCAGGCTGGCCAACATGATCAGAGTCACGCTCATTGTCATGGGACCCCAGATGGAACGCGCCGTTGGCTGACGCAAGAGGGCCGCGATGTTTCAGCGCGGCAGGGGGATTGCGGGCCACAGGAGTGCGCCTGGAAAGGTCTTGTTAACCACGTTGAGCGCGAAGGTGGGCCCCGAAACGGGTGACGCGGCCATCCGTCCACAGGATATCGAGGCCAACGCTAGATATAGCGTTAACCTCGCGTTTACACACAACAGATCGCTGGCTAGCGTTCGAACCTAAGTGCCGGGAGAACGATTCGAATGACGGCGGGGGCGCCCTGGAGCGTTAAGGGTATCGACCCCAAGGCGAGGGAGATCGCGAAGGATCTCGCGCGCCGCTCCGGCATGACTCTGGGCGAGTGGCTGAACCACATGATCGTCGAGGGCGATGCGCCGTCGACGGAGCCGGAAGCCGCCGATCCCTCCATCATTCCCCATCCGCGCGCCGATGCTCCGGCCCGGCTGGAAGCCGTGCATCACCCCGCCGACGAGGTCGGCAAGGTGACCGACGCCATCGAACGGCTGACCAGCCGCATCGAGGCGGCCGAGCAGCGTTCGACCCTGGCCATCACGGGCATCGACCAGTCGGTGCGCGGCGCCCTCAGCCGCCTGGAAGGCGCCGAGCGCGAACAGATTTCCGTGGCTGCCCGTTTCGAGGGCGCGGTCGACGAGATCCGCACCGAACAGGCCCGCGCGATCGAGCGCCTGCGCCGCATCGAAGCCGAAAGCACCGGCCCGCGCTCTGCCGAGGCCCTGCGGGCTCTGGAAGGCTCGGTCGGCAAGGTCGCCAGCGCTGTCTACGACACCGAGGCCCGGAGCCGCGAAGCCATCGCCGCCCTCGAAGCCAAGGTCGCGGCCCTGGAATCCGGCGGCTCAGCGCCTGATACCGCCGCCCTCGCCGACGAGGTCGCCGCCCGGGTCCTGGGCCGGCTCGAGGCCGCCGAGACCCAGACCAACGCCGCCATCCGCGACCTCGGCCACAGCTTCGTCAAGCTGGACGGCCGGCTGCGCAAGGTTGAGGGGGCGGACAACACCGCCGCCCTGCAGACCCTGTCGCACGGCCTGAACGCCCGCCTGGAGCAGGTCCGTCAGGAGATGGCGGAGCAGCTGCGCCGCGCGTCGGACGGCGGCTTCGGCCGGGTCGAGCAGAAGCTCGGGGAAATGACCGCCCACGTCCATGCCGCCGAGCAGCGTTCGGCCATGGCCATCGAGCGGATGGGCCGGGAGATGGTCAGCATGGCCGACAACCTCAGCCGCCGGGTGCAATCGGTCGAGGGCCGCAGCGCCCAGGCCGTCGAGAACGTCGGCAGCGAAGTGTCGCGGATCGCGGGATTGGTCGAGCAACGGTTGACCCACAACGACGGAAGCCAGGCCCAGGCGCTGGAGCGTCTCGGCGTCGAGATCGCCCGCATCACCGAGCGTCTGAGCGAGCGCATCGCCAACAGCGAGCGCCGCAGCGCCCAGGCTATCGACGACGTCGGCGAACAGGTCGCCCGGGTGACCGAGCGGATCAGCCAGCGCCAGGAACGGGTGTCGACGGACCTCGCCGAACGCATCCGCCAGAGCGAGGAACGCACCGCCCGCCTGCTGGATGAGGCGCGTGAAAAGATCGACGCCTCGATGACCAGCGCGACACGCCGGATCACGGACTCGGTCACAGCCGCGGCGCCGGCGGCTGCGGCTCCGGCTCCGGCTCCGGTCGTGCGTCGCGCCGAGGCGCAGGGCATGGACCCGTTCGCGCCCGATCCCTTCCCGACCCGCGGCCAGGCCATACCCGACGACGCTTTTGCTCCGCGCGCCTTCGAGCCGGCGTCCTTCGGCCCCGCCGAGCCGGGCTTCGACGACTTCCCGTCCCGCGACGCCGGGCCGTCCGGCTTCTCTGACTCGGACTTCGACGCCGCCGACGAGTTCGTCGCCATCGAAGACGAAAACGAAGGCCTCGAGTTCGACACGGCGCCCGCCCCGGTGTTCGAGGCCGAGCCCGGCCGCCCCTTGAGCACCCGCGAAGTGATCGAACAGGCCCGCGCCGCCGCCCGCAGCGCCGGCGGTACAGCCAGTGCGCCCGCGACCGCAAAACCGGCCCGCAAGGGCCTGTTCGGCAGTCGCGCCAAGGCTCCGAAGAAGCCGGCCAGCTCGACCATGATGACCACCATGGCCATCATGGGGGTTCTGGCGTTTGGCGGTGCGGCCGCTACCGGCATCGTCATCCTCAATGGCGGCGCCGATGGCGCCATGGGCGAGCGCATCGCCCGGGGCCTGCAGATCCAGGAAGCCGACGGCCAGGAAATCATGGTCGCCGAGGCCGATACGACTCCGGCGCTGACCACCGGCCCGCGCGTCGCCATGGCTCTGGCGCCGGATCTGGCTGACCCGGCCGTCGCCCCGCCGGCAGCCGCCGCACCGACCCCGCCGACCACCGCTCCGTCCGCCGCCGCCCTGTTCGGCGACGCCGTGCGCAAGGTCGAGGCCAAGCAGCCGGGCGGTCTTGACGCCCTGCGCAAGTCGGCCAACCAGGGCTATGCCCCCGCCCAGTTCTATCTCGCCAAACTCTATGAGAACGGCGAGGGCGGCCTGGCCAAAAATGCCGCCGAAGCCCGCCGCTGGACCGAGCGCGCCGCCGAGGGCGGTGAGCGCAAGGCCATGCACAACCTAGGCCTCTACTATTTCGAGGGCACTGGCGGGGCGACCAACCAGACAACGGCCGCCCAATGGTTCCGGCGCGCCGCCGACCTTGGCCTGACCGACAGCCAGTACAATCTCGGCAAGCTCTACGAGATCGGCTCCGGCGTCACCCAGAACACGGCCGAGGCCTACAAGTGGTACCTGATCGCCGGCCGGGCCGGCGACGCCGAAGCAAAATCGAGTGCTGAGCGCATCAAGAGCGACCTCTCGCCTCAGGCCCGCACCGGCGCCGAGCGCGCCGCGTTCGGCTATCGCGCCGCCGCCGCCAACCCCTCGGCCAAGCTGATGGCGGCTGCGCCGACGGTAGGCACGGCGGCCCAGGCCCAGCGGGCCCTGTCCCGGCTTGGCTACTACCAGGGTCCCCAGGACGGTCGCTCTTCCCCGGCGCTCGAGGGCGCCCTTCGGGCCTACCAGAAGGACAAGGGCCTGCCGGTCACCGGCAAGATGGACGCCCAGAGCTCTTCGACGCTGGCGATCTACGCGCAGTAGGCCCGGAGCGGATCGCCCGCTGTCGGGGTCGATTGTCATCAAACCCTGTTCCTCATCCCGGGCGCCCGCAGGGCGACCCGGGACCCAGGGGCCACGGGCTGGATGGTGGCCCCCGGGGCCCGGCTCTCCGCTACGCTACGCCCGGGATGACGGCGTATAGCTATGGACCTGAACGAGATTGTCAGTCCACGGAGGGTCGTCAGTCGCCGCCGAGCATGGACCAGCTGAGCGGGTGCGCCCGGTCCTTGCCGAGCGCCACCGCCAGCGGCGCGCCGCTGAACATTCCGGCGTAGGCCTTGTCGCGAATGTTGAGCCCGCCGGCATAGGCCCCGAAGGCCGGCAGGATGATCCGCTCGCCATCGGTGGCGAAGCAGCGGCGACGCACCGCGCGCCCCCGGCCGACCAGCCGCGCGCAGGGGTGCAGATGGCCTGCGATCTCGCCGGGCTGTCGGCCGCCCTGAGGTTCGTGGCGGAAAATGAGGGTTCCAACCTTGAGTTCATCGGCGAGCTCGCCGGGCAGGGCTCGGGGGCCCTCCTCGTCGTGATTGCCCACCGCCCAGATCAGGCTGCGGCCCGAAGCCAGCGCGGCGATGCGGTCGGCCACCAGGGGGGCGAGGCGATCTTCGGCGCGGCCGTCATGGAAACTGTCGCCGAGGAAGACCAGGACTGACGGCGCCGTGGCGGCGACCTCTGCCTCCAGGCGGGTCAGGGTCTCGATCGTGTCGTAGGGCGGCAGGAGCTGACCGCGCACGGCATAGGCGCTGCCTTTCTCGAAGTGGAGATCAGCGACGATCAGCATCCGTTCGACCGGCAGCCAAAGGGCGCCGCTGTGGCGCATGACCACCGGGTGTCCGTGGATGGCCATGGCGACCCCGCCACACGGGCTCATGGCGAAGGATCGCTCGCGCAGGGTCTGGGCGTTCAAGACAGGGCCTCGGCGATCAGGTCCTCGGCCGCCTCGGCCAGGATCATGTCGGCCGTATCGC
>JBILYE010000165.1:0-8279 GCA_044377925.1 Caulobacter sp. | reverse complement strand
CGTGGAATCGACCCTGCGCGATGCGTTCCATCTGGAATACTTCAGCGTCATGCTGGAAGACGCCGTGCATCAGGCGGGACCGGCGTTCCTGCAGGAGGCCACGGTCTACAACGTCGAGAAATTCTTCGGCTGGGTGTCGAACACGGCCGACTTCTGCGGGGCGATCCGTCAGGCGCTGCCGGGAAGCTGAGCCATCCTTGCGTCCTTCGACACGCGCCCTCACGGGCGCTACTCAGGATGACGAACATTATTGCAGCACACCAAAGCGCGTCATCCTGAGTAGCCGCGAAGCGGCGTGTCGAAGGACGCACGATCTCAACGCAACGGAGCCAATCATGCCCAAGACCGTCATCACCCCGCCCGGGACCGTCACCCCCATCGCCCCCTTCTCGCCCGGCACGCTCGCCGACGGCGTGGTCTACGTTTCCGGCACGCTGGCCTTCGACAAGGACAACAATGTCGCCCACGTCGGCGACGCCGAGGGCCAGACGCGGCAGGTGCTGGAGACCATCAAGTCGGTGATCGAGATGGCCGGCGGGACCATGGACGATGTCACCATGAACCACATCTTCCTGAAGGACTGGGCCGACTACGCGGCCATGAACAAGGTCTATGCGGAGTATTTTCCGGGCGATAAGCCGGCCCGGTTCTGCATCGTCTGCGGCCTTGTGCGGCCGGACTTCCTCGTCGAGATCGCCTCGATCGCCCACATCGGCAAATGATGCACGTAGAGTCGTCGCCCCCGGCTCGACAACTCTGGGTTATTTTTCGAAAACCGTGTTTGGCGAAGACAGCGGATCCCAGACAAGGCGAAGGGGCGCACCGGGGGGTTGGTGCGCCCCTTCTTGTCAGGGCGCGGGGGGATGCGCCATGACGCCTGCCTCAGGTCGGATTGGGGGGGACCCAGGCAGGATTCGAATGTCGGTGTCAGATCAGGCTGTCGCTCCGCCCCCCCAACGCCTTGTACAAGCCGGCTGAAGTTTGCGCCCTCACAAGCCATAGCGCAACCAAAGCCTGACCAGCGCTGTATCTGCTTCTCTGGGCATCTAGCAAGACCAGATAGCTATCTATCCCCTGCACATAGCGGATTCTTGAAAGCCTTTCCGCGTCCTGGGCGGCGATCAAAAGGCGAGTGGCCGCTTCCAGTCGCCTATTGATCGTCGTTTGGGTGGCCAGCGCGTCGGACACCTCGCGAAGGGCGGTCTGGACAGTTTTCGCATATTGGGCGAGTGCAACCTCGTGGCCCACCTCTGCAACCTTGAGATTTATCGAGTTCGCACCACCGTCGAAGATCGGCAGGCTGACAACCGGGGCGAAGCTAAAGGCGCCAGAACCGCCACCGGACAGACCCGACAGATCGGTGCTGGCGGCGCCGAAAAAGGTGATGGCCCAGATCCTCGGTGTCGATCAGCCGCCGCATCACCCCTGCCCTGGCGACGTGGCCTCGAAGGAAGACTGACGTCATCGGGCGACCGCATAATAATGACCCCGGGGGCGAACCCCGGGGTCAAGGCAGTGTCATCAGGAGCCGTCATCAGGGCTGACGGCGGCCCATCTCCGGTCGGCTACCAGCGCGGGCGCGGGCCGCCGCCATAGCCGTAGTCGTCATCGCGGACTTCCTGGCGCAACCGCCAGGCCAGCCGGTCGAGGCGCTGGTCGAGGTCCGACCGTTCCCAGCGGCTCAGGTGGCGATCGTAACGATAGCGGGCTTCGATCCGCTTGATCTCCCACAGCTGCTCACGCAGGCGGCGGGCTTCGCGGTGATTGAGGCGGCCTTTGCGTTCGGCGCGGGCGATGCGGTCCTGGATCTCGTCCTGGCGGGCGTTGATCCCGCCACCGCCACCACCACCTCCGTGACCGTAACCACCGCCGTAGCCGCCGCCGTAGCCGCCGCCATAGGGTTGGGCCGCGGCCGGCATGGCCGCGGCAGCGGTTCCAAGGGTCGCAACAGCCGCGACCGCCATCAGCATCTTCTTCATGGGGTACTCTCCATCTGCTTGGTCGCGCTGCCGGGGTGACAACGCTGAGATGGAGATCAACATTTGGGTCCTGAAACGAACCTGAGCCGTTCGTTGTCTGGCGTTCAGGCAGATGAACGGGGTTCGCTGCGTGCTTCGACACGCCCGCTGCTCGGCATGACTGGCCTTTTTTTGGGCTGCACCCCGGGCCGTCATTCTGAGCAGCCGGCGCAGCGGGCGTGTCGAAGGACGCACCGGCTCGGGTCGGCAACGAACAGAGTGTGTGGGGGAGGGTGTCGGCTGACCTAGCTTCCGATGCGGGGGGCTGGGGGGGGCTGTTCAGGATCCGGACCGTGGCCGATCAGCCGACATGGGCACTCTGATCAGGCGGTGTGGCCGTCCCTTGCTCGGATTGGGGCGGCAATTGGGCTTTTTCGTTAGCGGTCGCCGGCCTCGCGCCTCGTTGTGGCGATACCACACACCTCCCCAAATCGGCCGCTCCGACGCGCCGCGCGATTGAGTCGGCCGGTTTTGAGGCCAATAGTGCCTGTGAACGGTGGCCACTTCGTGGTCGCCGGGGCGTGGGGCCCTCCGCGGCGCCTCCGGGACATTGCGTCCCGCGCGGATCATCAGAGGCGGCGAAGGCGGTCCCAAGGGGCCGCCTTTTCTGCATTAAACTTCTGTCATCCTCGCTCGAGGCCAGGACAGCCGGTCTCCTCCCCCCTATGAACCGCCAGGGCTAGTCTGTTCAGGGATCATTCCATTGCGTCTGTTCGTGCTTGTTCTCGGCCTGCTGGCGTTCGCCGGCGCGGCCCATGCCGACCCTCTGCGCCAGACCAAGGCGCCCTTCGAGGACAAGTTCCGCCAGCTGGAAGGCGAGGACTGGCCGACCCCGACCGACTATCGCAACGCCGCCGGTGCGCCGGGTCACCGCTACTGGCAGCAGAAGGTCGACTACAGGATCGCCGCCACGCTCGACGAGAAGGCCCGTTCGATCCGGGGTTCGGGCTCGGTGACCTATGCCAACAACTCTCCGGACGAGATGCGCTACCTGTGGCTGCTGCTCGACCAGAACAACTACAAGCGCGACAGCCTGTCCGAGCTGTCCTCGACCGTGTCCGGCTCGGGGAGCATCTCCTACAACGCCGTGCGCCGCGCCAAGCGCTACCAGACCTGGGAGGGCGGGTTTTCGGGCCTGAAGGTCACCGGCGCCGACGGCCGACCGCTGAAATTCACCGTCGTCGACAGCCTGATGCGCATCGACCTGCCCACCCCGCTGAAGAGCGGCCAGTCGTTCAGCTTCTCGATGGACTGGACCTTCCCGATGGTCGAGACGCGGGTTATCGGCGGGCGCGGCGGCTACGAGTGCTTCACCAAGCCGGACGAGGACGGCAACTGCCTGTTCCTGGGCTCGCAGTGGTTTCCGCGCCTGGCGGTCTATTCGGACTATGAGGGGTGGCACAACAAGGCCTTCCTCGGCGGCGGCGAGTTCACGCTCGAATTCGGCGACTACGATGTCTCTCTGACCGTGCCGGCCGACCATGTGATCAGCTCCACCGGCGTCCTGCAGAACCCGGACGAGGTGCTGACCGCCGCCCAACGCGAGCGCCTTGAGCGATCGAAGACCGCGCCGGAGCCCATCTACATCGTCACCCCGGCCGAGGCGGCAGCGGCCGAAAAGGGCAAGGCGACCGCGACCAAGACCTGGCGGTTCACGGCCGACAACGTCCGCGACTTTGCCTTCGCCTCCAGCCGCAAGTTCATCTGGGACGCGCAGGGCGTGAAGCAGAACGATGCCGACCAGCCGCTGGTCATGGCGATGAGCTTCTATCCCAAGGAGGCGCGCCCCCTCTGGGATGCCTACTCGACCAAGTCCATCGCCCACACGATCCGGGTCTACGGCGACTTCGCCTTCCCCTACCCCTATCCGGTCGCCCAGTCGGTGAACGGGCCGGTCGGGGGTATGGAATACCCGATGATCACCTTCAACGGGCCGCGCCCGATCAAGGACAAGAAGACCGGCGCCCTGACCTACACCGACCGCGCCAAATATGGGCTGATCGGGGTGATCATCCACGAGGTCGGCCACATCTGGTTCCCGATGACCGTCAACAGCGACGAACGCCAGTGGACCTGGATGGACGAGGGTCTGAACACCTTCCTGCAGTTCCAGGCCCAGCAGCAGTGGGACGAGAAGTTCCCGGCCCGGCGCGGCGAGCCGCGCAGCATCGTCGAATACATGGTCAGCAAGGACCAGGTGCCGATCATGGTCCAGTCCGACAGCCTGCTGCAGTTCGGGTCCAACAGCTATGCCAAGCCGGCCGCCGCCCTGGTCATCCTGCGCGAGACCGTGCTGGGCCGTGAGCTGTTCGACTACAGCTTCAAGGAATACGCCCGCCGCTGGCGCTTCAAGCGCCCGACGCCCTATGACTTCTTCCGCACCATGGAGGAGGCGTCAGGCGTCGATCTGGACTGGTTCTGGCGTGGCTGGTTCTACAGCACCGATCATGTCGACATCTCGCTCGACAAGATCGTCCAGGCGCGGCTCGACACGCTGGATCCGGTCCGCGAAAAGGGCCTGAAGGAAGAGCGGGCCAAGCAGGACCCGGTCAGCCTGACCAACCTGCGCAACACCGAGCCGACGGTGGTCGAGCTCGATCCCAAGGTCCGCGACTTCTACGACACCACCACCGAGTTCACCGTCACCGAGGCCGACCGCAAGAAGGCCCGTGACGCCCTCGCCAAGCTGGAGCCGGAAGAGCGTGAGGCGCTGAAGGTCACCGACAACTTCTACCATTTCACCTTCAGCAATCTCGGCGGCCTGGTGATGCCGGTGATCCTGAAGCTGGACTTCACGGACGGGACTTCCGAGACCATCCGCATCCCGGCCGAGGTCTGGCGAAAGAACAGCCGTCAGGTCACCTGGCAGTATGTGACGCCCAGGACGTTGAAGAGCGCCATGGTTGATCCGAGCTGGGAAACCGCCGACGCCGATATCGCCAACAACGCCTTCCCGCGCGCCATCACGCCGCTGACCTTCAAGCCGGCGGCCGACGATCCGGAAAACAACCGGATGAAGGACATGGGCCTGCAGGTCTCGCCCGACGGGCTGGCGACCAAGCCGGCGGCGAAGAAGGACTAGGCGGTGCGGGGTCTTTTCATCGCGCTTTCGGCAGTGTTGCTGGCGCTGGCCGGCGGCGGCGCGGCGCTGGCTCATCGCGGCCACGCCACCCTGTCGGTGGTTGTCGTTGACCCGGTGAGTGGTGAGGTCACCGTCACCCACCGGATGGCCGCCCATGACGCCGAGCCGGCCCTGGCCGTCATCGCGCCTGAGGAACAGCCGAGCATCGACAACGAGGCCGCCATGGAGGCCTTCGTCGCCCATATCGAAAGCCATTTCACGGTGAACGGCGAGACGCTGCGATTCCAGTCGAGAGAAGCCGAGGGCGACGACCTGACCCTGGTGTTCAAAGGGCGGGTGAAGACCCCCGTGACGGCGGTGGCCATTGAGGCTGACCTGCTGCCGGACGTCCCCGCGAGCCCGCCGGAATTCCAGGTCAACGTCAGGATGGGCAAGGTGACGCGCACGCTGCTGTTCCGCCCGGGTGACCAGGCGCAGACGGTCGTGTTCGACTAAGGCTTAGGACCGTCGAGGAGGGGCTAGCCTGTCTTTCGGCCGTTGAACCACTTCATGGCCATCGCACCGGCGAAGCCGATGAGGCAGATGAAGAAGGCGATCTTGGCCAGGGCCCCGGCGACGTCGACGACGAAGCCGAGGATGCCCGCGATGATCATGACGACGAAAAAGACACCGGCGAGTTTCAGCATCCTGCGAAAACGGCGCGCCAGGCCATCAGTTCCGCAAATGGTGCAGGGCGATGCCGACGCTGGTGGCGACGTTGAGGGAATCGAACCCGGCGGCCATCGGGATGCTGACTGTCGTGCAGCGGGCGAGGACGGCGTCGGGCAGTCCCGGTCCCTCGGCCCCGGCCAGCAGGGCGGCGCGGGGCGGCGCCGGCAGACGGGCGAGGACGGTCTGACCGGCCGGGCTCAGCGCGATGGGTTGCAGTCTGGCGGCCTCAAGCAGGCTGATCAGGTCCTCGCCCTCGGTCAGCCAGGCGAAGGGCGTGGTCAGCACGCCGCCGACCGAGACGCGGATGGCCTTGCGGTAGAGGGGGTCGCAGCAGTCGGTATCGAGCAGCACCGCATCGACCCCGAAGGCGGCGGCATTGCGGAACAGGCCGCCCATGTTGTCGTGGTTGGCGATGCCGACCAGGGCCAGGACCAGCGCCCTGTCCGGCAGGCCGGCAAGAAGGGTCTGTGCTGAAGGCGGATCACGCCGCCGCCCGATGGCCAGGATGCCCCGGTGCAGATGGAAGCCGGCGATGGCGTCGAGCACGGCCTGGTCAGCGAGATAGACCGGGGTAGCGTGAGGCAGCTGCGCCAGGGGCTCGGCCAGCTTGTCCTGCCGCCGGGGATCGATGAGGACCGAGACCGCCTCGAACCGGCTGGATCGCGCCAGCAGGTTCAGCACCACCTCCCCTTCGGCCACGAACAGGCCCTGGCGACCGACCAGGTCACGCTCGCGGATGTCGCGGTAGGGCTCGACACGGGGGTCGGCGGGATCGGTGATGGAGATCAACATGGCGCCGCAATCAGTCCCTTCTCCCAGAGGGAGAAGGAGGGGCCCGCGCCGAAGGCGTGGGAGGACGAGGGGTCAGGAACGGCGGGGGTTTACGCGCAAACGCGGGGACAGCGTAACCCCTCACCCTCCCGTCGCTGCGCGACGGGCCCCTCCCTCTCCCGTTGGGAGAGGGGTCTAGACACCGTACCTGCGGCCCAGATCAGCGGTGACCTCTTCGAACTCGCGCACCGTGTCGGCGATGATGTCGGCCACCGGCCGGACGCTGTCGATACGCCCCGCCACCTGGCCGGACAGGGCGATCGAGGCCTCCATGTCGCCGCCGAAGTAGAGCTTCAGGGCGTTGCCGAATTCGGCCATGATGCCGGCTTCCGGCGAGGCCTTCTCATAGTCGCTGGTCTTGTTGGTGCGCAGGGCGCGCAGGGCCGGGCCCGGGCCGAAGCGGTTGAGGAAGACGGTGTCGGTTTCCTTGGCCTCGACGATGGCGGTCTTCCAGTTCTCGTGAACAGGCGACTCGGCGGCCGAGACCATGCGGGTGCCCATCTGCACGCCCTCGGCGCCCAGGGCGAAGGCGGCGGCCATGGTGCGGCCGTCGGTGATGCCGCCGGCGGCGATGATCGGCACATCGACCTTCGAGCAGACCAGAGGCAGCAGGACCATGGTGGCCACATCCCGCGGGTTCTTGAAGCCGCCACCCTCACTGCCCTCGACGATCAGCCCGTCGACGCCGGCCTCGATCGCCTTCAGCGCGGCGCCCAGCGATGGCACCACATGGAACACGGTCAGGCCCGCCTCCTTGAGCTGGCCACAGTACTTGGCGGGGTCGCCGGCCGAGGTGGAGACGAACTTTACCCCCTGGTCGATGACGAACTGGACGATGTCGGGGTCGCGGACGAAGGCCTGGGCGACGTTCACCCCGAACGGCTTGTCGGTCAGCTGGCGCATCTTGCCGATCTCGGCCCGGACCTCGTCGAGCTGGCCGGACGAGGTCTCGATGATGCCCATGGCGCCGGCGTTCGACACGGCCGAAGCCAGCTGGGCGCGGGCGATCCAGCCCATCGGGGCCTGGACGATGGGGTACTGGACCCCGAGCATTTCGGTGATGCGGTTCTTGATCATGGGGTTTCCTCTTGAGCCCTTGTCCCGCGTTTGACCGTGCGGAAGCCAAGATGGCTCTGTCCGGTGTCGGGCGGCCCCGGCTGGCGGGCGGCCGGGCGATAGCGAAGGCAGAAGTTGTCGGCGCAGAGAAAGGACCCGCCCTTGATCAGCCGCGAGCCGTCCCGGTAGCGGTCCGAGGTCCATTCCCAGACGTTACCGGACATGTCGAAGAGGCCGTAGGCGCTGGGCGGAAAGCAGCCGACCGGCGCGGCGCGGGCCTTGTAGCCGTCCTCGGCCGTGTCGATGACCGGGAATACCCCCTGCCAGGTATTGGCCTGGGGCTTCTGGCCGTCGATCGCCCCGTCGCCCCATTCGTATCTGGAACCCTCGCGGCCGCCGCGGGCGGCGAATTCCCATTCGGCCTCGGTCGGCAGATCGCGGCCCTTCCAACGGGCATAGGCCAGGGCGTCATCGTAGGCGATGTGGACGACGGGGTAGCGCTCCCTGCCCTTCAGGTCGCTGCCCGGTCCCTTGGGATGCTTCCAGCTGGCGCCGTCGATCACCCGCCACCAGCGGGCCGG
>JBILYE010000164.1:0-8290 GCA_044377925.1 Caulobacter sp. | reverse complement strand
CACAGGTCGGCCCCGCCGCCGCCGCCCACCTGACCGTTGTCGAAATTGACCTGATAGGTCTGCGGCACGACGACGATATCGGTCGAGAAGGTGATCGGCGGCGCGGGCGGGGGCGGCGGGGGCAGGATGATGATCGGCGGGGTGCATCTGAAGCCGGTCGGCCTGGTGGAGCACAGCTGGCCGACAGGCGCGTTGCGCTGGATCGAGCCGCTGGCGCCATAGACGCACATCAGCGCCTTCTGGCCGCCGATGGTGACGATCCTGGTTTCCGACAGGGTGTTGACCTGCGGCGTGGTCCACCAGCCGCCCGGCAGCGGATCGACGATGGTGCGCTTGGCCTGGGTCAGCGGACAGTCGATGTCGGCGGCCGAGGCGCTGCCGGCGGCGGCGCAGACAAGGGCCGCGATGGCGGACCCGGCGAGGTAGGTGATGGTCTTCGTCTTGGTCATGATGGCCTCCCGAACGGAGCGGTGTTGCTCCATGGGCCCACCATGAATCAGCCAAGCTGAACGCGATCTCTGACGACGGCGTTATCGTTCGTTCAGACTCCTTGTTGGAAGCCCGTCCGGGCGGCGAACCGGATTCCACTTCGCCTGACAGGCTTCAGCGCCAGCCGTAGTTGAAGCTGATCGACACCCGCTCGGTCCTGCCCAGGTTCACCGGCACCTCGTGGCGCAACCAGCTCTCCCACATCAGCACCGTGCCCGGCTGCGGCGTCACATAGACGAAGGGCTGCTGGTCGGCGGGGGCGTCGGCCAGCCGCATCGGCGCGGCCATCATCATCGCCAGCCGCGGATCCTCCAGCTTCAGGCCGGAGGCGCCGGTCGGGATCTCGACATAGGTGGTGCCGCTGATGACGCTGTGGGGATGGATGTGGCCGCTGTGGCCGCCGCCGGGCTTGAGGACATTCACCCACAGGCTGTCGAGGCGCAGCTTGCCGCCGTCCAGATCCAGGCCCAGTTCGCCCGCGAATGACTTCGCGTGACGATCCAGCTTCGTCTTCAGGTCGGCAAAGGCGCTGGCCCGCGTCCACAGCGGACCCGGCGAGGAATAGGAGGTGTAGCCCGGATAACGGTTGGCCTTCGACCAGGCCCGGCCGGCCTCATCCTCCTCGGCCATCATGGCGCAGGCGTCGGCGAGGTCCTCCAGCAGGGGCTCGAAGCCCCGCTCGTCGGACAGTTCGGCGCGGTACAGGCGGGTGGCGAACAGGCTCTGGGTCGGCATGCAAGCGGACTAGGCCCGGCCGCGCGGCGAGTCAAAGCCGCGGCCGCTCGCTCCAACCTCGCCCTCCGTCGAGATTTCCCGACAACGCCCCTTCCGCTCGCCGGGTGAACAGCGATAACGTGGGCTCAAACAATCGTTCGGGAGAAGCATTATGAAGGCGGCGGTATTTCGCGAGGTCGGCAAACCCTTGCAGATCGAGAACGTGTCCATCAGCAAGCCAGGCCCGCATGAGGTGCTGATCCGCACCAAGGCCGCCGGCGTCTGCCACTCCGACCTGCACTTCGTCGAAGGCAAGTACCCCCACCCCGCGCCCGCCGTTCTGGGCCATGAGAGCGCCGGCATCGTCGAGGCGGTCGGCAGCGAAGTGCGCACGGTGAAGCCGGGCGACCACGTCATCACCTGCCTGTCGGCCTTCTGCGGCCACTGCAATCACTGCGTCACCGGCCACCTGTCGCGCTGCATCAGCGGCGACGTGCGCCGCGAAAAGGGCGACTCGCCCCGCCTGTTCCGTGAGGACGCGGCCGCCCCGGCCATGAACCAGTTCCTCAACCTCAGCTCGTTCGCCGAGCAGATGCTGATCCACGAACACGCCTGCGTCGCCATCCGCAAGGACATGCCCTTCGACGTCGCCGCCCTGATCGGCTGCAGCGTCACCACCGGCGTCGGCGCCGTGATCCACACCTCCAACGTCCGTCCGGGCGAGACCGTGGCCGTCATCGGCTGCGGCGGCGTCGGCCTGGCGGCGGTCAACGGCGCGGCCATCGCCGGCGCCGGCCGCATCATCGCCATCGACATGCATGGCTCCAAGCTGAACCTGGCCAAGGAATTCGGCGCCACTGACGTCGTCGACGCCAGCCAGGGCAACCCCGTCGCCCAGGTTCTGGAAATGACCGGCGGCGGCGTCGATCACAGCTTCGAGGCCATCGGCCTGAAGGCGACCACCGAACAGGCTTTCAAGATGCTGGCCCGCGGCGGCACCGCCAACGTCATCGGCATGATCCCGATCGGCGTGAACATCGAACTGCACGGCGCCGACTTCCTGGCTGAAAAGCGCATCCAGGGAAGCCTGATGGGCTCCAACCGCTTCCCGGTCGACATGCCCCGCTTCGTCGACTTCTACATGTCGGGCAAGCTGAAGCTCGACCAGATGATCAGCCGCCGCATCAAGCTGGACCAGGTCAACGAGGCCTTCGAGGAACTCAAGCGCGGCGAACTGGCCCGCTCGGTCATCGTCTTCGACTGATCCCGAACGTTCACCGTCGCTCCCTCCCCTTTATGGGGAGGGTGGCGCGCGCAGCGCGACGGGTGGGGAACTGTGGGAAAGGATCGCCAACCTCCAGGGATTGGCGCGCTGCATCCGACTTCCCCACCCTGCGAGGCTTCGCCGCGCTGTCCCTCCCCTTTATGGGGAGGGAGGGCGAAGCCCCTCAGTTCAACCAGGGCGCCGCCTCGGCCTCATCGCTCCAGGCCCCGCTGTCGACCAGCCGCTTCAACAGGTCGCGCTCGGTCTTCAGCCGGATCAGGGTCGAGCTGTCGTTGTCGCGCTCCAGGTCCTGCTTGGCGCCCTCGACCGCCCGCTCCAGCGTCTCCAGCTTGACCAGCAGGTCGAAGGCCAGCGACCACAGCCGCCGGGCCGTCACCGGATCCATATCGACGGTCAGGAAGGCCGCGCCGGCCGCCTTGGCGGTGCGGGCCAGTTGCTGGAACACATCCTCGCCGAAACCCCGCGCCTCAAGCCGGCGCCGCACCGACACCGCATCGACCGCGTCGCTCTCGAACCGGAACTCGACCAGCTCGTCCGCCAGCGCGCTCAGCCGGTCATCCAGGAACCCCCGCGCCGACAGTTGCTCGACCTTGTCGTCCAGCACATGCGGGTCCTGCAGCGCCGCATAGGCCAGGGCCGCCGACAACGGCCGGGGCTGGCTGCGCATGCGGCGCACCTGCTCGGTCGTCTCGGCGTTCGGCCCGATCGGACCGCCGCCGTACCTGCCGCCCTTCTTCCCGTCCCAGCGTTGGCGGGCCATGACCCGCGCCGCCGCTCCGACCTCGAACTTCTGCGCCCCGCCCGGCATCAGCTGCTCGTATCGGCCCAGCAGATCCTCGCGATAGGCCTGCGCCAGATCCGGATCGGCGATGGTCGCCGCCAGCTTGCGCAGCCGCACCTTCAGCCCCGCCTTGCGCTCGGGCGTATCCAGCGGCTCCAGGTCCCGCTCCCGGTGGAACAGCTGCTCCACGAACGGCGTGGTGTCCGTCAGCTGGCTCTTCAGCGCCGCCGGCCCCTGCTCGCGCAGCACGTCGTCGGGGTCCTTGCCGCCGACCACGATGGCGAAGCGGAAACTCTTGCCCGGCTTGATCAGCGGCAGGGCCCGGTCCATGGCGCTGTTGGCCGCCCGCCGCCCGGCCGCGTCGCCGTCGAAGCTCAGGGTCGGCTCGGGGTGCAGCCGCCACAGCACCTCCATCTGGTCCTCGGTCAGCGCCGTGCCCAGCGGCGCCACCGCCGCGATCCCCGCCCGCTGACAGGCGATGGCGTCCATATAGCCCTCGACCACCACCAGCGGCGCATCGGCCCCGCCGCTGTGCATCAGCTTGCGCGCCTCGGGCAGGCCGTACAGCAGCCGCCCCTTGTGAAAGAGGCTGGTCTCCGGACCGTTGAGGTACTTGGCCCGCGCATTGGGATCGAGCGCCCGGCCGCCGAACGACACCACCCGTCCACGGGCATCGGCGATGGGAAAGATGATCCGGTTGCGGAACCGGTCGTAGGGCGAACCACCCTCCTCCGGCGCGATCAGCAGACCGGCCTCGACCAGCTCGGCCGGCTTGGCGCCCTTGGCGATCAGATAGTCCTTCAGCGCCGTGCGGCTCTCCGGCGCAAAGCCCAGCCCGAACCGCTTCCACTCGGTGTCGGGCAGCCCGCGCCGTTCCAGGTAGGCCCGCGCCTCCCGCCCCCCCGGCCGCCGCAGCTCGCCCTCGAACCAGGCCGCGGCCAGGTCCATCCAGTCGGTCAGCCCCTGGCGCTTCTTTTCCTGCTCGGCCGCCTGCGGGTCCGGCGCCGGCAGGGGCACCCCGGCCTCGGAGGCCAGCCGCTCGACCGCCTCCATGAAGCTGAGCCGCTCGGTCTCCTGGAAAAAGCTGATCAGGTCGCCATGCTTGCCGGAGCTGAAGTCGTGGTAAAAACCCTTGTCGTCGTTGACGAAGAAGCTGGGCGACCGCTCCTTGGTGAACGGCGAGAGGCCGACGAATTCCCGGCCCTGACGCTTCAGCTTCACGGTCTTGCCGATCACGTCCGACAACCGGACGCGCGACTTGATCTCTTCCAGGAAGCGGTCGTCGAAACGCATGGGTCCAATAGCGCTCCATCCGGAGCCAATTCAACCGTGGAGCCTTCCCCGCTGGCGTGCATTGGAGACCTGTGGTCTTGTTAACCTTCGGGCGTCCCGTCCGGGGGCAAGGGAGTTCGTCTCATGGTTTGGTGGTGGTGGATTCTGCCGGCGACCTCGGCGCTGCTGGGTTCGATCGTGCTGTTGCGCGGCCTCGGCGGCTTCTTCAGCGGTCGCCTTGTCGGCGGCTTCTTCGGGACAGCGGTCGGCGGCGCCCTGCTGGCGGCCGGCGCCGTGGTCGCCCTGGCCGGGCTGGATGTGCAGACCTACCAGCGCCTGACCTACGAGCGCCCCGTCGCCACCATCGAGACCCGCCAGCTTGGGCCCCAGCTGTTCGAGGCCACCCTGACCACCCCGGCCACCGCCACCGAGCCGGGCGGCTCGGTCAAGCGCTACCAGGTCCACGGCGACCAGTGGCGCATCGAGGCCCGCCTCCTGAAATGGAAACCCTGGGCCAACGTGCTCGGCCTCGACACCCAGTACCGCCTCGACCGTCTGTCCGGCCGCTACGAAAGCACCGCCGACGAGCTCAGCGCCCCGCGCAGCGTCTATGACCTCGGCCCCGAGCCCGGCAACATCGACATGTGGACCATGGCCCGCAAGTCGAAGCGCTACGCCCCGATGGTCGACAGCTTCTACGGCGGCGGCGCCTTCATGCCGATGGCCAACGGCGCCCGCTACGAGGTCTGGCTGACCCAGACAGGCCTGGTCGCTCGGCCGATGAACCCGGCGGCGCTTGAGGCCGGCGGCCAGGGCTGGCACTAGGCAAACAGCCCGGGCCGCTCTACAGCCGCATCATGGACGTACGCGACAGCAACGGAACCCTCCTCGCCGACGGGGACAACGTCATCCTGGTCAAGGACCTCAAGGTGAAGGGCTCGGGCGGGGTAACGATCAAGCGCGGCACGCTGATCAAGGGCATCCGCCTGACCGACGACCCGGCCGAGATCGAATGCCGCGCCGAAAAGGTCCGCGACCTCGTGCTCCGCACCGAGTTCGTTAAGAAGGCCTGAACTGAGGGAGCGCCCCCCTCAGCCGGCCCCGAGGAAGCGTTCGAGGATGAAATAGTGGTCCTCGAAAAGCTGGCCGCGCATCCCCATCACCTCGGCCACCGGCAACCACTTCGCCCGCGCCGCATCGTCCGAGCCGCGCACCGCCGGCAACGGCCCGGTCGGGAAATCGAAATGGAAGGCGTGGGTGATGGTCCGCCCCCGCATCGAGCGGTCGGGATCGTCGAACACCGCCTGGTCCTTGAGGCCCCCGCGCAGAACCGGCTCGGGCAGTTTCAGCCGCGTCTCCTCGCGCAGTTCGCGGATGGCGGCGGCCAGCAGGGTCTCGTCCTGGTTCACGAAGCCGCCAGGCAGCGCCCACAGTCCCTTGCCCGGCTGCGAGCGCCGCTTGATCAGCAGCACATGGCCAGAATGCACCACCACCGCGTCGGCGGTGACGAAGGTCGGCGGATAGGGCGCCGCCTCCCAGATCTTCCTGTAGTCGACGACATGCCGCCATTCGTCCGCCGTCTGGCTGAAGGCGGCGGTGCGGCGGAAGGCCTGCAGGGTCTCGAACACCGCCTTCGGCACATTGGCTTCCAGCAGGTTGGCGCCGCCGGCATCGTCGGCGAAGAAATGCTGCCGCAGCTCGGTCGCCGAAGGCATCGCCACCTGCTCGACATCGACCAGATCCCACTGCGGGAAGGCGCGCAGGTAGTCGCTCGAGGCGTCCTTCTCGTGCCCGATCAGCCCGACCGTCGCCGGTCCCTCATGGCCGCTCTCGGCAATGGCGGCGGCGACCTGGGCCTGCACCTCACCGACCCAGGCGGTCTCGTTGTAGAGGTGGTCGATCAGCGGCCGGATGGTCAGCCGGGCGGCGTCCTCTCCCATGGCCGCGCGGATCATCACCGCCCGCTCCGAAAAGGTCCACGGATTGCGCGCGCTGCGCGGCGCGTCGGCCGAGCCGATCAGCACGATGGCGCGGTCGGCCAGGGCCAGGGCCCGGCGCAGGACGGCGTAGTGACCAAGATGGAAGGGTTCGAACCGCCCGATGAAGGCGATGAAATCATGGCGCGGCATGAGGCTCCCTCAGCGCTGATGTGATGCCCGGTCTCCCCGGACGCAGGGAGGCTAGACCCGGGTCGGTGGACCGGACAAGGGAGGCCTGGCGGAAAATGGCGCCGTTCGCCCTGTTGCGGCGCGGCGCCGGCTCGCCCTACCCTGGGGGCCTGCTTCCGGGGGATCGATCATGCGCCGCTTGCTGTTGCTGGCCGCCGGCCTTGCTGTCCTGGCCACGCCGGCGCTCGCTGCCCAAGGCGACCTGACCAGGGCCAGCAAGGGCTACACCTATTTCAACCGCGACGGCGCCGACATGGCGGCGCACGACGCGGCGGTGAAGAGCTGCGTCCTGCAGGCAGGCCGCGCCGCCCAGACCGATCCCCACTCCATGGGCGCGATGGGAAATTCCCTTGGCGAGTACATCGACAAGGCCATCATCCAGGGCCTGACCGGGGCCATCGCCAGAGGGGTCAACAGCGACGCCGACGCCGCCAATGTCGAAAATTGCATGGTTGTCCGGGGTTGGTCCGTGATCCAGGTCGACGCTGGCGAAGGCGCAGACCTGGTCAAACGTCCCCGGGACGAACAGCATGCGACGCTGGCCGGCTGGATGGGCGGTGCGCCCCACGGCGCCCTCGTGCGCCGCTTCGAGAACGATCTGGCCCGTCTGGCGACCAGGATCGACGGCCGGCCCGGTGGCGGCGGTCCCCTGTCGCTCAGCATCACCGCCGTCGGCGAGATGCCGGACCCCGGCCGCGCCCGCGTCTGGCGCCCGGACTATTTCCGGCTGGTCCAGGCGGGCATCATCACCGAGACCGTTGCCCAGGCAGACTTCGGAACCCTGGGCCCCGACGAGACCTTGATCGTCTTTCGCGTCATCGACGGTCCGCGGTCGGATTTCACTGGGCTGCATTTCAATCTCGACGATCCGAAAATGTCGTTCACGGGCAGTCGCATCGCCATCCACCGGCCCGGTAAGTCGATGTGGAACAAGTCCGACGAGGCGATCTACGTCTTCCGGGTCCCGACCGGACGCTGGCGGATGGAACGCCTGCGTTCCATGCTGACGCTGCAGTCGTCGGTCAGCCTTTGCCTTGGCGCGCCGGCTTTCGACATCGCCGCGGGCGAGGCGATCTGGGGCGGTACGATCGCCATGGGCGGCGAGGGCCGCTTCGTGCCAGCCATGGACATGACGCCGATCCGCCAGTCCCTGGCCGCTTGGCCCGACCTCCTGGCGCGGCTGAAGCCCGCGCGGTGGATGAATGGCGTGGCCACCGACTGCGGCAAGGACAGCTATATCTACGGGCTGCAGATCCCCGGCGCGCCGACCGCCCCCTGACGTTCGGGCCTTGGGAAGGATTGGCGGCTAGGCTGGCGACATGACCGCCATGGACGCCGCCGTCAGCGATCGCCGCCCCGCCCTCGCCGCCCTGGCGCTGGGCTCGCTGGCGATGATCGTCACCGGCCTGCAGCCGCTGTTGCTCAGCGCGTTAGCCGATTCCGGGCGGCTGCATGCCGGCCTCGTCCATCCGGTCGCCATCGTCGAACTGCTGGCCATGGCGCTCAGCGTCGCCCTCTGCGCCCTCCTGCTGAAGCCCCGGCGACTGAACCTCTGGGCCGCCGGCGCGGCGACGGTCTGCG
>JBILYE010000163.1:0-8294 GCA_044377925.1 Caulobacter sp. | reverse complement strand
ACAGCCCCCGCGTGCCGGCGGTGCATATGAACACCCGCTTCATCTGCACCACCAAGGGCTGGTTCGGCGGCGGCGCCGACCTGACGCCCCTGCTCGGCTACCAGCGCCAGCAGGACTTCCCTGACGCTATCGCCTTCCACGCCGCCTTCAAGGACGCCTGCGACCGCTTCGATCCGGAGTGGCACGCGAAATACAAGGCCTGGTGCGACGAGTATTTCTTCCTGCCGCACCGCAACGAGCCGCGCGGCATCGGCGGCATCTTCTACGACCATCACGACAGCGGCGACTGGGACCGCGACCTCGCCTTTACGCAAGCCGTCGGCGAGGCCTTCCTGGGCAGCTATCCGGCCATCGCCGAGACCCGGATGCACGAGCCGTGGACGGCGGAGGAGCGCGAGCAGCAGCTGGTGCAGCGCGGACGCTACGTCGAGTTCAACCTGCTCTACGACCGCGGCACGATGTTCGGGCTGAAGACCGGCGGCAACATCGAATCAATCCTCAGCTCGATGCCGCCGACGGTGAAGTGGCCGTAGCCTGGACCCTTTCAGGTTTCGATGTAGGCATCAAAACCTGATCAAAAGGGTCTAGAGTCAAACATTTAGAGTACGTCCGGGCGGCGGAACCGCGTACACTTCCGCCTGACGTGCTCTAGAAGCACATCCCCTGCGTCACGGCCTTCAGGCGCTCTACGGCCGCCAGCTTGTCGTCCATGAAGTCGTTGTCGATCCACCACTCCTCGACCTCGCGCATCACCTCGCCGACCATCGGGCCCTTGGGCACGCCGGCGGCCAGGATCTCGTCGCCGGTCAGCGGGAAGGCCGGCGGGGTCCAGGTTTCGGCCAGGGCCAGCAGGCCGCGCCACTGCGAGGTGGTCGAGGGCCGGGTCGAGGCGGCCCAGCCCAGCTTGATGCGATCGGTGAATGCGCGAAGCCCGATCTTGTAGACCGTACGCCGGGCCTCGCGCGGGCTCATCCAGGAGACGATGCGCGGCTCCTTGCCGGCCGCCTCGATCAGGCGATCCTTGAGCGCGTTCGACAGGCGCAGGCGCTCGGCGGTGTCGCGGGCGATCACGGCGTCGTCGGGCAGAAGGGCGGCCAGGCGGATCTCGGCGTCGTTTTCGAACAGTTGCTCGGTCTGGATCGCCACCAGGGTCTCGAACCGGGTCAGCGCCTTGACCTGCGGCAGCACCGAGGACAGCACGCTGGTCGCCGCCATCAGCCGCAGGGCGGCGCGGGGGTCCTCGGCGGCCAGCAGCTTCAGCAGCTCCTTCTGCGTGCGCTCGGCGGCGCGGCCGGACAGCATGCCCTTCAGGGCCTTGCAGGCGGTCAGGGCCGCCTGGTCCGGGTCGCCCTTGCCGTACCAGGCATGGAAGCGGAACCAGCGCAGGATGCGCAGGTAGTCCTCGCGGATGCGGGTCATCGGATCGCCGACGAAGACGATGCGGCCGGCCAGGCAGTCGGCGATCCCCTCGCCGGTCGGGTCGAACAGCCGGCCGTCGGCATCGGCGTAGAGGGCGTTCAGGCGGAAGTCGCGACGCTCGGCGTCTTCGCTCCAGCTTTTGGTGAAGGACACCACGGCCCGTCGCCCGTCGGTCGAGACGTCCTTGCGCAGGGTGGTGATCTCGTAGGGTCGCCCCTGGCTGATGCCCGTGACCGTGCCGTGGTCGACGCCGGTCGGCACGACCTTCAGGCCTGCCTGCTCCAGCGCCTCGGTGACCTGGTCGGGGGTCAGGGTGGTGGCGATGTCGACGTCGTCGATCTCGGTCTTCAGAAGCGTGTTGCGCACACAGCCGCCGACGAAGCGGGCGCAACCGGCGAAGCCCTTGGCCTCGAGCGCCTCGATCACCGCCACGGTGGCGGGCAGGGTCATCCAGGCGGGTTGGCCGATACTGTCGGGGAGATTGGACATGGGGGATGGAATAGACGCCGTGTTGCGAACTGCAAAGGCGTGACGCGATGCACCCCCGAGTTTCTGCGCGCTGACGCCTCAGGCCACCGCCGCCCCGTACAGACGGTCGTACAGCGCCCGCAGCATCCCGGCCGTCGCGCCCCAGATCAGCTCGTCCTCCCAGGTCATGGCGTAGAAGCGCCGGCGACCGCCTTCCGGGAGGTCGTAGTGGCGTTCCTCGTAGTTGGCCGGGTCCATCAGGAAGCCGAACGGGGTCTCGAAGATGTGGGCCACCTCGGTCTGGCTGGCGACCAGCGGCAGATCGGGGGGCAGGAAGCCGACCACCGGGGTCACCAGGTAGCCTGTCCCGGTCCTGTAGGGGGTGGAGAGGCCCGCGAGGGTGACGTGGGCGCGGTCGAGCGCGATCTCCTCCTGCGCCTCCCGCAGGGCCGCCTCGACGGCCGTCTCGCCCGGGTCCATGCGGCCGCCGGGGAAGGCGACCTGGCCCGAGTGGCGGCGCAGGGTCGAGGACCGGCGGGTCAGGAGGACCGACAGCCCCTCGGGCCGCTCGATCAGCGGCACCAGCACGGCGGCGGGGGTGACGACGATGTCGCCCGGATCCATGTCCGGGTTCAGGTCGAAGTCGGACTGGTAGGGCCGCCCCGTCCCGCCATCGGCGATGGGGTCGAGATGGTGGCTGATCCACGCGCGCAGGTCTGCGCCGGGCTTCACGTCAGGTGTGCTCCGACGGGACCGACGGGGAAGACCGCGCCGTCGCTGGTGACGGCCAGCACCGGGCCTTCGGGAGTGTCATGCTCGGTCGCCATCTCGACCAGTTCGTAGAAGACCGTGCGGGCGATGCGCGCCTCCAGGCCCCGGCGGACGTGGACGTAGGGGCGGGGCTCGCCGGTTGTCGCATCGACCTCGACGCGGATGGGATTTTCGGGGCCGGCAATGACCTCGTCACCGACGTTGGTGAGGAATTTCAGGTTTTCGCCTTCCTGATCGACGCGCACAGCGATGAAGGGCGCGTCCTCGACGGTGATGCGCATCTTCTCGACGGGCGTGACGAGGTGGAAGCCGTCCGGGTCTTTGCGCAGGACGGTGGAGAACAGGCGGACCAGGGCCTCGCGGCCGATAGGGCTGCCTTCATGGAACCACAGGCCGTCCTTGCGGATGACGATGTCGATGTCGCCGCAGTGCTCCGGGTTCCACAGATGCACCGGCGGCAGGCCCCTGGGGCCCGCAGTCTTTGCGGCGGCGACAACGCTTTCGAGGCCGGGAGGAGAACTCATGCCCAGAGACCTAGGCCCGTTACCCCCGGTCATTCAAGGGCGGCCTCAGGCGGAGCCGATATCCTCTGCCGCGTAACGGCGGACAGAACCGCGGGCGATCATGGCGATCTGGTCCTCGTCCATGCCTGATCCCCGGAAGCCTTCCAGCGCCTCCACCGACTGCCAGCGTTCGAAGATGTTGACCCGCTCGGGGTCGGCGACATCGGCCGAAACCGCGAAGTCGAGACAGCCAGCGGCAGCGCGGGCCTCCTCGACGGCGGAGCGGGCGAGATCGAGGAAGGCCTGGCGCTGGCCGGGTTTGATGTGGATCGATCCGGCGACGATGATCATGGGTCCGGCCTCCGGTCGGCTTGGTCTGGTCTGCCGCGAGGTCATCAGACTATCTCTGGCGGCCCGAAAAAGGAGTCCCCATGCGCAAGGTCGTCGCCGAAACTCTCGAGTCCATTGCCGGTTATCGGATTGTCGATGCCGACCGGCCTGAACCGAAGGCCGGCGAGGTGTTGATCGCCGTCGAGGCAGTCGGGGTCGGCTATGCCGACGCCCTGGTGGCGCTCGGCCGCTATCAGGTCAAACCGCCGCTGCCGCACACACCCGGTCAGGAAGCGGGCGGGCAGGTGGCGGCGCTCGGCGAAGGCGTCGAAGGGCTCAAGGTCGGCGCCCGGGTGATGGCCCAGGTGCGCGGCGGTTTCGCCGACTTCGCCATCGCCCCGGCAGCCGCTGTCCAGGTCATTCCGGACGCCATGAGCGCCGCCGAGGCGGCCGGCTTTCGCATCAACTACCTGACTGCCCTGTACGGATTGAGAGACCGGGCGCAGCTCAAGGCCGGGGAGACGGTCGTGGTGCTGGGCGCCGCCGGCGGCGTCGGTGCGGCGGGCATCCAGGTGGCGAAGCTGATGGGGGCCAGGGTCGTGGCAGCGGCCTCCACCGAGGAGAAGCGTGACTTCTGCCTGGCGCTCGGGGCCGACACGGTGCTGGACACCGAGCCGGAGGGCTGGCGCGACCGTCTGAAGGCGGCGGCCGGTGGCCAGCCGACGGTGATCTATGACCCGGTCTGCGGGCCGCTGTTCGAACCGGCCTTCCGCTCGCTCGGCTGGGGCGGGCGGCATCTGGTGATGGGCTTCGTTGGCGGCCCGATCCCGGCCCTGCCGTCGAACCTGACGCTGATGAAGGGTGCGGCCCTGGTCGGCGTCGATGTGCGCCAGTTCCTTGGGTTCGAGCCGGAGCGGGCCGTCGAGCATATGGACAATCTGATGGGCTGGGTCGCCGCGGGCCGGCTCAAAGCCCCGGTTGGCCGCAGCTTCGTGCTGGAGGATTTCGCTGATGCCCTGGAGTTCGCCCTGACCGGCAAGGGCCTGGGTAAGACGATCGTCACGATATGAGCGCCCCTGATTACCGCCTGGCCGTCTACGGCACCCTGGCGCCCGGGCGGTCGAACCATGGGCAGATGGCCGGCATGACCGGAACCTGGACGCCCGGCGTCGTGCGCGGCCGGCTGGTGGCCGAGGGCTGGGGCGCCACGCAGGGTTATCCGGCGCTGGTTCCGGACCCGGATGGTCCGGAGGTGGCGGTGGTGGTCTTCGAATCGGCTGACCTGCCGAACCACTGGGCCCGGCTCGACGATTTCGAGGGTGATGGCTATCGGCGGGAGGTCGTGAGCGTCGCCACCGAGGCGGGGGACGTCGAGGCCTGGCTCTATGCCAGCGCCAGCCGGGATATCCCGCCGTCCTGATCTGGACGGAAGCCTCGCAGGAAGGCCTGAACCGTCTCGGCCGGCATCTCGCAGGGCTTCAGAAGGGACCGGCCATCAGCCAGCACATAGAGGTTGCTGCTGACATGCGCGCCCCCGGCCAGCGCCTCGCCCCATAGCCACCACCGCCTGCCGTCGTCGGAACGTTTGATCGTCAGACTCCAGCGGGCGCCGGCATAGTCGCCCTCGCTATAGCCCGTGGGCAGGGCGACGAGCAGTCTGTGGGCCTCGTCAGTCACGGGTCTCGACGGGCAGGATCTTCATCCGGGTCTGGCTGGCGGCGAGCGACCGCACGGCCTGCATGAAGGTCAAGGAGCCCGGAACCTGGAAGTGGGCGTCGAGGGCGGCACGGTCCTGCCATTCCTCGTAGAAGACCAGGGTCAGTGGGTGCTCGGCGTCGATGGCGACGCCGTGCTGAAGGCAACCGGGCTCGGTTCGTGAGCGACGGACGTGGTCGAGCGCGGCGGCCAGAAGCTCGTCGAAGGTTTCCGGCTTGCCAGTGACCGTGCCGCTGACGACGATCATCAGCTCTTCGCCGGGCCGTCGTAGGCGTCGCGCAGCTCCCGCTTCAGCACCTTGCCGATGTGGCTGCGGGGCAGGGCGTCGACGAGAACGACGTCGGCCACCCGCTGGGTCTTGCCGACCTTGCTGTTGGTGAACTCGCGGATTTCCTGCGGGGTGGCGGTCACGCCCGCCTTGAGGGCCACGAAAGCGACCGGCGTCTCGCCCCAGTCCTTCGACGGCACGCCGACGACAGCGGCCTCGACGACGGCGGGGTGCTCCACCATCACCGCCTCCATGTCGCTGGGATAGATGTTGAAGCCCCCGGAGATGATCATGTCCTTGCGGCGGTCCATCAGCTGCAGGAAGCCCTCGGCGTCGAGGCGGCCGACATCGCCCGTTCGAATGTAGATGTCGCCGGTCTCGGGATGCACCCACTGGGCCTCGGCCGTCTTGCCCGGCTGGTTGTGGTAGCCGTTCATGGTGGCGGGGCTGTAGCCGACGATCTCGCCGATCTCGCCGGTGGGGACTTCGTTCCCCTCTTCGTCCACGAGCCGGATGATGCAGCCGACGGCCGGCTGGCCGACGGTGTGCAGTTTGTCGGGGTGTTCGTGCGCCGCCAGCATGAAGCTGCCGCCGCCCTCGGTCATGCCGTAGTACTCGATCAGGCCGCCCGGCCAGCGCTTGAGGATCTCGGCCTTCAGTTCGGCGGAGAAGGGGGCGCTGGTGCAGAACTTCATCACGAAGCTCGACAGGTCGTGGTCGTCGAAGCCGGGGAATTCCATCAGGCGGCGGTACTGCACCGGCACCAGCATGGTGTGGGTGATCTTCTCGGCTTCCGCGATCTTCAGGTATTTGGCGGTGTCGAACTTGCCCATCATGTGGACCGTGCCGCCGCCCGACAGGGTCGGGAAGAAGCAGACCAGGGTGGTGTTCGAGTAGAGCGGGGTGGAGATCAGGCTGCGGGCGTCCGGGCCATAGCCGATGCCGTCCGGGCGGGCGGCCAGGTGGCGCCAGCGCATGCCGTGGGACTGGACGATGCCCTTGGGGATGCCGGTCGTGCCCGAGCTGTAGATGATGTTGAAGGGGTCTTTCTTGCCGATGGTCACCGGGGCGGGCCTGGCGCCTTTGGCCGGCAGCCAGGCGGCGAAGCTGTCGCCGGCGTCTGACTCGTCGAGGGCGATCTTGCGGGCAGTGACCTGATCGATGACGCCGCTCATCAGCTCGGCGACCCCCTTGTCGAGGAAGAACAGGGTGGCGCCTGAGTCCGCGATCATGCCGACCAGCTGCTCGGCGGTGGAGGAGGGGGCCAGCGGGGCGGCGGCGATGCCGGCGCGCAGACAGCCCAGGAAGACCACCGCATAGTTGATCGAGGTGGTGGCGCAGATGGCCACGGCCTGGCGCTGGGCGACGCCGTCACGCTGCAGGCCGGCGGCGACGCGGTCCATCAGGGCGTCGAGCTCGGCCCATGTGACGGATTGGCCGTCCTGACACAGGGCCGGGTGGTCCGGGCGGGCAGCGGCGTGCTCGCGCATGATGTCGGGCAGGTTGCCGAAGTCGTCGGTGCGGAACTGGTCGAGGATGGTCATCGGCGGACTCACACGGTTCCTTCTCCCGCTTGCCGGGAGAAGGTGGCCGCGTAGCGGCCGGATGAGGGCAGCGCCAGCGCGGGCAGGTTCGCGTGTTCTGGCGCCGACCTCTCAAAAAGGCGAGGGCAGACCGGCATTGGCCGGTGCTGCCCTCATCCGACCCCCTTCGGGGGCCACCTTCTCCCGACAAGCGGGAGAAGGGACGCTGATCGCTACTTCAGGCTGGCGAAGGTCTTGCCTTCGCTGGCCAGCTTTTCCAGCAGGGCGGCCGGCTTGAAGAAGTCGCCGTGCTTGTCCTGGTAGTGCTTCAGGCGCTCGACGACCTTGTCCAGGCCGACGCTGTCGCCGTAGTGCATCGGGCCGCCGCGGTAGACCGGCCAGCCGTAGCCGTTGACCCAGACGGTATCGATATCCGACGCCCGGATGGCCTTGCCCTCTTCGAGGATCTTGGCCCCCTCGTTGATCATCGTGAAGATGGTCCGCTCGAGGATCTCGTCGTCGCCGACGTCGCGCGGGTTGGTCCCGGCCTTGGCGGCGAAGTCCTTGATGATCTTCTCGGTGACCGGCGAGGGCTTGGCGTTGCGGTTCTCGTCGTAGTCATAATAGCCGGCGCCGGTCTTCTGGCCGCGGCGGTCCATCTCGCAGAGCACCTCGCGGATGGTCGAACCCGAGGACTTTTCCTTGTCCCAGCCGATGTCGAGGCCGGCCAGATCGCTCATCGCGAAGGGGCCCATCGGGAAGCCGAAGTCGTAGAGCACGCGATCGACATCCCAGGGCATGGCGCCCTCGGCCACCACCGCCTGGGCCTGACCCTGGCGGCTGGAGAGCATGCGGTTGCCGACGAAGCCCGGGCAGACGCCGACCAGGACGCCGACCTTGCCGATGGTCTTGGCCAGCTTCATCGAGGTGGCGATGACCGGCTTGGAGGTCTTGTCGCCGCGCACGATTTCCAGCAGGCGCATGACGTTGGCCGGCGAGAAGAAGTGCAGACCGATGACGCTTTCCGGACGGCTGGTCGCCGAGGCGATCTCGTCGACGTTCAGGTAGCTGGTGTTGGTGGCCAGGATGGCGCCCGGCTTGGCGATCTTGTCCAGCTTGCCGAAGATGTCCTTCTTGATGTCCATGTTCTCGAACACGGCCTCGATGATCAGGTCGCAGTCGGCCAGATCGGACAGTTCCAGCGAGCCGGTCAGGGCGGCCATGCGCTTTTCGACGTCGTCCTGGGTCAGGCGACCCTTCTTGGCGGTGTTCTCGTAGTTCTTGCGGATGACGCCG
>JBILYE010000005.1:0-31167 GCA_044377925.1 Caulobacter sp. | reverse complement strand
GGGGCGGAGGTGTTGATGAGCGACAGCATCGCCGTGACCGAGGCGGCGGGCTTGGCCGGGGTTCCGGTGCGGCTGGAAATCTGGCCGGAGATGCTGCACGTCTGGCATGCCTGGTCCGGCCAGCTGACCGCCGGCCGCAAGGCGCTGGCCGGCGCGGGGACCTGGATCCGGGAGGTAACCGGCGGCTGATTACTTCGCGGGGACCGCCATCGGCGTGCCTGTCTTCACCATCGCCTTCACTGCCTCATGCATGGCCGGCGGCAGCGGGATCATGCCGCGGTCCTGCAGGTAGCCACCGCGTCCCGAGGCCGAGTCGGAGGTGAATTCCCTGACGAAGCCGCGCAGGCCCGGCGTCAGGTCGAGACGGGACTTCTTGACGTAGACGTAGAGCGAGCGGCTGAGCGGGTACTGGCCGGACGCGATGGTCTCGAACGTCGGCTTCACCCCGTCGATCGAGGCCACCTTCACCTTGTCCATGTTCTCTTCGTAGAAGAAATAGCCGAACACGCCGGCCGATCCGGGGGTCCGCGCCAGGGTCTGGACGATGGCGTTGTCGTTCTCGCCGGCATCGATCCAGCGGTCCGAGCGCAGGGGGGAGACCCGGCCCTTGAAGGCCTTCTCATCGTCCTTCTTCATCGACTTCAGCAGGTCGAAGCGGGCAGCGCCGGCCTCGATGCCAAGCTCCAGGAAGGCGTCGCGGGTGCCGCTGGTCGGCGGCGGGCCGTAGACCAGGATCTTGCTCGGAGGCAGGCCGGCGCCGATCTGGCTCCAGTTGAGATAGGGATTCTTCTGCAGCCGGCCCTGGCGCAGGGTCTCCGACGACAGGGCCAGGAACAGGTGTTCGAGCTTCAGATTGAAGTCGGGAGCCCGCTTGTCCATGGCCACGACGATGCCGTCATAGCCGACCTTGATCTCGAGGATGTCGGTGACGCCGTTCTTCTGGCAGGCCTCGTATTCCGACTTCTTCATCGGCCGGCTGGCGTTGGCGATGTCCGGGAAGGCGTCGCCGGCCCCGCCGCAGAACAACTTTATTCCCCCTCCCGTGCCCAGGCTCTCGACCTTGGGCGTGCGCGAGCCGGTCTTGCGGGCGTAGGTCTCGGCCACCCGCGTTGTGTAGGGAAACACGGTCGAGGAGCCGGCCGCCCAGACATAGTCGCGGGCGGCCCAGGCTGTGCCCGCCGAAGCGAGCGTGATGACGGCGATAGCGGAGGCGAGCAGGCGCTTCATCGGACGGTCCTCAAGGATCGGACCGTCCTTACGAAGCTTGTGCGACAGTCCAACGACACGGGCGGGATTTGCTCCGCCGTCAGAGCAACCGGGTACGGATGGCCTGGCTGAGCAGGTCGATGCCCGACACCGCCACGACGATGACCAGCACGATGCTGCCGGTCTGGTCATAGGCGAAGCTGTTGGTCGAATCGAGCAGCACCTGCCCGATGCCGCCGGCCCCGATCAGGCCGAGCACGGTGGCCGACCGGCTGTTGCTCTCGAAGCGGTAGAGGGCATAGCCGACCCACAGGGGCGCGACCTGCGGGATGACGCCCCAGACGATCTCCGCGAGCTTGCCCGCCCCGGTGGCGCGAACGCCTTCGACCGGGCCCTTGTCGATGGACTCCACCGCCTCGGCGAACAGCTTTGCCAGCACGCCGCCGGTGTTGAACATCATGGCCATGACGCCCGCGAAGGGCCCCAGGCCAACCGCGGTGATGAAGATCAGGGCGACGACCAGGTCGGGGATCGAGCGCACCAGGTCGAGCACCCGGCGAACCGGCTGCTGGATCCAGGCCGGGGTGATGTTGGCCGCGCCCAGCAGGCCGAGCGGAATGGCGACGAGAATGGCCAGGAAGGTGCCCCACAGCGCCATCTGGATCGTCTCCCACATCTTTCGGATGTAGAGAGCCCAGTCGGCTTTCAGGAAATTCTCGTGCCCCGGTGTAAAGGGCGAGAAGAAGCCGGCCACGAACTGCTGCATGCCCTCCGAGCCGAACAGCTGCGGGAACTTGAAGATCTCGGCGGGGCCGAAGCTGATGATCAGCAGGATGGCGACGCCGCCCCAGATCAGGATGTCAAAGGCGCGCGCCGACAGCGGTCGGACCGGCGGAGCCAGGGTGGGGGCGTCTTGGGTCATGGGGCGGATTCGCTCGTTTCGCCTTGAGGCCTAGTTCGCCGGCGCCTGGGCGGCCTTGGCCTGCTCGGCCTCAATGCCCTGGATGGATTTGGTCGCCTCGGCGATCTTGGCCTGGTCGCCGGCTTCCTTGGCCAGGCCCAGCTGCTCCATGGCTTCCATCTTGCGGACGAACAGCAGATGGGTGGCGTCGGCCGGCTTGAAGCCGCCGATCGACAGCTTCTTCATGTTCTCGCGCTGCTTGGCGGCTTCCGGGGTGTCGCCCTGGCCGTAGGTCAGGAAGAACTGGCGAACCTTTTCCTTCACGGCCGGATCGAGGTCCTTGCGCCAGACGATCGGGTCTTCCGGCAGCACCGGGGATTCCCAGATCACCCGCACCTTGTCGGCCTGGCCTTCATTGCGGTCCTGGTTCAGGCGAATGGCGGTCGAGTTGTTGGTCGCCGCGTCGAGGCGCTTGTTGGCGACCGCGAAGAGGTTCGACTGGTGGTTGGCGGTCAGCACCGTCTTGAAGCAGTTCTCCGGCTTGACGCCGCGCGGGATGAAGACCTCGGTCATCGGCGCCAGGGTGCCGCTGGTCGACTTCTTGTCGCCCATGCCGAAGTTCAGCGTCTTGTCGCACTTCAGGAGGTCGTCGAGGGTTTTGATCGGGCTGTCGATCGGGACGATGATCACCGAGGTATAGCCGTCCGTGCCCGACGGATCGAAGGTGCGGGCGAAGACCTCGCCGTTCGACCGCCGCACCGCCTCCAGGCCCGACTGGTTGGAGAACCAGCCGAGATCGGTCTGCTTGAAGCGCATGGCCTCGATCAGGGCGCTGTAGCTGGAGGAGAAGAAGGGCTTCACCTTGAGGCCCGTCGACTTCTCCATGTCGGCCAGAATGGGGGTCCAGTAGATCTCCATGTTCTGCGACTTCTCGGTCGACAGGATGGAGAAGGTGATCTCGTTCTTGGGCTTTTCCTGGGCCCCGCCGCAGGCGGTGAGCGCCAGGGCGGCCGTGGCGGCCAGACCGATGAACAGGCGGCGGGCGATCATTGCGGAGCTCCTTCCCAGAACACGTCTTCGAATTCCGGGCCGTAGATTTCGACAAGCTTGGGCTTCTGCAGGCCGGAGGGCGGTCCGTCGTAGACCACCTTCCCGGCTTTGAGGGCCACGACCCGGTCGCAGTAGCGCAGGGCGTAGTCGACCTGGTGCAGGGTGACGATGACGGTCAGGCCGTCCTGGCGGTTCAGCTCGCGCAGGATTTCCATGACCTTGCGGGCGGCGACCGGGTCGAGCGAGGCGACCGGTTCGTCGGCGAGGATGACCTTGGCCTTCTGGACCAGGGCCCGGGCGATGGCGCCGCGCTGCTGCTGGCCGCCCGAAAGCGTGTTGGCCCGCTGGCCGGCGTAGTCGGAGATGCCGACGCGGTGCAGGGCCTGCATGGCCGCCTGCTTGGTCTCTTCCGGCCAGCGACCGAACAGCCCCTGCAGGTAGCTGATCCGGCCGAGCGAGCCGAGCGCCACGTTCGTGAACAGGCTGAGGCGGCCGACCAGGTTGAACTGCTGGGCGATGAAGCCGATGCGGATACGGGCGTCGCGCACCTTTTCGCCGACCTTGCCCTTGGCCTGGGTGGTCGTGCCGAAGGCGGTGATGACGCCATCACCCTTGTCGATGGTCTGAAGACCGTCGATCGAGCGCAGCAGGGTGGACTTGCCCGAGCCGGACGGCCCGATCAGGGCGACCATCTCGCCCTTGTTCACATCCAGCGACACGCCGTCGAGGGCGCGGCGCTTGCCGAAGGTCTTGGAGACTCCCCGGACCTGGAGAACAGCGTCTTGCGTCATGTGTCTCTTCTGAGGGCGCGGCACGCGGGGAAAATTACCCCCGATCCGTTACGCTATCTGGCAGGGTTTCCGCAACCTTGCGGACTCTGTGGGGCGACCTTGCGGACTTTGGCGCCACGCTTTGCCCGGCAAGGGGCGCGGCTGTGTGGGCGGGGGGTATAAAAACCACTTTACAGGGGGGTCCGATTGCCTCATATCGCCCGGCTCCGGCGGACCCCGTTGTCCTCATCGCTGCTAACGCCGGCCTGGGTTTAACTGCTAACAGGGGGCTACGTGAATTGCACACGTACCATACTCCCCTGGACCTGGTCCGCGAGCGGTCTCCGGAACATCCTGTCGCACTCGTGCGACGCGATGCCGTAGCCGCAGCAGCGCGCTGGTTCCAGACGAAGTTCAAAGGTGACGTCCTCTACGCTGTGAAGGCAAACCCTTCGCCGTGGGTGATTGAAACGCTTTACGCCAACGGCGTGACCCGGTTCGACGTAGCGTCGGTGCCGGAAATTGCGCTCGTGTCCGAACATGCGCCCGGCGCGCAGATGGCCTTCATGCATCCCGTGAAGAGCCGTCGGTCGATCAGCCAGGCCTATTTCGAGTACGGCGTGCGCACCTTCGCGCTCGATACGCACGAAGAGCTGGCCAAGATCCTCGACGCCACCGGTGGTGCGCGCGACCTGAACCTCATCGTCCGCATGGCGGTCGATGCGGAGGGCGCCAACTTCAGCCTGTCGGGCAAGTTCGGGGTCACCCCGTTCGAAGCCCCCAGCCTGCTGCTGGCCGCACGTCAGGCGACGAGCGCGCTGATGGGCGTCAGCTTCCATGTCGGCAGCCAGTGCATGCGCCCGACCGCCTATCAGGCGGCCATGGCGCAGGTCAGCCGGTCGTTGATCCGCGCCGGCGTGTTCGCCGATGTGGTCGATGTCGGCGGCGGCTTCCCGAGCATCTATCCGGGCATGATCCCGCCGGACATGGACGACTATTTCAGCGCCATCGAACGCGGCTTCAACGAGATGCCGGTGTCCGAGACGACCGAGCTGTGGTGCGAACCCGGCCGGGCCCTCGTCGCCGAGTCCACCTCGCTGCTGACCCGGGTCGAGCTGCGCAAGGGCGACGCGCTGTACCTCAACGACGGCAGCTACGGCTCGCTGTTCGATGCGGCGCACGTCAAATGGCCCTTCCCGGTCAAGCTCTACCGGGGCGAAGGCGCCGAGGCCCGTGAAGTCGAGGGCGACCTGAAGCCGTTCCGCTTCTACGGTCCGACCTGCGATTCCATGGACCACATGCCGGGTCCCTTCTACCTGCCCACCGATATCCAGGAAGGCGACTTCATCGAGATCGGCATGCTGGGCGCCTACGGTGTCGCCATGACCACCCGCTTCAACGGGTTTGGCGAGACCGAGATGGTGGAAGTGACCGACGCCCCCATGGCCTCGATGTTCGGTCTGGCCCGTCGTTCGATCCCGGCTCCCAAGCCGCAGAGCAACGTCGTGCGGCTGTCACGTCCCAAGGGCAGGAAACGTCGGCGCAAGTAGGCCGTTAGAGTCACCAGTACCACCGCAGGCCCGTCGCTCCGTCCGGGCCTGCGGACGCTTTTGTTGGACGGGCGCTCAAACCCAAAGGGAAACCTGAAGCGATGAACGCTCCTGTTCCGAACACCAAGGCACAGCTGCTCGGCAACACCGTCGAGCACGTCGACATGACCAGCTTCGACGCCCGTCCGATCATCGATTCGATGCGCAAGATGAGCTTCTCGAGCCGCGACACGGCCCGCGCCGCCGACATCTTCTCGATGGCCATCGAGGATCCCGACTGCTCGCCCTGGCTGATCCTGGCCGGCTCGACCTCGGCCGGCGGCTGCATGCATGTCTACCGTGACATGGTGAAGTTCGGCATGGTCGACGCCATCGTCGCCACCGGCGCCTCGATCATCGACATGGATTTCTTCGAGGCCCTCGGCTTCAAGCACTACCAGGCCGCCGGCCCGGTCGACGACAACGTGCTGCGCGAGAACTACATCGACCGCATCTACGACACCTACATCGACGAGGAAGAGCTCCAGGCCTGCGACCACACCATCCTGGAGATCGCCAACCGCCTCGAGCCGCGCGGCTATTCCAGCCGTGAGTTCATCTGGGAAATCGGCAAGTGGCTGTCGGAAGGCAACGCCAAGAAGCCCGGCAGCCTGATCCAGACCGCCTATGAAGAAGGCGTGCCGATCTTCTGCCCGGCCTTTGTCGATTCGTCGGCCGGCTTCGGGCTGGTGAAGCACCAGAAGGAACGCATGGCCGCCAAGCAGCCCTACCTGATGCTGGACGCCATCGCCGACTTCCGCGAACTGACCGACATCAAGATCGCCGCCGGCACCACCGGCCTGTTCATGGTCGGCGGCGGGGTTCCCAAGAACTTCGCCCAGGACACCGTGGTCTGCGCCGAGATCCTTGGCGTCGAGGCGGACATGCACAAGTACGCCGTACAGATCACCGTCGCCGACGTGCGTGACGGCGCCTGCTCGTCCTCGACCCTGAAAGAGGCCGCCAGCTGGGGCAAGGTCGACACCACCTTTGAACAGATGGTCTTCGCCGAGGCCACCACCGTGGTGCCGCTGATCGGTTCGGACGCCTATCACCGGGGCGCCTGGAAGAACCGCACCAAGCGCCGCTGGAACAAGCTGTTCCAATAGCCACACCAACCGCCGCCGCTTCGGGAACCCCCGGAGCGGCGGTTGCTTATGGCCTTCGGGGACGTTTAAGTCGGCCCGTTGCCGTCGGAGCTTCCATGTCCATGATCCGCTTCTCGTTTGTCGCCGCTACGGCGGTGCTTCTGCTGGCCGCCTGCGGCAAGGCCGAAGAGTCCGAGACGCCGACCCCGGTGGAACCGCCCGCCAAGGCCGAGGCTCCCGCCGCGCCGACCGGACCTCTGGGTCCCGACCAGACCATCACCACCGATGGCGCCACAGTTTCGGTCGGCGCGGCCGCTTCGAAGGTCGCCACCCCCGCCTATGCGCCCCTCTATCCCGGCGCCGTGGTGGTCAACAGCGTGGTCGGCGAGAGCGGCGTCGGCAAGGGCGGCACCGTCACCTACCGGGCGAACGCCAGCACCGCGGCGATCATCGATTTCTACGAGGGCAAGGTGAAGGCCGCCGGCAAGCCGGTGACCATGAACGCTGAGATGGGCGCCGATGTGCGCATGCTGACCGCCGGCGACAGCGGCGACGGCAAGGGCGCCGTGCAGGTCATCGCCAGCCCGGCCGGCAGCGGCTCGGAAGTGCAGCTGACCTGGTCGGATTAAGAGACGACGGCCCGCTCCGGTCCGCCGGTGGGATCCCCGCCGCCGGCGCTGCGGACCAAGGAAGGTGGCTACCAGGGCAAGGTCGGCGGTTGACCGCTTGCCGCAGACCCTCGCGGTAGTTACCTCTGGCCCATGTCCTGCGGCCACGACCACCATAGCAACGGTCTCAGCGGCGGCGCCCTGAGCGCCGAGTTGAGCGCCGCCGACGCGCGTTGCGCCGATGCCGGGCAGAAGCTCACCGCCCCGCGGCGGCGGGTCCTGGAGCTGCTGCTCGAGGCCGGCCAGCCGGTGAAGGCCTATGACCTGATCGCCAGCTTCGCCGAGGGGGCGCCGGCCAAGCCGCCGACCGTCTACAGGGCGCTGGAGTTCCTGTCCAAGCAGGGCTTCGCCCACCGAATCGAGAGCCTCAACGCCTACGTCGCCTGCCGCCACTCGGCCAGCGAGGGGGCGGACAACCACGCCGCCGCCTTCCTGATCTGCGACTGCTGCGGGGCGACCCGCGAGATCGACCCGGCCGTGCTGGACAGCATCGAGACCGCCGCCCGCGGGCCGGGCTTCACCGTCCAGTCAGTGACCATCGAGGCTCACGGCCTCTGCGCCGATTGTGCGGCTTGAGTTGGGGGACCTGATGACGTTCGACGGGGCTGAGCTCTGGCGCGGGGGCGTCAACACCTGGGAATGCGACGAGATGGGGCACATGAATGTGCGCTTCTATGTCGTCAAGGCCGTCGAAGGTCTGGCCACGTTGGCCGCGCTGATCGGCATGCCCGACGCCTTTCGGTCCGACGCCACCTCGACCCTGCTGGTCCGCGAGCAGCACATCCGCTTCCTGAAGGAGGCCCATGCCGGCGCCGCCCTGCATATGATCGGCGGGGTGGTCGAGATGGGCGACAGCGAGGCCAGGCTCGTCCAGCTGCTGATCCATTCGAACACCGGCGAGATCGCCGCCAGCTTCCAGACCGTCGTCACCCACGCAACCGCCTACGAAGGGGTCGCCTTTCCCTGGTCGGACCGCACGCGCAGCAAGGCCGCCGCCCTGACCATGGCCGTGCCGGAAAAGGCGCAGTCCCGCAGTGTGGCGCTGGACCCGGTGGAGAGCACCGGCAGCCTGGCGCGGGCCGATGAGCTTGGCCTGATGCGCATCGGCCTGGGCGCCATCTCCCCGCAGGAGTGCGACGTCTTTGGGCGCATGCGGCCCGAACTGTTCATCGGCCGGGTGTCGGACGGTATCGGCGCCCTGGTCGGTCCCTTGCGCGCCATCGTCGCCGACAATGCACCCAGCAAGCCGGCCCGCACCGGCGGGGCGGTGCTGGAGTATCGTCTGGTGCAGCTTGGCTGGCCGCGGGCGGGAGAGCGCTTCGAACTGCGCTCGGGCCTGGTCGGCGCCGACGCCCGCACCATGCGCCTGGTCCACTGGATGCTGGATCCCGAGACCGGCAAGATCTGGGGGACCAGCGAGGCGGTGGCGATCACCTTCGACCTCGACGCCCGCAAGGTGGTGCCGATCGAGAACGCCGCGCGGGAGGCGATGATGCGGACCGCGAAGGCCGGCCTGGCCCTCTAGGCCCTCAGGGCTTCCAGCAAGACGGCTCGCACCCGATCCGGAACCTCCATGGGCAGGAAGTGGCTCGTGCCCGGGATGGTCTCGACGGTGATGCGGCCCGTCGCCCCCAGCTCGTCGAGGCGATCGTCGACCGAGCAGGTCGATCCGATTTCGGCTTTCAGGATGCGGATCGGGCAGGTCGAGTTGAAGAAGCCGGGCCAGGGATGGTGTTCGCGGGCCGAGAAGTTGGCGGCTTCCCAGGCCGGGGCGCAGGACAGGCGAAAGCCGCCGTCCTCGGCCGGGATCAGGCCATCGGTCAGGTAGTCGGCCAGCATTTCGGCCGGCCAGGACTTGAAGGCGCCGCGGCCGAGATAGGCGTCATAGGCGGCCTCGCGGCTGTCGAAGCAGTTGCGGCGGCGGAGGGCGCCGATGGCCAGGGGCGAGGAGCCGGTGGTGGCGCCCAGCGTCCTGGCGACGTCCTCCCGCATGACCACGGGGTCCAGCAGCACCAGGCTGCCCAGCAGGTCCGGCCGCAGGCCGGCCGCCACCAGCCCCGAGGTGCCGCCCATAGAATGGCCGGCCACGACCTTCGGCGGCGCTTCGAGGGCCTCCAGCAGGCCGATCAGGTCGCTGCCGAAGTTGGCCCAGGAGCCGTGGCCGTCGCCGGGATCGGCTTCAAGCTCGCAGAGGCCATGGCCGCGCATGTCGATGGCCAGGATGCGGTGGCCGGCCTCGGCCACCGGGCCGAGCAGGGTGCGGTAGGTCAGGGCGTTGAAGCCGTTGGCGTGGCAGAAGACCAGGTCGATCGGCTGGCCCTCGGGCCCCATCTCGATACCCGTCATGACCCCGTCGCCGGCCGGGCTGTGGATAGGAATGCGCTTGCGGCGGAAGGCCGGGTCGCCGGACACTTCCGGGGGCGGTGCGGGATCGATGCTCATCCCTACCCTCATGGCTGACCGCCCCAAGGTCACGCAAGAGGCTTGGTTTTCCCCGCGTCAGGGCGCCATGCTGTCGCCAAACCGGGAGGACCAACCATGAACGCCCATACCCCTGTCGACGTGACCACCACCGACTGGACCTGTTTCGCCGTCTCCATCGAGGGCGGCGTCGCCCATATCCAGCTCAAGCGGCCGGACGAATACAACACCATGGTCCGGGCGTTCTGGAACGAGCTGCCGGTGATCGTGAAGGACATCAGCGACAACGCCCGGGCCCGCGCCATCGTGCTCAGCTCGACCGGCAAGCACTTCTGCGCCGGCATGGACCTGGCCGTGTTCGGCGGCGGGGGCAGCACCACGGGCATGAAGCCGACCGACAAGGAGAACGCCGGCGAGAGCTTCCGCTATCACGTGCATCACCTGCAGGACGTCATCAGCTGCCTGGATGAAGCCCGCATGCCGGTGATCGCGGCGATCCAGGGCGGCTGTGTCGGCGGGGCGGTCGACCTGACCAGCTCGGCGGACATCCGCTACTGCACGGCCGACGCCTTCTTCGTCATCCAGGAGATCAACATCGGTATGACCGCCGACGTCGGCACCTTCCCGCGGCTGTGCAAGCTGATCCCCGAGGGCTGGGTGCGCGAGCTGGCCTATACCGGCCGCCGCCTGCCGGCCGCCAAGGCGCAGGCGATCGGACTGGTCAACGAGGTGTTCGAGACCCACGAGCAGTGCGTCGAGCACGCCCTGGCCACGGCCCGGGAGATCGCCTCGAAGTCGCCGCTGGCCGTGGCCGGCAGCAAGGTGATGATCAACTACGCCCGCGACCACAGCATCAAGGATGCCCTCGACTATATCGCGGTGTGGCAGACGGGCATGTTCAGCGGGGCCCACATGGCCGAGGCCTTCAAGGCCAAGGCCGAGAAGCGCGACAGCGACTTCCCCGACCTGATCCCGCTGCGTCGGGGGATGTAGCCTAGAACTCGCGCTCCGCCCCGGTCAGGTCGGCGCCGTCGAGCTTGGCGCCGGTCAGGTCCGCCTCCAGCAGGCGGACCCGATGGGCGCGGGCGTCGCGCAGGTCGGCCTGGCGCAGGACGGCGCGGGTCAGGTTCGAGCGGAGATAGCGGCCTTCGCCGATCAGCAGAGGGCCGAGGTCGGCGCCACGCAGGTCGGTGCGGTCGAGGCGGGCGTCGAGCAGCTTGACGCCGCGCAGGTCGGCGCCGCGAAGGTTGGCCCCGCGCAGATCGGCGCCGGAGAGATCGGCGCCTTGCAATTCGACGCCCTCCATATCCATGCCGAAGAAGACCGAGCCCGGCGCCTGGATGCCGGTCAGCACCCGGCGGCGCATCTGGCGCAGGGAACGGAAGTCGACGCGGGGGACCTTGGCCGCGGCGCCGCCGGCGCCGTGGGTGGCGCAGAAGCGTTCGTGGTCGCCGATGACATCCCCGAGCGGCGCATCGTCGATGTAGCAGACCGGCGGCGGCGCGCGCAGCACGTCCGTAAGGTCGGCATGCGCCAGGTTGACCATCGAGGTGTCGACCCCGACCAGCACCGCCCGTTTCAGCGAGGCCCCCTCGAGGTCGGCGTTGAACATCTCGGCGCCCGACAGGTCGGCCCCGTCGAGCAGGGCCTTGGCCAGCCGCGCCCCGCCCAGCTGGGCCCCGGCCAGGAGGGCGTCGGTGAGGTCGGCCGAGCGGGACTCGTCCGAAATCTGGGCCCCCTCGAGATTGGTCCCGGCCATGACCGCGTAGGCCAGTTCGCCCGGCCGGGCGTCATGGGTCAGGATGCGGAAGCCCTGGGTGCTGTCCTGGACGGCGATGCGGCCTTCGCGAAGGTCGGCTCCCATCAGGTTGGCGTAACTGAGGTTGGCGCCGCGCAGGCAGACGCCGCGCAGGTCGGCCCTGGAAAAGTCGACGTTGCGCAGGTCGGCGTCGCGCAGGTCGGCCCCGAAGAGGACGGCCCGCGACAGGTCGCCGCCCTTCAGGCTCGCCCCGTTCAGCCGCGCCCCGGTCAGCTCGGCCTCGGAGAGGTTGACGCCCTCCAGCATGACGTTGCTGAGGTCGGCGTGCGCCAGGTTGGCGCGCTTGCCGCCCGGCCGGCCGCTGATGAAGCGTGCGTGGGCCTCCAGCGTCTGCTTGAGGCTGGCCGGTTCGAAGGTGCGGAGCAGGCTGGCGGCGGCGGACATCGAGCGGTGATCTTCGGCCCGCGCCCTTAAGGAAGGGTGCGATTTCGCCTGAAATCCTCGTTTTCGGTCAGCCCCTAGAACCAGCCCCGGCGCTTGAACCAGAGCATCGGAAGCACCACGGCCACGACCATCAGCCCCAGCGCCAGGGGTTCGCCCCAGGGCAGGTCGAACTCGGCCATGTGCTTGAAATTCATGCCGAAATAGCTGGCGACCAGGGTGGGCGGCAGGAAGATGACGGCGGCGATAGAGAAGAATTTGATGATGCCGTTCTGCTCGATGTTGATCATGCCGAGGGTGGCGTCGAGCAGGAAGGTGATGTCGCCGGACAGGTGGCCGGCATGGTCGGTCAGGCTGGCCACATCGCGCTGCAGCGACTTGATGCGGACCGTGTCCTCATCGCCCTCGGCGATGGAGGGCGAGACGGATGCGTAGACCAGCAGGCGCGAGAGGCTGGTCAGGCTGCCCCGGGCCTTGGCGGTGATGCCACGCCAGCGGCCGAGCTTGCCGAGGATGACCTCGAACCGGGCTGTCCTGCGGGGCCGTTCGAAGATGTAGCCGGAGAGGTTCTCCACCTGCTCGGAGGCGGCCTCGAGGATGTCGGCGACCCGGTCGACGATGGCGTCCAGCAGGCCCAGAAACACCGACTCCCCGGCATCGCACAGCGCCCCGCCGCGCTCGGCCAGGGTGGCCTCGAACAGCTTGAAGGCGCGGGGCTGGGCGTAGCGGATGGTGATCAGCTGGTCCTTGACCAGCACGAAGGTGACCGGAGTCAGCTTCGGCGCCTCGGCCGCCGCCCCGGTGATCACCTCGACGGTCAGGTAGGTGGCGTGGCCCTCTCGGTAGAGGCGGGAGGAGGCCTCGATCTCGCTCATGTCCTCGCGGGTCGGCAGTTCCAGATGGAGCTGCTGCTCGATGAGCACCTCTTCGTCGCGGGTCGGCTCGACCAGGTCGATCCAGACAGTGTCGGGCGGGAGGACCCAGCCCTCGCCGGGCGTGATCTCGACAACCGTCTGGGCGTTGCGCTGAAGCAGGCGGATCATCGGCGGGTCCTGAAGGGGCGTGGCCAAGGGATGGCGCGGGCCGGCGGCGGCGTCAACGGAGGGCTTGTCGAAGCGGCCCACCATTGTAGCAGGCCTGCGGTGGGGACAAGGGACCAGGCCGCCGGATTGTTGTTTCCCGTCAAGGGGGCGGGGGTAGGCGGAGGGCGGAAGACCGGCGGGGGACCGGTGGGCCCTCGGTGGGGCGAAGGGGGTGCGACGGGGGCGCCGGCGTGCGGCAAAGGGGGCCCGGCATATGGCAAAGGGGGGGCAGGGTTGCGCAACGCAAAAGGGCCGGCGTTTCCACCGGCCCCTGGCGTTTTTGAATTCCGGGTATGGCTACTTCTTGTCGCCCGCGCCGGTCGCCTTCTGGATCAGGTCGGCGATGTTGTCGGAGGTCTCGGCGGCCTTGTTGAGCAGGGCCAGCGGCGAGGCGCCCGGCTGCACCGAACCGACCACATGGCCGGCGGCGCTGTTGGCCACCAGGGTGGCGGTGTCCTGGGCGAGGGCGAATCGGCCGGAAGCCTGGGCCATCTTCTGGGCCTGGCCGTCGGGGTAGATGAAGCCGTGGGTCGGATAGACCGAGGTGCCGAGGTCGCGGATCGGGTCGTACCAGACCTTGACCTGGGTCCAGTTGCCGGCCGGCGAGACGTCGACGACGGTGACGTCCTTCTCGACCTTGCCGCGGGCCCCGCCGATGGCCGACCAGTTGGCGTGGGTGATCTGGATGACGCGGTCGGTCAGCACGCGGGAGACGACGGCCACGTGGCCGAGGCGCATGCGGCCGGTGGCCTTGAAGCTGAGCACGGCGCCCATCTGGGGGGTGTCGCCGGTCTGGTAGCGCTGGACGGCCTGGCCCCACCAGGTGTGGGCGTCGCCGAAGATCTGGATGCCCGACAGCAGGCGGGCGAACGGCACGCATTGCCAGTAGGTTTCAGCGGACGAGACCGCAGGGATCAGGCTGATCATCAGAGCAGCTGTCAAAGATCCGAGAACGGTCCTGGCCCGTGAACGCATGCTGGGATGCTCCCCCGTGGAAACGATTGGTAACGCTTAGTCATCTCACAGGGGAATGAAAAGAGTCTTTTCACGTCGCCGGCGCGACAGATCGTCTTTTCGCCCATGAATCCATCAGAAGCTTCATGCGGGCGCGGGCCGGCTTTTCGATCAGGTGATAGCTGGCGGCGGCCAATGGAACCACCGAGACGATGAACAGCATCCAGACATACCAGGGCAGTCGATCGTCTGCTGTATTCAAGAGCTTTGTTGCTGCATTCACAAACAGAAGCTTCCAGGGCACGCAGATCATATAGACCGAATAGCTGATCTCGCCGAGGTAAACCGACGTTTGTCCGCTGGCGAAGCGCGAGCCATGCTCCGCCATCCCCGCCAGGCACAGGATAAGCCCCCCGAAACCGGCCACGGCCAGCAGGTCAGGCGCCCCGGACACCGCCGCCATCAAGGCCCCGGCGCCCATAAAAGCGGCGCCCATGGCCCCCGCGCGCAGGGACTTCACCGCCCCGGACCGCCACAGGCCATGCATGGCGCAGCCGAGCGCGAAGCAGGGAACGATTCGCAGGGCGCCCCATTGGATCGTGGCCTCGGTCAGCTGCTCGCCGGTCAGGGCGGTATAGGCGGGGTAGAGGATGGCCATGAAGCCGAGGGCCAGGGCGGCGCCCAGCCAGGCGCGGTGGCGCAGCCGCCAGGCGGCCCAGGCGAAGACCGGGAAGGTCAGGTAGGCGAACCACTCGGCCGAGATCGACCAGCTGGGATGGTTGAAGGCCGCCTGCGGCGCGAGGCCCCAGGCCTGGACCAGCAGCAGGTTGGCGGGCAGCGATTCCCAGCTGAGGATATTGGCGTCGATGGCGAAGCCGGCGGCGCCGGCCGCGAGGCCCAGCGCCATGACGCCGAGCAGGGTGGCCAGGTGCAGCGGATAGACCCGCGCCAGCCGGTTCCACAGGAAGGCGCCGTACCTGAACCGCCCCTCGCCGAAGCTCTCCAGATAAACATGGCAAAGGATGAAGCCCGAGAGGGTGAAGAAGAGCTCGACCCCGAGGTAGCCTTTCCCGATCAGGGCGGGCTCGACCAGGGCCGGGCTGAGGCCGACCTGGAGGTTGGGCCAATAGTGATAGAGCACGACCCACATGGCGGCGAAAAACCGCAGACCCGTCAGCGGCTTGATGTGGGCGGCATCATTCATTGCGTCGAGGCGCTTTCAATTGTCGCGGTCTATCCTAAGTATGCCCGGCGAAGGTTTAGGGAGGCTTGAGACCGAACGTGGACGGCATTGCACAACTTCTGACGGATCCGGCGGCCTGGGCGGCCCTGGTGACCCTGATCGTGATGGAGGTGGTGCTCGGCATCGACAACCTCATCTTCATCTCGATTCTCTCGAACAAACTGCCCGAGGAGAACCGCCAGAAGGTGCGGCGGCTGGGTATCAGCCTGGCCCTGATCATGCGGTTGATCCTGCTTTCGACGATCGCCTGGATCGTCGGCCTGGTGCAGCCGGTCTTCACCGTCTTCGGCAACGAGTTCAGCTGGAAGGACCTGATCCTGATCGGCGGCGGCCTCTTCCTGGTCTGGAAGGCGACCAAGGAAATCCACCACACGGTCGACCCCGCCCCGGACAACGGCGGCGTTCTGGACAAGACCGACGTGGTCATCACCAACGTCGGCTCTGCCATCTTCCAGATCATCCTGCTCGACCTGGTCTTCTCCATCGACAGCATCCTGACCGCCGTCGGCATGACCGAGCACCTGCCGATCATGGTCGTCGCCGTGCTGGTGTCGATCACCGTCATGCTGCTGGCCGCCGATCCGCTGGGCAACTTCATCAACAAGAACCCGACGGTGGTGATGCTGGCGCTGGGCTTCCTGTTGATGATCGGCATGGTGCTGATCGCCGACGGCTTCGGCGTGCATGTGCCCAAGGGCTACATCTACGCGGCCATGGCCTTCTCGGCCGGGGTCGAGGCCCTGAACATGTGGAGCCGGGCAAGGTCGGCGAAGCGGGCGAAGGCGTCGGAGGAGACGCTGCACTAGCGACTGGGGGGACCGGTTGCGCCCGCGAGGGCGCTATCGGTCCCCGATCAGCGCCGGCTGTCGGATGGCGTTCGGTTCAGCGCCCGGCGTCCGGCGATGGGTCTGGATTTGTCATCCGGGCAGCATAGGCCCCTTGTCGCCAGCAGAGCCGCAACCGCTACGACCAGGATTCCCATCTCCCGGCCTAGCTGTTTGGAAGCGTGTTGCCGGAGCCGAATTCGGCATGCAAAGCGGGCAGGAATCCCGCCAGATGCGGCATTTCTTCAGCGCAATGCACCAGCAGGGCACGGGCGTCGCTTTCCGTCAGGCGTAGCAGGCGCTTGGCAACGACGGCGGCCAAAATGCCGATCGGGTTGCGCCCGCTGACGTGCTGGCCGCCCATCCAGAAGCGCGACCGCATCTCGCTTCCGCCTGGAACCGCGCGGACATGGTGCGCCAGATAGCCGACATCGACGGGTGCGTCGCCCAGGCCGATCCGAGCGCAGACAATCGTAGCCTGCCGGTCGTCATCCAGACTTTTGTCGGTGAAGCCAAGCGCCGCTGGCGGCACGAAGCGGATCGAGCCACGTATCAGATCGCTGCCGATATACTCGTCGACGATCGAGGTCTGGCCGATATAGAGCGCGCGTCCGTTTGCGCCGACCGGCGGCGTCTCGCGCCACCCGACGTGGACATGGGCCCGTGGATGCCAGAGCTTGTACTTGGCTGGCGTATCGCCATGCCAGCCGAACCACCAGTCGACCATGGCCGGGGTAACACCCGGCATGGCGGTGCGCACGCTGACCCGCATCCCGCCGTCCGGCGTGAGGACAAAGCCATCCTCCAGCACCGCCGTGTCGCCAAACAGATTTGCCGGCGCATCCTCAAGCCCCGGCAGCAGCGGTGCCGGCACGCCGCCGCGATCGAGCGCCGCACAGACATGCGCCGCCAGTGGGGACATGTGCGGATTGAAGAAGCGTGCAAAGGGTTGGGCGGTGTCGGCGGCGCGATAGCCAAGGTAACGACCGGCGATCGGTTTGCTGCTCTTCATGCAACGCGCCCCATGTAGGGATTGAACAGCCCGTCAGGGTCGTAAAGCGCACGCAGTGTGTCGAGCCTGGTAAGATTGGCGGGCGCCATGAACGGCGCCGGTCGGCGCCCGAGATTTTCATCGGCCAACTGGATGCCGACGCTGTGCGCCTGCATGGCGCGCATATGGTCGGTGGCCCAGCTTTCATCCGCCGGACTCGCCGTGCCGCCGCGTAGCCCGCCATAGAGGGCGAGATAGGTCCGCGCCTCGAGCGAAAAGGCCATGTCCGGGCGCGTCGCCGGTCCGTTCCAGTTGAGCCATAGCGCATGGCTGGGGGCCGCCGGCTGGGTATCGGCCATACGCCGCAAGGCCGGTAGCAGAGGATCGATCGGCGTATTCATCCACATGCTGTCCGCCGTCCAGCGGGTGTTGGGCAGGAACAGGGTGCGCTCGCCGCCCTTCATCATCATGTCCAGAGAGGCCGGCAACAACGGCAGGGTAAAGCTGGCCAGGTTGCGGATCGGGCTCTTGTCGATGAAGTCGACCGCCGCGCGCGCCTCGCTCCAGCTGCCGGCCAGCACGGGCGTGAGGACCTGGATACCGTGCGCCGAAATTCCCATGGCCCTGCGATCGAAGACGAGCTGGAACTCGACAAAGGGCGCCACGGAAGGACCGACGCGATCGGCCCAGGCCATGACAGCTTCGAGGTGGCGGATGCGGAAGACCTGAACCTTCATGCCGATGAATTTTGGGCGCGCCGTGAGCTTCAGGTGAAAGCGCACGACGACGCCGAAAAAGCCGGGGCCGGCGCCACGCGCCGCCCAGAGCAGTTCCGGGTTTTCGGTTTCACTGGCATGGACCAAAGCGCCATTGGCCAGCACGACATCGATGCCGATGACGCTCTGGCAGGCGAGCCCCGATGCGCGACTGTTCCAGCCAAAGCCGCCCTGCAGCAGAAACCCTCCCATGCCGACCGTGTAGGCATGGGCTACCGGGAAGAAGAGTTTGTGTTTCGCAAGGGCCGCATTGAGATCGCCGGCCAGACACCCGGGGCCGATTATCGCCGTGCCTGCCGCCGCATCGATCGAAATGCCGTTAAGGCGCGAAAGGTCAATCAGCATGCCCCCGTCGCGAATATGGTTCTGCGCCCAGCTGTGCCCGCCGGAACAGATGCCGATGGTCAGGCCCAGGTCACGCGCCCGCCGAACGGCAGCCACAACATCGGCGTCGACATTGGCCTGAACGATCACCGCCGGTCGACGGCCCGGATCCTGCGCATTGAAGCTGGTGCCGAGCAGCGCCGCATCAAAGCCGGCCTCGCTCTTTTCGATGATCCGGCCCGCACCGGCGCCTCGCCTCACAGCTGTTCACCCGCAGGAGCCCGAAGGGACGGCAGCGCCAGCCAGCGCACAGGTAGCGCCGGGGGCGGCGGAAACTCTACCGCTTCATGACCCAGCGCCGCCGCAGCGGTCGGATCAAGCCCGAGCCATTGCAGCAGACGGGTCGTTGCCGGTTCGATGGTGGCGAACGGCAGGACGCCACGATGCAGATCGAGCGCGAGGCCGCTGATCGCGCCCGACACGATGCTCACTGTCAGGTCGAGGTCCGACCGGTCGAAACGGCCAATCTGCAAGCCTTCGGCGAGATCAAGTTTCAGCCTCAGTCGAAGTTCGGAGACAAGACTGTCGGCAGGCAGGCCGACATCAAAGATCAGGCGGCCGAAGCCCGGTTCGGTAGCCACCATCCGCAGCGTCTGACGCGTGATGCAGGCAAAGCGCCGGGCCGGATCAGCCAGATCAAGGTTGAATCCCGCCATTGTCGCCGCATGGCTCGCGCCCAGAAGTTCGCCAAGATCGGCAACCAGGGCGGCTACATCCTGATAATAGTTGTAGAATGTCGCGTGAACGACGCCGGCTTGATCCGTGATCTGGCGAATGCCGAGCGCCGCCGCAGTGTGCGTCATCAAAAGCGCCTGCGCAGCCACCAACAGCTGGTCCCGGGTTCTGGCGCGTTTGGAGCCGCGCAAACTACTGGCTCGAAGATTCATGATTTGAGGTAATGTCATTTTTGGCATTTCGTCAATTTTATTGTTTGGTCGCTCAGGAAATGCTGTCTCCAGGCCAAGGGTGAATTGAATGATCAGAGCTTGGCCTACCCCCAGATGAAGACGTCGCCTGACCGCGGTCGGCATGATCCAGCACCCGCCGATCATGGTCGTCGCCGTGCTGGTGTCGATCACCGTCATGCTGCTGGCCGCCGATCCGCTGGGCTTCATCAACAAGACCCCGACGGTGGTGATGCTGGCGCTGGGCTTCCTCTCGATGATCGGCATGGTGCTGATCGCCGACGGCTTCGGCGTGCATCTGCCCAAGGGCTACATCTACGCTGCCATGGCCTTCTCGGCCGGGGTCGAGGCCCTGAACATGTGGAGCCGGGCAAGGTCGTTGAAGCGGGCGAAGGCGTCGGAGGAGACGCTGCACTAGGGCTGGTGGCCGCCCGCCACGATCAGCCTGAGCGAGACCCGGTTTGATGACATCAGATCGGCTCTCGCCGGCGTCTTCGGAGCTACGCGCCTGATCCGATAACCGGCCCGCTTACGGGAACGGGCTCTGGAAGAGGCTCCAGATCAGGACGCCGCCGCCCAGGATAGAAAACGGCGCGACACCGCGAACGAACAGCGGCGAAAACCGCCGGGCCCACCCGCGCGAATAGCCGGCATGCCAGCGCCGCGGCAGCAGGCACAGCACAATGGCCGAAGCCAGCAGGAACCCGCCGATCAGGGTGATCGCCATCGAAAAGCGCGCGGCGGGCGCGGCCAGGATGAACAGCAGGCCGACCGCGCCCCGGATCGCCATCTCGCCGAAATGGATCCGGGCGGTGCTGCCCATCGCCGCGAGGGTGGCCAGGGCCCCCCGGGGGGCGGCGAACATCCAGACCCCGAGGCCGATCAGCCAGACCCCCGCCAGGGCGGCGAGCCCCTGGGCGACTTGCGTCACGCGGCCTGCACCGGGGGCGGCGCGTCGCCTTCGGCGGGGGGCAGGGGCGGCTCCTCGTCCTCGTTGCGTGGCGGGAACCTGGACGGCTCGCGTTTGGCGATGAGGAGGACAGCGGCGCCGCAGAGCGCCGAGGCGAGCGATCCCATCAGCACCCCGACCTTGACCTCCTGCTGCAGGATCGGGTCGGGAAAGGCCAGCAGGCCGATGAACAGGCTCATGGTGAAGCCGATGCCGCAGAGCAGGGCGACGCCGTAGAGCTGGGCCCAGGAGGCGGCGACCGGCAGGTTGGCGAGGCGGAACCTGATCGCCAGGAAGGCGGCGCCGAACACCCCGATCTGCTTGCCCACGAAGAGGCCCAGCGCGACCCCCAGGGTGACGGGCGCCAGCAGCATGCCGGGGGTCATGGCGGCGAACGAGACGCCGGCGTTGGCGAAGCCGAACACCGGCACGATCAGGAAGGCGACCCAGGGGCTGAGGCCGTGCTCCAGCCGGTGCAGGGGCGAGGTCATGTCATCGGGCGCGCCCTTGGTCCGTCGCAGCGGGATGGTCAGGGCCAGGATGACCCCGGCGACGGTGGCATGCACGCCCGACAGCAGGACCAGCCACCACAGGACAGCGCCCAGCGCCAGGTAGGGGGCCAGACGGGTCACCTTCAAGCGGTTGAGGCCGATCAGCAGGGCCGTGGCGACGGCGGCCCCCGACAGGGCCGCCAGGTTGAGCTCGGCCGTATAGAACACCGCGATCACCAGCACGGCCGCCAGATCATCGACGATGGCCAGGGTCGCCAGAAAGACCTTCAGACTGGTCGGGACCCGGGAGCCGAGCAGGGACAGCACGCCGAGCGCAAAGGCGATATCGGTCGCCGTCGGCACGGCCCAGCCGCGCAGGGTGTCCGGCTGGCCAAGATTCAAAGCGGCGTAGAGCAGGCCCGGAACGAGGATACCGCCGGCGGCGGCGATCCCGGGGAGCGCACGATTGGCCCAGGTCGACAGCTGGCCATCGAGGAACTCGCGCTTGATCTCCAGCCCCACGAACAGGAAGAACAGGGCCATCAGGCCGTCGTTGATCCAGTGCAGGACGTCCAGGCCGGCCAGGGGCGCATGGAGAAGCTGGAAGTAGGTGTCCGCCAGCGGCGAGTTGGCCACCCAGAGGGCCAGGATGGCGGCGGCCATGAGCAGAAGGCCGCCGGCGGCCCCGCTCTCGAGGAATTCACGCAGGACAGAGGGGCGACGGGCGAACTGGCGCATGGCGCGGATCTCCGCGCTGGCGGCCCGACCAACGTGAAACCTGACCGGCCGACATGACCGTGCACCCTGAGGCCGATATCGCATCCCGGGGGACGGGCATCAAGCGAGATCGGCCCGTGGGGCGGGCGGGCGGCGTCATCAACAAGAACCCGACGGTGGTGATGCTGGCTCCGGGCTTTCAGCGGATGAGCGGCAGGGTGCTAATCGTCGATGGCTGCGGCGTGCAGGCGCCCAAGGGGTGTATCTATGCGGCCATGGCGTTCCCGGCCGGGGTCGAGGCGCTGAACATGTGGAGCCGGACGCGGTCGGTGAAGCGCTCGAAGGCGTCTGAGGAGACGCGGTATCAGGGACACGGGGACAGTTAGCGCGCGATTTGCGCAACCGGTCCCCGTTGTCCGTCCGGCGACCGCGTTTCGATGGAGGTGACCGACGCGCCTGAGGACGACGGTGACCGTGGACCAACTTCGATGATACCACTCCGCCCATGACCGGCGAATTCAAGCGGGCAAAATTGAATGCACTGTCAGCGTTGTACGAGTGCAATGACAACGGCTGTCGTCGGTCTCGCCTGGCTGGGGTCGGAATGATCAGGATGCTCGGAACGTTGTGGGGCCAGGACAACTCCCGGAAAGTGGAGGGGTCGAGGGGTGAGGCGCAGGTCTTGGCGGAGGCTCGACAGTGTTTCTCCAGACCTCCGACGCGGCGTCTGGTTCTCTCCATCCCGGCAAGCACAATCGTCGCCCTGGTGACGACGTCGGGCGCGGAGGCGTCGGAGCAGGGATCCCTGGCCCGGCGAGGGAGTTGGCTCACCCCGGCTGTGATCGCGCCGGGCGTGACGTACGCGACCCTGATGAGCCCAACGATCCGGGACAGGGTGAGCTTCCACATCTATCTTCCGCCTGACTATCGCGCGAACCTTGGGCGGCGGTACCCGACGCTCTACTGGCTGCACGGAACAGGCGGTGGTCAGCGCGGCATTCCGGTCATCTCCGGCCTTTTCGACGCGGCCATCCGGGAGGGGAAAATCCCCCCGATGATCGTTGTCTTCCCCAACGGTCTGCCCGAGGGCATGTGGACGGACTCTGCCGACGGCCTGGCGCCCGTCGAGACGATACTGGTCAATGACCTGCTTCCCCATATCGACAGGAACTACCGGACGATCCCCTCCAGGCGCGCCCGAATTCTCGAGGGGTTCAGCATGGGCGGCTATGGCGCGGCGCGGATCGGTTTTCGTCATGCGGACATCTTCGCTTCGATATCGATGCTGGCGGCAGGGCCCCTCGACCGAGACTTCAAGGGGCCGCGGGCCGTCACCGATCCGCCCCTCCGTCAGAGGATACTGAGCACAGTCTACGGCGGCGACATTGCGATCTATCGAGCGCAAAGTCCTTGGCAGATTGCGACAGCGAAGGCCGCGACGATCCGAAGGGAACTACGCCTGCGTCAGCTCGTGGGAGGTGAGGATTTCACCGTCGCCGACAACCGCGCATTTCATCTGCACCTCGGTCAACTCGATGTGCCGCATGAGTACCGCGAACTCGCCGGCGTTGGTCATGACGCGGCGAAAATTCTGTCTGCGCTCGGAGACGAAAACTGGCGATTTTACAGAGCGGCGTTCGCAGACCGGGGCTGACCGATCGTCAACAGGCGTGACGGGAGCGGGAGAACCATCGGACGGAAAGCTTCGATCTCCGCATCCGAGGACGGGATCGCATGCGGCCGGGTTTCAAGTCGCAGGGCCCAGCCGAGAGGTTCCCTGGTGCGGTAATGACTAACTACAGTGACAGTGCACTGTCACCGTAGTCCTGCCTTTCGACGGCGGCGGCGATCACTCCCCGAAGGCGATGAACTCGACCGCCGTGTCTGCGTCCATAGGCGTGGTGCCTCGCCAAAGCCCGATCGAGTCCGGGATATACTTGAGACGGAAATTGTTGGCCGGGTAGTCGGCCTCCGTGGCTTGTCGGACTTCGCAGGAAATCTCGATCTCTGCGCCCTTCATTTGGCCGATGCAGGTCTGCATCGCGTACAACCGCACCGTTTCTCCTGTAGCGGTCTGGAAGAAATCCGTAGACATCATTACGATGTCGTAGGCGCCCGGGGATCGGGGTTCCCTGAGCTTCTTGACATATCTTTGCAGGTCCTGGCGAAGCCCGGGCTCCTTGACCGCCATGTAGGCCTTGAAGGTCGTTCGATCGACATCGACGTGAAAGCTGGAGCAGCAGGTCTCCTCGCACGCCGTGCCGACGCACTTGAACATCGACATGTATTTCGGCGCATTGATCGTGTTGTGGTCGCCCGCCAATGTGTCCCCGATCCTTTGGCCCCAGCGCTATCTGGTGCGGGGCGTCCACCGCTTTCTGACGACCACGGCCCCCCGCCAACCCCGCGGAACCGAACGACCAGGTCAGACCGGGCGGCTCCGACGACGGGCCCATCTGGGGCGGTGGCAAGAGCGCTGCAGACATTGTCGGCAGCCGCATCAGACCTGGCCGCAGCCTGCTGCCGACTCGGTCACTCCGTCAACGCTGCGCTCATGGAGGCAGAGGGGCCGGTCTCGCGCGAAAGGAACCGCAGCCGTTCGGAAACGATCACCTCGACGCAGACGTCAACTGCCCCCTGATCGCTGTGTCTCAGCTGTGGGGTTCACTCCCCACCGGATCAGGGCTGCGTCTCACCCAACCTGCGGAGGAAGATCTCGACGATCTCGGCGCCGTGGGTATCCTGCAGGAAGTGCCTGGCGCTCGGCAGCAGATCGAAGGTTGCTTGCGGGAAGTCGCTGGCCCAGGCCCGGCCCCAGGCTTCGGTGAAGACGTCATCGGCCCCGCCCCAGATGAAATGCACCGGCTTGCGCCAGCCGCTGAGGGCGGCATGCCATCGGGCCTGGTCGTCCGCCGCCCCGCCCTGCGGATTGTAGAAAGGCAGGCTCAAGGGGAAGCGCCGGGGGCCGGCGAGCGCCTGGGCGCCGAGGCCTTCGAAGGGGGCGTCATAGCCCCGCCGCGCGGCTTCGGCCGCCGCATCCAGTGCGGGGTGGCGACGGTCGTTGATGATGCCGAACAGGTCGGAGGGCGTGATGCGGCCGGTGGCCAGCATCATGAACCAGCCGATCGATAGCGGATCCGGTATGTTCACCTCGAACAGACCGCCGGCCTGCCACTGGGCGTTCCATTGCCGCAGGGCCGGGGTGTATTCATAGGCGGCGTGGTGCAGCCAGGTATTCATGATCACCAGCCGGCAGAACCGCTCGGGGGTCTCGGCGACCTGGGCCAGGCCGATGGGGCCGCCCCAGTCCTGGCAGAACAGGGTGACATCCCGCAGGTCCAGCGCTTCGAGCAGGGCGCGGTGAGCCGCCACATGGCGGCTGATCGAATACCAGCTTTCGTCAGTCACCTTGTCCGACCGGCCAAAGCCGATGTGATCGGCGGCGATGCAGCGCCAACCGGCTGCGGTCAGGTCGGCGATGACCCGGCGGTACAGATAGCTCCAGGTCGGCATGCCATGCATGAGCAGGGCGATGGGTCCGTCCCGCGGGCCGGTATCGATGTAGTGCAGCCTGAGCCCTTCGAAGGGCAGATAGTTCGGCGGATAGGGAAAGTCAGCCAGCCCCTCGAAACTGGCCTCAGGCGTTCGCACGAAGGGCACGCCGTCTACGGTCGCAGATGTGTCAGTCATCGCCGCCTCCCGCCGTCAGAGTAGGTGGAACCGGCGGGCGGTCGCAATGGCTCTGGAAGCGCAACCGGCCCCCTTGTCCGTGGGCGGTCCTACTGCGTCTTCAGGAACTCGATCACCGCCGCCCGCTCCTGCGCGCTGAGCGCCGGGCCGACGACGCCCTTCGTCCCGGCCGGGGCGTCGCGGAATTCGTGGCCCTGGTTGGAGCTGCCCTTGATGCTGGTGTCCAGCTTGAAGGCCCCGCGCGGGCAGGTCCTGACGTCGAGGCCGACGAGGATCGGGTCATAGGCGCGGTTGCCCAGGCAGAAGCTGGACGGGCGGTCGGCCGGCGGGCCCAGCAGGGCCGACAGCGATGGCACCGAGCCGTTGTGCAGGTAGGGCGGCGTTGCCCAGATGCCGTTCAGGGGCCGGGCCTTGTAGGCCGGCGGGGACTGGACGCAGTTGGGGCGGTTGCCCTTGTCGCCTTCGGCCGCGTCGCTCTTGATCGGCGTGCCCTCGTCGCGGTGGAACTTGTCGACAATGAACTGCACCGCCGAGGCCAGGGCCTGGCCGAAGGTCATTTCGGTGGCCGGCGCGGTCGGGGTGGTGAAGCAGGTGACGCCGGTGGCCGGGTTGGTGACGCCAGGCTGCAGGCCGAGCGCCAGCGGGGACTTGATCTTGCGGCCGGAGAGGATCTCGGCCTGGCCGGGATCGGTGCCGACCAGGCTGAGCGGGATGATCTTCAGCTTCAGGTAGCTCTCGCCGAACTGGTTGGGCGTGGTCCACAGGGCCGGGCTGTAGAGGGCCTGGCCCGGGTCATCGACCGGCGGCAGGTGGCAGCCCTGGCAGCGCATGGCGTAGACGTTGCGGCCGGCCTGGGCCCTGGCCATGTCGATGCGGCCCAGCACGTCCTGCGGCCATTTGGGCGCCATCAGGCCCTGGAAGCCGCGCACCCGGCCGTCGGGGCCGCGCGTCAGGGGGTTGGGGCCCTCGATCTGTTGCTCGATCCGGGCGACGTTACCGACGGCCACCGAGGAGTCCCAGAGTTTGTGCGGCTGATCGTAGGCGGTCATGTTGACCTTGGCCAGCACGCCGATCGCCTCGCCGACGTTGCGGATGGCCGGCTGGCCGATCGAGCCGTCGTACTGGGCCCAGTTGAACCAGGGCGTGTTCCACAGGTGCGGATACTTCACCGGCGCGTTGACGGCGGCGTAGTTGTCCAGCGGGTCGAAGGTCGCCGACTTTGCCCCCACCAGGTTGGCGTAGAAGACCTGGTTGCCGATGCGGTTGAGGGCGTCGAGGCGGTTGTAGCCTTCCGTCACGCCGTCACGCTTGTCGATCGCCGAGGTCGCCTTGGCCGCGCCGGCCAGGGCCTTGATCGTCGCCTTCAGCTCGGCGCGCAGTTGCTGGCGCTGGGCCTTGGTCGCGTCCGGACCCAGCACCCGTTCGGCGAAGCCGTCGAAGCGCCAGGGGAGCAGGTCGGTGAGGAACAGCGCCGCGCCCAGGGTCGAGGTCAGCTGGCCCAGGCTGGTGGCGGCGTTGCCGCCGTCGATGCGCAGGGAGACGCCGTTGTATTCCAGGTGGCCGGTGTGGCAGGCGGCGCAGGTCAGGCCCACCTGGTCGGGCAGCATGCGGCCGGTCGTCGGGTCGGGGTAGCCCCGGGTGATGGCGAAGCCGACCGGCATGCCGGCGGGGTTGAGGCCCCGGTTGCTATCCACCCCGGGCTCGGCGGGGACGCCGCCGATTTTGGCCCTGTAGCCGTAGGCGGTCTCCTGCCCGGCGGCCGGGCCGGCCTGGCCGGCCTGGCCGCCGCCCGATGGCGGGCTGGGGATGAAGCCCAGCTTCTGCATGTAGCCGTCGTTGATGAACAGCGTCTCCTTGCCGGGCAGGATCTTCGGCTCGGCCAGAGCCACGAACCAGACGTAGGGGATCGGCAGGGTGGAGGTGCCTTGCGTGGCATGGTGGAACCAGTAGCGGTCGCTCTCGGCCCAGCCCTGGTCCAGCCAGCGGGCCTCGCGCACCGGCTGGGGCGGCGGCAGGGGCGGATTGACGAAGGCCAGGACCTTCGGAATGCCGATGGCGGCGACCACCACCACAACGACCGCCACCAGGCCCCAAAGGGCGGCTTTCCTGGATCCCGACATCGACGCATCCCCTCCGCGATGCGGCCATATGAATACAATTTGGAGGGATCATCAACATGCGATACAGATTCTGGCTGTGACCCCTGCGCCTTCGTCCGGCGGGCGCGTCCCCGGGGCCGCTTTTTCAGAACACCCAAACCCGCAAACCGAGGTCAAAAATGGTCGATGTCGCAGCCTCATCGTTTCTGGCCGCCGATGACGCCGCACCGTCGCCACAGCAGAAGCTGGCTCTGCTCTTTCAGTGGATCGCCACCAGGCCGCTGGCGCTGTTCAAGGAGCTGAGGACCAGCCGGCCGATCCTGATCACGCCGGGTGGGCCGGTGGTGCTGTCGATGTTCGCCGACGTCGAGGAGGCGCTGACCCGGAACCTGCAGTTCACGGTCAGACCCTATGCCCCCAAGATGGACCCGGCCGTCGGCCCGTTCATGCTGGCCCGCGACGGCACGGTCTTCAACCAGCGCGACAAGGGCATCATGCGGGCGCTGATCCAGCAGACCGACATGCCGGGCGTGCGCCAGAGGGTGGCCCGGATCGGGGCCGGGCTGATCGCCCAGGGGGCCTCGCCGGACGGGCGGCTGGAGCTCGTCTCACAGGTCACCCGCCCCGGGCCGATCGCCCTGACCGGCCAGTACTTCGGCTTTCCCGGGCCCGACCTGACGGCGATGATGCGCTGGTCCTACGCCACCCAGAACGACATGTTCCACAACCTGACCAACGACCCCACGGTGCATCAGGCCTGTGTGGCCGCCGGGGCGGAGATGAAGGCCTATCTGGACGACTTCCTGCCGCGCCGCGCCCAGCAGGTGAAGGCCGATCCGACGATCGATGATGTGGTCGCCCGCATGCTGCGGCTGCAGACCCCGCCGCAGATCGGCTTCGACCAGGGCCGGATCCTGTCCAACACCATGGGCCTGCTGGTCGGCGGGATCGAGACCACCTCGTCCGCCATCGTCCAGGCCATTGACCAGCTGATTGAGCGGCCGGACCAGATGGCCGCCGCCCAGCGCGCGGCCCAGGCGAACGATGACGCGGCCTTCGACGCCCTCTTCTGGGAGGCGCTGCGATTCAACCCGATGGCTCCGTTCGTGGTGCGGCTGCTGGTCGAGCCCTACACGATCGCTGCCGGCACGCCGCGCCAGACCACCCTGGCGGCCGGCTCGGTGGTGTTCGCCAGCATCGCCTCGGCCATGCATGACGCCGCCGTGGTGACCGATCCGGAGACGTTCAAGCCCGGGCGGCCGGCCTATCACTACCTGCACCTGGGCTTTGGCGAGCACCTGTGCCTGGGCGACCAGGTCAGCCTGGTGCAGGCTCCGGAGCTGGCCAAGCAGATCATCAAGGCCGGCTTTGTGAAGCGCGCGGCCGGGGCGGCGGGCCGGCTGGACTTCAAGGGCGGCCCGTTCCCGGAAAGCCTGATCCTGACGCAGTGACGGTCTCTGGCCCGCGCGGCCGCCGCGCTCGGGAACCCGCGAGGCCCCTTTGGACCTATGCATGCGAGCCTGGGATGTCCATGCTTGCGCGCCGCGCACCCGTGGCGATCCGGAGACTTCCCTATGCAGCTTCCCAAAGGCGCCGCTGTCGCCGTCGCCGACGGTGAAAAGTTCAACCTGTTCCGCAATGCGGGCGACGAAGTCCATCTCAAGCTGACGCCGGTGGACCATGCGGCGATCGACGCCGACCACCAGGGCGCGACGCCCGGCCGCCACGGCAGTTCGGCCAACCACGACGGTGGGCAGGACCAGGAAGACGGCTTTTCGACCGGGGTTGTCGCCCTGCTCAACAAGAAGGTTCTGGCGGGCGAGATTTCCCACCTGCTGATCATCGCCGCGCCGCGCACCCTGGGGGCCATCCGGCCGCAGTATCACGCCCGGCTGACGCAGATTCTGGTCGGCGAGATCGCCAAGGATCTGACCGGTCACGCCCTGCACGACGTCGAGAAGGCGATCGCCGCGGCCTGAGTCAGAGGAAGCTGTAGGGGTCGATGTCGATGGTCATCCGCAACGCCCCGCGCGGCTTCACCCGGGCTTTCCAGGCGGCCATGTAGGCGGACAGATCGACATTGCGGTCGGCGCGGACCAGCAGGCGTTTGCGTCGGCGGCCGCGGATCAGGCCGAGCGGCGCGTCGGCGGGACCGAAGATCTCCACACCCGGGGCATTGGGCGCGGCGCGGGCCATGTCCTGGGCGAAGGCTTCCAGCAGGGCGGCGTCCGGACCGGACAGGATGACAGCGGCGAGGCGGCCGAAGGGGGGCAGGCCGGCCAGCTGGCGCAGCTCCATCTCGGCGGCGACGAAGCTGTCGCGGTCGCTGGCGGCCAGGGCCTGCATGACCGGATGGTCGGGGGCGTAGGTCTGCATCAGCACCCGCCCCGGTCGGTCGGCGCGGCCGGCGCGGCCGCCGGCCTGGGCCAGCAGCTGGAAGGTGCGTTCGCCGGCCCGCAGGTCCCCGCCGCGCAGGCCCAGGTCGGCATCGACGACCCCGACCAGGGTGAGATTCGGGAAGTTATGGCCCTTGGCCGCCGCCTGGGTCGCCACGAGGATGTCGATCTCGCCGCGCTCCATGGTCTCGACCAGTTCGCGGGCCGACTGGCTGCTGAACATGGTGTCGGAGGAGAAGATGGCGGTGCGGGCCTCGGGGAAGAGGCGCTTGGCCTCCTCCTCGACGCGTTCGACGCCGGGGCCGATGGAAACAAGGCTGTCCTTGGCGCCGCAATGCGGACAGGCGTCCGGCTTGGGCATGGAGAAGCCGGTCAGGTGGCAGACCAGGCGGCCGGTATAGCGGTGCTCGACCAGCCAGCTGTCAGTGTCCGGCGCGGTGAGGCGCTCTCCGCAGGCGCGGCAGAGGACGACCGGGGCGTAGCCGCGGCGGTTGAGGAAGAGGAGGGTCTGTTCGCCGCGTTCGAGGGTTTCGGCCATGGCCTGGACCAGCGGCGGCGAGAGCCAGTGGTCGCGCTCCGGCGGGGTCTCCCGCAGGTCGATCATCGTCACCTCGGGCAGGGTGGCGACGCCGTGGCGGGCGGTCAGCTTCAGCCAGCCGTAGCGGCCCTGTTCGGCGTTCCAGAGCGTCTCCAGGCTGGGCGTGGCCGAGGCGAGGACGACGGCGCAGCCCTCCAGATGGGCGCGGGCGACGGCGAGGTCGCGGCCCTGGTAGATGAAGCCGTCCTCCTGCTTGTAGGAGCCGTCATGCTCCTCATCGACGACGATGAGGGCGAGCTTTCGGTAGGGCAGGAAGAGGGCAGAGCGGGCGCCGACGACGATACGCTGGGCGCCGGAGGCGACGTCTTCCCACAGGGTGCGGCGGCGGGGCGGGGCGACGGCGCTGTGCCACTCGCCGGGCGGGCTGCCGAACCGTTGCGCCACGCGGGCGATGACGGCCTGGGTGAGGGCGATCTCCGGGAGGAGGATGAGGACCTGGGCCTCGGGGTCCCGGGCGAGCGCATAGGCGGCGGCCTCGAGGTAGACCTCGGTCTTGCCGGAGCCGGTGACACCGTCGAGCAGGGTGGCGGAGAAGGCGGTCGTGTCGAGCTTCTTGATCAGTTCAGCGGCGGCGGCGGCCTGGCCGGGATTGAGGGCACTCATCCGGGGGGAGAGGTCGAGTATCGGCGGCGTGCGGTCGGGGAGCCGCTCTTCGGTGGCCAGGCAGCCTTCGTCGATCAGGCCTTTGACGACGCCGGACGAAACGCCAGCGGCTTCGGCCAGGCGCGGGCCGGGCAGGGCTTCACGGGCGGCGGCTTCGAGGACTTTCGCGCGGGCCGGGGTCGGGCGTTTGGGCTGGAGGCCGGTCGGGACAACGACCCGCTCGGGCCTGGGCTTGGGGGCGCGCAGGCCGCGCATGGCCATGGCCAGCGGCCAGCCGGGATTGTCGGCGGCGTAGCGGGCGGCCCATTCGATGAAGGCGATGGTGCTGGCCGGCAGCGGCGGATCGTCGATGCGGTGGGCGATGGGCTTGAGCGGGCGGTTGCCGCCGGTCCCGTCGCGCAGGCGGGTGACGACGCCGCGCATCAGGCGGGGGCCGAGCGGGGCGGCGACCTGGTCGCCGACGGCGAGGTCCATGCCCTCGGGCTCGGCGTAGTCGAAGGCCTCGGGCAGCGGCATGGGCAGGAGGACGGAGGCGATGCGGCTCAACGGTCCTTCTCCCGACAAGCGGGAGA
>JBILYE010000162.1:0-8339 GCA_044377925.1 Caulobacter sp. | reverse complement strand
GTGACCTGGACGCCGTCGCCGCCGGTGGCGACGATGGCGCCGAAGTTGTCGACCGCGCCTCCGCCGTTGGCGGTGCTGACGCTGATGCCGTCGCCGGCCGTGCCGGTGACGGTCGCGCCGACCCCGACAGTGACGGAGGAGCTGGCCGTGCCGGTCGCGGTCGTGCTGATGCCGACGACGCCGGTGACGTTGGCCGTGGTGTCGACCGTCTGGTTACCGGCGCCGGAGACGACGATACCGGTCGTGCCGGCGACGATCACCGCGTTGTTGTTGACATCGACCACACCGTCGCTGCTGGCCGTGATGCCGGTCGCGCCGGCATTGATCGTGCCGCCCGAGCTGTTGATGGTGACCAGACCACTGGTGCTGACGGCCTCGATGCCGTCCGCGCCGGCATTGATCGCGCCGGTGGTGCCGACGGTGATGGCGCCCGAGTCGGAGAGCGCATTGATACCGTCGCCCAGGGTGCTGGTGATGGCGCCGGTCAGGCTGATGGTGGTGGCGCCCGACGTGGCGCCGGTGTCGACGGCCGCGAAGGCGCCGGTGACGAAGGTCGTGCCGGAGCCGCTGACGTTCACCGCGCCCGTTCCGGACGCGAAGGCGCCGATGCCGCCTTCGGTGACCGCGCCGTTGTTGACGACGACGGCGTTACCCGAGCCGGAGGTCGCAACCGCGACGCCGTAGCCGACCGTCGGGTCGGTGGTGGCGGCCGTGCCGACGACGTTGATGGTGGCGGTGGCATTGCCCGAGCCGGTCGTTTGGACCGACACGCCATCATCGTCGCCCGTGACCGAACCCGTGACGGTGACACTGGCCGTTCCGACGCCGCCGGTGATGACGTTGACGCCGTCGCCGCCAGCCGTGACCGTGCCGTTGATGCCGACGGCGATGACGCCGCTGCCGCTGCTCGCTTCGACGCCGTTGTCACCGGCGGTGACGAGGCCGCCGAGGGTGACGCTGATCCCGCCCGTGGTGCTGGACGCATCGATCGCATCGCCCAGGGTGCTGTCGATGTCACCGGTCAGGTTGACGTTGATCGCGCCGGTGGTGGACCCCACTTCGACAGCGTCAAAGCCGAGGGTCATCGCCACATTGCCGGCGCCGGTGACCTGGGCCGTGCCGCTGGTGGTGAAGGCGCCGATGCCGCCTTCGGTCACATCGCCGCCGACGTTGATGATGGCATTGCCCGTGCCGGTGGCCTGGGCGAAGGCGCCGTAGGAGAAGCCGTCGTTGCCGGCCACGGTGGAGCCGGCGTTCAGGGTGACAGTGGCCGTAGCGGCGCCGCCCGCCTGGGCAGCCACGCCGCCACCGCCGTTGACCGTGCCGTTGACGATGACATCGGCCGTGCCATTGGCGCTGACGGCGATGACGCCGAAGCCGGTCGCGGTGACGTCGTTGACCGTGACGCTGACCGGGCCGTTGGAGTCGACACCGACGCCGACGCCGTTGTTGGCGGTGATCAGGCCGTCGGAGACCACGACCACGGTGTTGTTGCCGGTGGTGGCGTTGACCTCGATGCCGTCGTCGCCGGTGACGTCGGACACGTTCAGGGTGATCAGGCCATCGCCGTTGGAGGTGACGAGAACGCCCTGGGCGCCCGTGCCGGTGATGGCGAAGCCGTTGGCGTTGAGGACGTAGTTGGCGTCGCCGATGGTCGAGTTGATGCCGGCGCCGGCCGTGCCGGTGACGGTGTCGCCGAGGTTGATGGTGGTGGCGTTGTTGGTGCCGGAATTGGTGACGATGCCGGTGGCGCCGCTGACCCCGCCCGTGGTGGTGGTGATGTCGACCGCGCCGCCCGTCGAGGTGGCGCTGATGCCGGTGGTCCCGGCGTTGATGGCGCCGGCGCTGATGGTGACGCCCGCGGTGCCGTTGGCGAAGATGCCTTCGTTGTTGCTGGTCAGCAGGCCGGTGGTGACCACATCGACCAGACCGCCGTTGGAGAGGGCCCGCACCGCGGTGCCGGTCGAGGTCACGGTGGCGCCGTTGGTCAGGAAGACGACCGTGTCGCCGCCACCGGCCGAGGTGGCGTTGATGCCGAAGCCGGCCGTCGCGGTGACGGCGCCTTCGTTCATCCGCACCTGGGTGTCACCGGCGGTGTTGGTGGCGTTGATGCCGCGACCGCTGCCGATGGCCGGGCCGGGCAGGCCGTCGACGCCGACGTCGGTGGAGCGCAGGTCGACGATGACCGCCGGGCCCTGGCCCTGGATGTTGATGGCGTAGCCGAGGGGGTTGACCACGCTGGGGTCGCCGCCAGCGACGACGTTGGTCGTGGCCCGAACGGTGAGGCGCTCGCCGGCGTTGCCGGTGATGGCGATGCCGTTGGTGACAGTGACGCCGTCCTCGAGGTTGAGGGTCAGGTCGCCGTTGGTCGTCGCCGTGTAGTCGATGTTCACGAACGGGCCGGCGCAGGTGAAGATGTCGTCGGCGCCGGCATTGAGCGAGGGATCGCCGCACTCATCGGCGGCCACGGCCACCCCCGGCGCGAGCACCAGGCTGCCAAGCCCCGCGACGCCGGCCAGCAGGCTGGCGGCGACCAGCGATGAGCTGGCCAGCAGGGAAACACGACGACGATTACGGTTGGAAACGGACATAAGGCAGCCCCCTCAGGTTGCTGAAACATTACGGCGGGCGCGCAGACGCACTCCACCCTTATAGGAACATCGTTCGTCCAACCTAGGCGAGAGGGCGGCAGGCTGTCCATGGGGAAATTTGTGAAGGTTTACCTTGTTTGGGGGGTAACTCGCCTTGTCGGCGAATAGCGGCCCGCTCGTACCCAAAATGGGCAATTATGTTTGGTTGCGGCATGCTATGGGGTCAAGGGCCGGCGTGACCCGCCGGGCGACGGAGCGGACGGTCGGATGTCGGGGTTGCGAGGGTGGCGGTCAGAACTGGTCTGGACCCTGGGCGACCCGGCCTCGGATGCGTCGAACCTGCGGCATTTCGAGGATGGTCTGCTGCTGGTGGACGGCGACCGGATTGTCGGCGCTGGGGCCTGGAGCGAGCTGGCGCCGACCCTGCCCGGGAGCGTGCCGGTCGAGCACCTTCCCGGTCGCATCCTGACCCCCGGGTTCGTCGACGGCCACATCCATTTCCCGCAACTCGACATGGTCGCCTCACCGGGCGGGGCGCTGCTGGGCTGGCTTGAGCGCTACACCTTCCCGGCCGAGCGGGCTTTCGCCGATCCGGCCCACGCAAAGGAGGCCGCCGGGCGGTTCCTGAACAGCCTGCTGGCCAACGGCACGACAACCGCCATGGTCTTCGGCTCGGTGCATGCCGAATCGGTCGACGCCCTGTTCGAGGAGGCCCTGGCCCGCGACATGCGGCTGATCGCCGGAAAATGCCTGATGGACCAGGGGCCGGAGGGTCTGCGCGACACGGCGCGGGGCGGGGCCGAAGCGACACAGGGGCTGATCCGCGCCTGGCGGGGCCGGGGCCGGCTGGGCTATGCGGTGACGCCGAGGTTCGCGCTGGGCTCATCCCGCGAACAGCTGGACCTGGCCGGCAGGCTGCTCGCGGACAATCCCGACGTCTGGATGCAGACCCACCTGTCGGAGAACGCCGCCGAGATCGAGGCGACGCGCCAGGCCTTTCCGGAGGCGACCGACTATCTGGACGTCTACGACCGCTTCGGCCTGGTCAGCGACCGTTCGATGTTCGCCCACGCCATCCACCTGAGCGACCGGGAGCTCGGCCGCATGGGCCAGGCGCGGTGCGCCTGCGCCTTCTGCCCGACCTCCAACCTGTTTCTCGGCAGCGGCCTGTTCGACCTGCAGCGCGCCCTGGGGTTCGGGGTGAAGGTGGCGCTGGGCACCGACATCGGGGCCGGGACCAGCTGGAGCCTGCTGACCACCGCCGCCGAGGCCTGGAAGGTCGGCCACCTGAAGGGGACGACACTGGATCCCCTGACCGCCCTCCACATGGCCGGCCGCGGCGGGGCCGAGGCGTTGGGACTTCAGGATCGCATCGGGTCGTTCGAACCCGGCATGGAGGCCGACTTCGTGGTGCTGGATCCGGGCGGCGTTCCCGGGCTTGACCGTCACCGCGCGGAGACCCTCGCCGAGCGGCTGTTCGCCCTGATGGTGCTGGGCGGCGACCGGGCGGTGGAGCGGACCTATCTGGCGGGACATCTGGCGCACGGCCGGTAGGAGGACCGGTCGGCCCGAACGCGGCCTGCCTGGACCCGGCTTGCGTGGAAGTCAGGGCGATCCCCAATCCAGACGACTTGCAGGGCGGCTGGGCCGAGCCAGGAACGACGGCCGGTGCTGACCGGGGACAGGTACGCCGCTCTGCGGCGAACCTGTCCCCAAGGGCGATATTGTAGTTAAGCGAACATAACGAACGGCAATTGCAGTCAACTTTCGCTAACCATCAAAATATTCCAAATACGGTGCACGGACTTTTACTCTATATCTTGAGCATATCCTAAGCCCCCACCCGCAACAGTGACTGTCAGTTCGGGGAGTCCGCGAGTTTGCGACTCCTCAGGGGTACTGCGGGGACGTCAACATGCGTGTCGCCACTATAGTCAGCCTGGGGGCCTCGGCCCTGCTTGGCGTCGGAGCGCTGGTGGTCGCCAAGACCTGGCTGCCTGACGGGACCGGCCAGGGCAAGGCGGCCGCGGCCGCGCCGATCACCAACCTGGTGCCTGTCGTCGCCGCCAAGGCCGACATTCCGTTCGGGGTGAAGCTGGCGGCCAAGGACCTGATGATCCTCAAGCTGCCAAAGGACGCGGTGCCGGACGGCACGTACTCGACCATCGACGCGGTCACGGCGCTGGACAACGGCGGGCCAGTCACCCTGGCGAGGCTTTCGGCCCGTGAGCCTCTGCTGCCCGCCAAGCTGTCGGGCGGCGGGACCAAGGCCAATGTCGCCGCCGTCATCGGCGAGGGCATGCGCGCCTATACGATCAAGGTCACCGACGTTTCCGGCGGCGGCGGCCATGTCACCCCCGGCGACCGGGTCGATGTGCTGGTCGCCATGGAACCGGCCGAAGGCGTCCAGGTCGAAGGCGTGAGCGGCAAGGGGGCGGTCAGCGGCGCGGTGCTGCAGAACGTCCGGGTGCTGGGCATGGACCTGATCGCCGACCCGGCCAACGTCGACAAGTTCATCCCCAAGACCGCTACCCTCGAGGTCAATCTTGAGGACGCCGCGAAGCTGGCCGTCGCCGCCCATGTCGGAGAGCTGAGCCTTGCCCTGCGCCGCACCGGCTCGGTCGAACTGGCCGAGGCCGCCCCCGTGCGCACCCTGACCTGGACCTCCAAGGGCCTGGCCCCTGCCCCGACCGGCGCCAGACCAGCCGTTCGTCGTGTGTCGGCGCCCCGTCGTCCGGCGCCGGCCCAGGCGCCCGAACAACGCTCCCTGACCGTGGTCCAGGGCTCCGAGCGGGTCACCATCCAGGTGCCGGCTGATCGTCTGGGAGGCTACTGACATGCGCGCCCTGTTCCTGACCGCCGGCGCCTGCCTGGCCTTCGCGGCCGCCCCGGCCTTCGCCCAGTCCGCGCCCAAGGCGCCGCCGAAGCCGGGTGTCTCGGCTGCTCCCAACATCGCGGTCGGGGTCATCTCGGACGTGGATTTCCCGACCTTCACGGCCGACGCGGCGCCGAGCCGCTCGATCACCGTCGCCAAGGACAAGTCGACCGCCTTCCGCCTGAGCGGATCGGCCGGCCAGATCGTCGTGGCCCAGCCCGACATCGCCGAGATCGTCGCCAACACCGACCGCAGCCTCTACATCCGCGGCAAGACCCTCGGGGCGACCAACATCCTGGTCTATGACACCGGCAAGCGGCTGGTGGAGGTGATCGACGTCAAGGTCGGCCACGACCTGAGCGGCATCCAGGCCGACATGACCGCCGCCCTGCCCGGCGAGCCGATCAAGGTCAGCAATCTGGCCGGCGGGCTGATGCTGTCGGGGCAGGTGTCGACCAGTTCGGTGGCGGCCCGCGCGAAGACGATCGCTGAACGGTATGCGCCCGGCGGCGTCTCCTCGACCCTGACCGTCGAGGCCGCCCAGCAGGTCATGCTGGAGGTCCGCATTCTGGAAGCCAGCCGTGACAGCCTGAAGGACTTCGGCGTCAACCTGTCGGTGGCCAACAACAGCGGCATCGTCTTTGGATCGGGCCTCGGCCTGATCGGCAACAACCCGGCCCAGGGCGCCCTGCGGGTGCAGACCAACGTCGGCACGGCCAGCATCGACCTGACCCTGCAGGCGCTCGAGGAAAAGGGCATCATCCGCACCCTGGCGCGGCCCAACCTGGCGGCGATCAGCGGCGAGGAGGCCACCTTCCTGGCCGGCGGCGAGTTCCCCTATCCGGTGCCGGCCGGGGTCGGCGAGGTGACCATCGAGTTCAAGCCGTTCGGGGTGAACCTGAAGTTCACGCCGACCGTGCAGGACAGCGGCCTGATCCGTCTGAAGGTCGCGCCCGAGGTCAGCGCCCTGGATCCGACCAACGCCCTGCGGATCGGGACCTATGAGCTGCCGGCCCTGACCGTTCGGCGCGCCTCGACGACCATCGAACTGCGGGACGGCGAGAGCTTCGCCATCGCCGGCATGTTCCAGCAGGACTACGTCAACGCCGTGCGCCAGCTGCCCTGGCTGGGCGACATCCCGGTGCTGGGGACCCTGTTCAAGTCCGGCCGCTGGAAGCGGTCGGAGACCGAACTGCTGATCCTCGTCACGCCCCGGCTGACGACGGCGAACGGCAGCCAGTCCCTGAGCCCCAACCCCATGATCGCCGGGGCCGAACCCACCGCCATCGACGTGATCTTCACGGGCATGGTCATGGATAAGCCGATGTCCGCCCCGGTCGGCGCCCCCGGCCTGCCTGCATCCAACTAGAGGAAACCAGACCATGAGTTTCGCCGACCGCCGCGTTCTGGCCATCGGTCCCGGTCTGGCCGAGGCCTGCCGGGCCGCCTTCGAGGGCGCTCGCCTGGAAGTCATGTCGCCGGAGGCCCTGCCGCCCGGCTGGCCGCCCGGCCATGAGCCGGAGCTGGCGGTGCTGGACGCCGGCGCCGACCCCGTCGCCCTGGCCGAAGCCATCGGCCTGCTGGCCAGACTGCCCTTCCCGCCGGCCGCCATCATGGCCGGGGACAACATGCCGGCCGGGCTGATGCGGGCCCTGCTGCGCCTGCCGCGCGCCGACGTGGTCGAGGCGCCGTTCGGGCCAAAGGACCTGGCCGAGGCGGCAATGATGCTGCTCAAGCCTGTCGAGATTGCGCAACCCGCGCCGCATGTGCAGACCGGCCGCTGCTGGACCATCACCGGCGCCGTCGGCGGGGCGGGCGCCACCACCCTCTGCGTCGAACTGGCGGCCGCCCTGGCCGAACGGGCCCAGGGCCAGAAGCGGGTCTGCCTGATCGACCTAAACCTGGCCGACGGGGCCAGCGCCGCCTATCTGGGCGCCGCCGCCAACATGATGCTGGGCCGCGCCAGCCAGGAGCCGGAGCGCATCGACGCGGCCCTGCTGGAGGTGTTCGCCAGCCCGGCCCCCGGCGGCTTCGACCTGATCGCCCAGGCCCGCGATCCGCACGGTTTCGAGGTGGTCTCGGCCGAGGCCGTGCTGCGGGTGCTGGATGTCGCCTGTCAGGTCTATGACTTCGTCATCGTCGATGCGCCGCGTCATCGTCGCAGCTGGACCATGGATGTGATGGCCGGGTCCGACGCCCTGCTGGTGGTCAGCGAGCTGACGGTGCCGGCCCTGCTCGCGGCCCGCAGCCTGGTCGCCGAGTTCGAGGCCGATCTGCCGGAGGGCCCTGGTCCACGCATCATCCTCAATCGCCTGGCCAAGCGGGTGTTCGGGCCCGCCCCCTCGACCAGTGAGGCGGAGAAGGCCCTTGGCCGCAAGGTCGACGGCGGCCTGACCAGCGACTGGGAAGCCGCCGCCGCCTCGGTGAACCTGGGTGGTCCGATCCGCAGCCACCGACCCAAGAGCCGCATCGCCCGGGATGTCGACGACCTCGTCGACCGCCTGCTGGCCGCGGCCCCGCATCCGGCCCACGCCCCCGCCCACAAGACCGGCAAGGCCGCCTGATGGCCCGCTTCAGCTTCCGCCGCGCAGAACCGGAACCGGTCTTCGAGGGGGTCGCCACCCCCATCGTCGCGATCGCCGAAACCCCGCCGCCGTCCAGCGTCGACAACGAGATGCTCGACATGCGGCTTCGGCTGCACGCCCGGCTGATCGAAGAGATCGATCTGGGCAAGCTGGGCGAACTCGACGAGGGCGAGATGCGCCGTCAGGTGCGCAAGCTGGTCGGGGACTTCGCCAAGGACGGCCGGCTGGCCCTGAACACTGTCGAGCTGGACCAGCTGGGCGCCGAGGTGTTCGACGAGATGGTGGGGC
>JBILYE010000161.1:0-8401 GCA_044377925.1 Caulobacter sp. | reverse complement strand
CGACCGCGCCCGTCCGCGCCAGCACATCTCCTTCGGCTTCGGCATCCACCGCTGCGTCGGCAACCGCCTGGCCGAACTTCAGCTGACCATCATCTGGGAAGAGATCCTCAAGCGCTTCCCGGAGGTCCGCCTGGTGTCCGAACCCAAGCGCAGCTACTCGACCTTCGTGCGCGGCTACGAAACCATGCCGGTGATCATTCCGGCCCGGAACTAGTCCGCCCGGTCGATCAGCCAGGCGGCTCCGGTCGACAGTTTGTCCATGATCTCCGGCGGCCGCTGCCCCGCCGGATAGGAGGCGATGATCGCCGCCATCCCCCGGCCCAGGGCCCAGAGGGCGTGGGCGGCGTCCTCACGGCGGTGCTGCGGGATGCGGTCGTCGGCCAGCACGGCGGCCTTGTAGGCCTCGAACATCCGGTACTCGGCTTCCCGCAGTTCCGAATGGCGAGACAGCAAGCGCTCGCCCAGCATCAGCGAGAACAGCTCGGGCCGCGCCTCGACAAAGCTGAAGAAGGCCCGCGCCCCGCCCCGCATCGGCGAGAGGAATTCCGGCCGCGTCTGGTAGTCGAGGATATCCCGCCGCAGGTCCTCCAGCCCCATCAGGGCCAGGCTGACCAGCAGCGCCTCCTTGTTCTCGAAGTAGTGGTAGATCGAGGCCAGCCCGATCCCGGCCATCTCGGCGATGGCCCGCAGGTTGAGCGCCTCCACCCCCTGTTCGGCCAGGATGGCGGCGGCCGCGTCCAGCGCCCGGCCGCGTATGCCGGCGGCGTCCTGCAGGGAAGTCTTGGCCTTCAAGGGCATTGGCGCATCTAGCGCCGAAGAGCTGTCCGTATCAACGCCGTCGCGTCGCCCCTAACCCTTCGGCTCGGCGACCATGCGAAGGTAGGGCTTCAGCGTCTTCCAGCCCTCCGGATACTTCGCCGCCGCCGCCTCGTCGCTGACCGAGGTCGGGATGATGACGTCGTCGCCGGGCCGCCAGTTCACCGGCGTCGCCACCCCGTACCTGGCGCTAAGCTGCAGGGCGTCGAGCAGCCGCAGCACCTCGTCGAAGTTCCGGCCCGTGGTCATCGGGTAGATCAGCATGGCCTTGATCTTCTTGTCCGGCCCGATGATGAACACCGCCCGCACCGTGGCGTTGTCGGCGGCCGTGCGCCCGTCCGAGGTCGCCCCGGCCCCCTCCGGGAGCATGTCATAGAGGGTGGCGACGTTCAGGTCGGTATCGCCGATCATCGGGAAGTTGACCGCGTGGCCCTGCGTCTCCTTGATGTCGGCGGCCCATTTGCCGTGGTTCTCGACCGGATCGATGCTGAGACCGATCACCTTGGTGTTGCGCCTGTCGAACTCCGGCTTCAGCCCGGCCATGTAGCCCAGCTCGGTCGTGCAGACCGGCGTGAAGTCCTTGGGGTGCGAGAACAGGATGGCCCAGGACTCGCCGATCCAGTCATGGAAGTTGATCTGCCCTTCCGTCGTCCGGGCCGTAAAGTTCGGGGCTTCAGAATTGATCCGCAGGGTCATCGCTTCAGTCTCCACAAGGTAGACTGAACGTCGGCCTGGTCCTTTGGCTCCAGACGCCGACCGCGAAAAACCGGACGACGCGGTCAGCCGCCCTTCTTGCGGGCCTTGGGCGTGATCTTGACGCTCATCCGCTTGCCGGCGCGGATCAGGTCGAAGCTGATCGACTGGTCGATGCTTCCCGGTCCGAGCACCCGCAACAGATCGTCCAGCCCGGTCAGCGGCTTGCCGTCAGCGGCGATCAGCAGGTCGCCCTCGGCCAGCCCCGCCTTGGCGGCCGGCCCATGCGGTTCGACGGCGGCGACCCAGACGGCATAGGCCTGGGTGACGCCGGCGGCGCGGGCCATGGCCGGCGGCACCGGCGTCTGCTGGGCGACGACACCGATCGAGCCGCGCCGCACATGACCATGGGCCAGGAGCTCGGCCATCACGAAGCTGGCGGTGTTGGCGGCGACCGCGAAGCACAGTCCCTGGGCGCCGGAGATAACGGCGGTGGCGATGCCGACCACCTCGCCGGCGCTGCTGACCAGCGGTCCCCCGCTGTTGCCGTAGTTCAGCGCCGCGTCGGTCTGGATCAGGTCCTCGATCAGCCGCCCGCGCTCGCCGCGCAGGGACCGGCCGAGCGCCGAGACCACGCCGGTCGTCACCGTCGCCTCAAAGCCCAGCGGCGCGCCGATGGCGATCACAAGCTGGCCGCGCCGCAGCTGTTTGGAATCCCCCAGCCGGGCGTGCGGCAGCCGCACGTTCTGCTCGATCTTGAGCAGGGCGATGTCGGTGTCGGGGTCATCGCCGACGCACCGGGCGGTGAGGGCCCGGCCCTCCGCGGTGATGATGGCGAAACGGCCGAAGCCCTGGACCACATGGCTGTTGGTCAGGATCAGCCCCTCGGGACTGACCACGAAGCCGGAGCCCTCGCCCGCGAAGCTGCGGTCGCTGGTCAGCGGCTGGACGCGCACCACGGCCGGCCCGACATGCTCGACCGCCCGCACCACGGCGTTGGAATAGGCGTCCAGCAGGTCGGTGTTGGGCAGTGGCATGACCGGGCTCGACGGCCCGGCCTCGAAGGCGCGATCGCCGACGTCGAACACGAAATCGGCTTCCGGCGGGAAGGAAAAGGCCGGCAGCCGGCGCACCGGACTGCGCGCCCGGTGGAACGACTGATACTTGCGGCCCTTCATCATCGCCCCAACCCCGAACCCACATCCCCAAATGGTTAACGGGATTGAAGCACAGGCCGGCGCGGCGGCCAAGGCGTGCTCGCCTCTCAGGGGTCAGAACCCCTTCAGATCCGGGTCCAGCGCCTGGCCTTCGTCCAGCTGCACGCCGAAACTGTTCAGCATCATGCAGACCTGGGTGTACTGGCCGGCGCTGAACACCACGTCCATGCACTGCTTGTCGCTGAAGTGCCGCTTCAGGGCCGCCCAGGTCGCATCACTGATGAAATGGTCATGGTGAAGCTCGTCGCTGGCCCGGATCAGGGCGGCGTCGGCGTCGTTCCAGCCGGCGTCGGCCCCCTGCTTGATGCGCGCCACCTCGTCTTCGGTCAGCCCGGCCCGGATGCCGATCGGCACATGCTGGGTCCATTCATAGCCGGCCTTGCACAGATAGCCGATGCGCAGGATGACGATCTCCCGCTCTCGGGCCGACAGATCGTTCTTCTTCGACAGCACATATTCGCCCCAGCCGAGGAACCCCTTCAGCGCCGCCGCCGAATGGGCCAGGGTCCGGAAGATGTTGAGCACCGGCCGCCCGGCCCCGATCATCGGCGCCAGCACGGCCCGCTGATCATCGGTCAGCTCGGCCTCGGTCACGGGAGCGATGCGGGGTGCGGTCAGGCGCATGGTGTTTCCTCTTCTCGTTGCGGAGAAGATAAGCGCGCCGCGCGGAAAGCGCCTAGGCCGGAATCCGGCGCCGGACGATCGCTATCGCCTGGCCGGCGCTGGCGCCCTCAGCTCGGCAGCCCGCCCGTCAGCACCGCCTCGGCGAACCCGCAGTGCATGGCGATTCCCCGCGCCATCACCTGCTCGTCCAGTGTCATGCGGTTGGAGTGCAGCGCGCAGCAGGCCCGGTAGTCGCCGCCGACGCCCACCGGCGCCGCGCCGAGAAACGCCATCGCCCCCGGCGCCTTCTGCAGGACGTAGGAGAAGTCCTCCGCCCCCATCATCGGGTTTTCCATCGTGTGCCAGGCGCTGTCGCCGTACAGCGCCTTGGCCGTCTGCTCGGCCAGTTTCACCGCCGCGCTGTTGTTGACCGTCACGGGGAAGCCCAGCTCGATCTCCACCTCGGCCCGGCAGCCGTGCGCCGCCGCGACATTTTCGGCCACCTGCCGCACCCCGGCCCGCACCAGCTCGCGCGACCGCTCCGACAGGGTGCGGAAGGTGCCGCGCATCAGGGCGTATTCGGGAATGATGTTGTAGGTCGTGCCGGCGTCGATATGGGCGATGGTCAGCACCGCCGGATCGAACACCGACACCCGCCGGGTGATGAAGCTCTGCAGCGCCGTGACGATCTCGCAGGCCACCGGGATCGGATCGGTGGCGTCCTGCGGCATCGAGGCGTGCCCGCCCGCGCCCCAGACCTTGATGCGGATGGAATCCGAACTGGCCAGCAAGGCCCCGGACCGGCTGGCAAACGTTCCGGTCGGCATGTTGGGCGAGATGTGCAGCGCGAACGCAGCGTCCGGCAGCGGATCGATCAGCCCGTCGTCGAGCATGAAGCGGGCCCCGTGGTGCCCCTCCTCACCCGGCTGGAACATGAACATCACCGTCCCCGGCAGCTTGTCTTTCCGCGCACAGAGCGCCCGCGCCGCCCCGGCCAGCATGGCCACATGGGTGTCATGGCCACAGGCGTGCATGGCGCCGGCAATGCCGCTGGAAAACTCCAGCCCCGTATCCTCGGTCAGCGGCAGGGCGTCCATGTCCCCGCGCAACAGCACGGTCCGCCCGTTGCCGCCGCCGCGCAGGATGGCCAGCACCCCGGTCGTCGACGGCCCCTGCCGGATCTCCAGCGGCAGGCCTTCCAGCGCCTTCAGCACCTTTGCGGTGGTCTTGGGCAGATGCAGCCCCAGCTCCGGCTCGCGGTGGATGGCCCGCCGCAGCTCAATGGCGTCATGCAGCCCTTCATCGCCGGCGGCGGTCCAGGCGTCAGCGTCGATGGCGAGGGTCATGGGGGGGCTCCATAGTTTGTCCGAACGCTATCAGGTCCTCCCCCATCGGGGGAGGGGGACCGCCTAGAACTTCCGGATCAACCGCACCGAAACCACATCCAGACCGGGGTTCTGATCACCCGCCAGCCCCGCGTGGCTCATGTGGAAATAAGCCACCTCACCGGACCAGTCGTCGTTGAAGTTCACCCCGGCCGCCGCCTCCGAGGCGATCAGCACCGGCGAGCCGAAATAGATCCGGTCCGGGTTCGCAACCGGCGGATCGCCATCCTCGCCGTCATGCACCGCCAGGCCGACGCTAAGCTGCGCATAGACCTTCTTGTCGCCCCAGAACCGCCGCTGGATCCCGCCGGCCACGAAATTGGTTCCCTTGTCGCTGTTCACCGACCCCAGCGCCCAAAGCCGCCAGACGCCCAGGCTGCGCTTCACGTCCAGCGGTTCGGACCGCCAGTGGAGTTCCAGGTTCTGGCCACTCTCGAAACAGCATTCCTGCTTCCACAGGTCGACATCATGCGCGCCGACGCCGACGCCGACTTCCCCGGCGTTGGCGACGCTGCCCAGTCCCAGTCCAACGGCGACGACCGCCCCTAGAATCACCGAACGCATGGCCAGCCCCCAACAGGATCGATCCTCCGGTCTTACGGTCTTTGAGGACTCGGCGCAAAGGGCTAGTCAGGCGACCCGGACGCCAGCCTCGGGGAGCTTCCCATGACCGTTACCTTCGCCGACATCGAAGCCGCCGCCCGGGCCATCGAGGGCCTGGCCGTCGTCACGCCGCTGATCGAAAGCCCCCACCTCAACGACCACCTCGGCGGCCGGGTCCTGCTCAAGCCCGAGACCCTGCAGCGCGGCGGCGCCTTCAAGTTCCGCGGCGCCATGAACAAGATCTCCAGACTCTCCGACGAGGAACGCAAACGCGGCGTCGTCGCCTGCTCGAGCGGCAATCACGCCCAGGGCGTGGCTCTGGCCGCCCGCATGGTCGGCGCCCCGGCCGTCATCGTCATGCCCGCCGACGCCCCGGCCATGAAGGTCGCCAACACCCGCGACTACGGCGCCGAGGTGATCTTCTACGACCGCTACAGCGACGACCGCGACGCCATCACCCGGGCCATCGCGCAAGAGCGCGGTATGACCATCGTCTGGCCCTTCGACGACTATGACATCGCCGCTGGCCAGGGCACCGTCGCCCTCGAACTGGAGGCCCAGGCCCGGGCGCTTGGCGCCCATCTCGACCTCGCCCTCACCCCCGTCGGCGGCGGTGGTCTGGCGGCGGGCGTCTCCACCGCCCTCCGGCATCTCTCTCCGGCCACGGAGGTCTACGGCGTCGAACCGGCCGCCTTCGACGACACCGCCCGCAGCATCGCCACCGGAACCCGCGTCTTCGCCGACCAGACCGCCCGCTCGATCTGCGACTCCCTGCTCTCGCCCGCCCCCGGCCTGAAGACCCTGCCGATCAACGCCGCCAACCTGTCCGGCGTCCTGACCGTCACCGACGCCGAGGTCGCCGAGGCCATGCGCTTTGCCTTCACCTGGCTGAAGCTGGTGGTGGAACCCGGCGGCTGCGTGGGCCTGGCGGCGCTGTTGGCCGGCAAGGTGAAGCTGGACGGGCGCACCGCCGGGGTCGTGCTGTCAGGCGGCAATGTCGATCCGGACCTGTTCAGCCGCGTCCTGGCCGGCGAGATCTAGCCTCAGGACTTCCTTCGCCCCCAAGGGGAGACGGGAATCCTCGAGCAGACTCCTTGATTGCCGCGCCCGAACGCGCAGGATCCCCCCATGTTCACCACCTTCACCCCATTCCAGACCCCCGCCCTGGTCATCGACCGCGACGCCCTCGAGGCCAACCTCGCCACCATGCAGGCCCTCTGCGACGCCGCCGGCCTGCGCCTGCGCGCCCACGGCAAGACCCACAAATGCACCACCCTGGCCCGGCGCCAGATGGACCTGGGCGCCGCCGGCCTCTGCGCTCAGACCATCGGCGAGGCCGAGGCCTTCATCGCCGGCGGCGTCACCGACGTCCTGATCACCGCCCCGGCCCCCGCCTGGGCCGCCCCGCGCATCGCCGCCCTGACCGGGCGCGCCACCACCATCGGCGCCGTCGCCGACCACGCCGACCAGATCGCCTGGCTGGGCGAAGCCGCCCGCGCCGCTGCCAAAGAAGGGGGCGGCGTCATCGATGTCGTCGTCGACGTCGACCCCGGCACCCACCGCACCGGCGCCCATCCGGACAGGATCGTCGCCCTCGCCCGCCAGGCCGCCGACACCGAAGGCCTGCGCTTTGCCGGCATCCAGGCCTACGCCGGCCATATCCAGCACATCGGCCCGGTCGCCGACCGCCGCGCCGCCTACGACGCCGTCATCGCCCGCACTCGGGCCGTCAGGGATGCCCTGATCGCCGCCGGCCTGCCCCCGCCCGTCATCACCGGCGGCGGCACCGGCACCCACGCCTTCGACCTGACAAGCGGCGTCTTCACCGAGCTTCAGGCCGGCAGCTATGCGGTCATGGACGCCGAATACGAGGTCTGCGACTCGCCCACGGGCGAGGGCTGGAGCTTCAGACAGGCGATGTTCCTGGCCAGCAGCGTCGTCTCGGCCAACCACAAGAGCCACGTCACCGTCGACGCCGGCTTCAAGGCCCTCAGCAGCGACGGCCCGCCGGCCAAGGTCGCCTGGGGCGCCGCCGCCGGGGCGCTGTGGCGGCCCATGGGCGACGAGCACGGTATGATCCTCCACCCCTCGGCCATCCCCCTCCTGCGGGGCGGCGAGTTCGTCACCGCCGTCGAGACCCTCGACGCCGACGAGACCCAGCCCTGGCCCGCCGACGCCCCGCGCCTCGGCGACACCGTCTGGCTCCAGCCCGGCCACTGCGACCCGACCATCAACCTGCATGACGCCTTGATTGTCGTGGCGGAAGACGGGTCATGGGAACGCTGGGCCGTGGACGCGCGAAGGGTCACAGCCTCCTAAGAACAAGCGGGAGCGGAACCATGGATCTCGATTTCACCGGCAAGCGCGTACTCGTCGTCGGCGGCGCCAGCGGCATTGGCAACGGCATCGCTCACGGCTTCCGCACGCGCGGCGCGAAGGTTGCCGTATGGGCGACCCGGGCAACCGCCGCAGACTACGATCCGGCCGAGGGCAGCGATCTCTCCGGGCTGGCCTACACCCAGGTGGACGCCTCGGATGCCGATGCGGTCGAAAACGCTCCGCATCCCTTCGCCGACGATGGAGGGGGCCTGGATATCCTCGTCCTCGCCCAGGGCACCGTCCTCTACCGCAAGGGCGAGTTCGAGATGGACGGCTTCCGCAAGGTGGTCGGGGTCAACCTCGACAGCCTCATGGCCTGTTCGATGCGCTTTCTGGATGACCTTAAGTCCAGCGGCGGCAACATCATCACCATCAGCTCGACCGCCGCCTTCCACGCCACCCGCGGCAACCCGGCCTACAACGCCTCCAAGGCCGGCGCCGTGGCCCTGACCCGCACGCTTGGCCAGGCCTGGGCGACCGATGGCGTCCGCGTCAACGGCGTCGCGCCGGGCCTGGTCGCCACCAAACTGACCAAGGTCACCACCGACAACCCGGACCGCCTGGCCGCCAGCCTGCGCGGCATCCCCCTGAACCGCCTCGGCACCCCCGATGACATGGCCGGCGCCGTCCTCTTCCTCGCCTCCCCCCTGGCCAGCTACATCACCGGCCAGACCCTGATCGTCGACGGCGGCCTGACCCTGTAAG
>JBILYE010000160.1:0-8511 GCA_044377925.1 Caulobacter sp. | reverse complement strand
GGAAAACATCGGACCGAAGACCGCCGCAGCCGACACGGCGCTGATGGCGCTGTTGCCCAAGGGCAAACGCGACGGGCTGCTCGAGGCGCTGGAAATCCTCGCGGCCGGTGAGCCGCGGGCGAAGAAGATCAAGCTTCCCAAGGCCGAGAAGGCCGAGAAGAAGGCCAAGAAGAAAAAAGACAAGCTGGCCAAGGCGGCCTAGCGAAGAGAGCCAGCCCTTCTCCCGCTCATCGGGAGAAGGGGGCGTAGCTTGCTAGTGCAACGTCGCCGACGCCGGCATCGCGCGGCGTTGGGTGGCGATCAGGCTCGGCCAGAGGACCGAGGTTTCCGGCACGTCCATGTTCTGGACAGTGGTGTGGCGGTCGTCGACCACCGGGAACAGCTGATGGATCTGCGCGCCCAGCGCTTCGCTGCGCTCGGTCACTTCCTCAGGCGTGACCAACAGGCCCAGACGGCCGGCCCAGGCGCCAAGGTCCTTGCGGCTGGTGGCGACGGCGATGAACGGCGAGGCGATCAGCGGCAGGATGATCGGGGCGAACCAGATCGTCAGGTTGGGGGCCAGCAGCAGCATGCTGGCAAACAGCAGGCCGGTGTTGATCTCCCAGCGGTGGGCGCGGAAGGCGTCCTTGTAGCTGAGGGTCTCGCCTTCGCGGGTCTGGGTCGACCAGCCGGCGTCGCGGCCCATGAGGACTTCGAAGACGATGCGGCTGTGGCCGACCATCATCACCGGGGCCATGACCGCCGAGTAGGCGGTCTCGAAGGCGGCGCTCTTGAGGATGGCCAGACGGCCGCCGAACTTGGCGCTCTCTTCCGGCCGGCTCAGGGTCAGGGCGAGGCCCAGCACCTTGGGACCGATGAGCATGACAACCGTCAGCAGCGAGGCCCAGATGATGGGGTCGTACTTCACCGGGGCCAGCAGGCGCCAGTAGTCGGGCATGGTCAGGGTGATCTGCGCCTGGATGCCGAGACCGACGATCAGGCTCAGCAGCCAGATCGGGCTGACCAGGTAGCAGAGCATGCCGAAAAACAGCTGCAGGCGGCTGATCGGGTGCAGGCCCGGCGCGAACAGAAGGCCCAGGTGCTGCAGGTTGCCCTGCGCCCAGCGGCGGTCGCGCTTCATGAACTCGATCATCGAGGGCGGGGTCTCTTCGGTCGAACCGTCGAGCACCGGCGTAACGTGAACCGCCCAGCCGCCGCGACGCAGCAGGGCCGCCTCGACCACGTCATGGCTGAGGATATGGCCGCCGAAGGGCTTCTTGCCCGGCAGCACCGGCAGGCCGCTGCAGGAAGCGAAGGCCTTGATGCGGACGATGGCGTTGTGGCCCCAGTAGCTGCTCTCCGCGCCGGTCCACCAGGCGAGGCCGGCCGAGGCCACCTTGCCGAACATGCGGACGCTGAACTGCTGGGCGCGGGCGTAGAGGGTCTCGGCGCCGATGATCACCGGGGTGGTCTGCAGGAGGCCCAAGCCCGGGTGGCGCTCCATGGCGTCGACCAGCTTCACGACGGTCTCGCCGCTCATCACGCTGTCGGCGTCGAGGATGATCATGTGCTCGTAGGCGCCGCCCCAGCGGGTCACCCAGTCACTGATGTTGCCGGCCTTGCGCTCAATGTTCTTCGGGCGGCGGCGGTAGTAGGTGGCGCAGCGGCTGCGGGCGCGCAGGGCCGAGAACTGCACGCGCTCCTGGGCGGCGATGGCTTCGTTGGTGGTGTCGCTCAGCACGAACAGGTCGAACCAGTGGGCGACGCCCAGCATGCTCAGCGAGCGCTCGATCTTGGCCAGGCGCGCAAGCGTCGCGGCCGGGTCTTCGTTGTAGAGCGGCATCAGCAGCGCCGTCTTGACGCGCGGGGACGGCACGATGGCCGGGAAGTCGAAGATGTCTTCCTTGCGGTTCTTCAGAACCCAGAAGCCGGCGACGGCGCTGCAGAACCAGGTCGAGACGGCCGACACCAGGGTCACGAACAGGCCGAGCGCGATCCACTCGAGCGGCGTGAACCCATCACGCATGTACAGTTGCAGCGGGGTGGCGGCGATCAGGGCGGTCAGCAGCCAGCTGGCGGCAAACAGGATGAAGCGACGCGTCCCGATGTTGGCGGGCGAGGTGACGGGGGCCTTGGCAAGTTTCGGGGCATCGGCGCCGAAGGACTGCCGCGGCATGTCCATCGGCGCTTCCTGCGGCAGCCAGGGCTCGCCCAGCGGCGCATAGGCATGCTGTTCGTCATGCTCATAGCGCAGGGCCAGATTGCTCGTGCCATCCATTGGAGAACCGCCGTCTTAAGGTGTCCGTCCCGCCCCGAAGAGCGCGCCCACCGACTCTGTCGGAGGCTGGTAACGTGATTATCACGGATACGTTATGTTGCGCTGCGATGGAAGACCGAAAATCGCTTCCGGAGCGATCGGCGCCCAAAATTGCATCGCCTCTGCACGGCTATGACCGGATCGCGGCGAAGGGGTGTTCAGACGGGGTCCGAAACGCTTTGTGATTGCGCCAGGCGGTAGAGCCGACGCTCCAGACCATAGGCGGCGATTCCCGTCCAGCCGACGAGCAGGATGGCGAACGCCGTCTCCCACAGGCCGACATTCTGCGGGTTCACCAACCCGTACCAGATGCGGTGATTGGTGATCAGGGCCATCAGCAGGTTTGCCAGGCTGACACCGGCCAGGAACAGCTTCATCCGTCTCATGTCCGGGATGCGCCAAAGGCCCCAGATCAGGAACAGCGGGGCCAGGATGATCCCCAGCCCCAGGTTGATCAGCAGGTGCCAGGGATTGGGCCAGGGGATGAGGCTGGATACGATCATGCCGATCGCGGCCAGCACGAAGCAGAGGACCAGTCCGCCGGCGGCGATGCGTGAGCCGCCCAGGGCCACCACCGCCAGCGCAAAGCCGACACCGGCCAGACCGGCCCCGACGCCGCTGATCATCACCCCGCCGTTGAACAGCCAGGGATGTCTGGCCGAGGCGCCGCCAAGATCGCTCAGGTACTGGGTGGCGTTGTTGTAGCCAGGGTAGGCCAGCACCGCCAGAATGACCGCGGCGAAGGCGAAGATCGGCGCGACGACGCCGATGGCCAGCAGGATGCGGCGGCGTCGCCACCGCTGGCCGGGCGCGAACTGGGCTGTCAGGTCGTCGAGGATCACGAGGCCTTGGCTCCGGGCGGCTCGCTCGCTGGCGGCGTGTCGTTGCGGACGGGCACAGCCAGCGTGTCTGACGGAGACGGCGGCTTTGGTCCCAAGGGCTTGAGACCCCAGAGGGCGCGGATCAGGTCGATGCGGCGAACGATCTCGTAGATGACCAGGCTGCCGCCGAAGGTGATGAGGATGAAGATCGGGACCTCCGCCCAGGCCGGCAAGCCGACGGGTACCAGGACGAACAGCGCCAGGACCAGGATCGTCTGGTGGGCCATGTAGACGGGGAAGATGGCGTCGTTGAGATAACGCTTGAGGGCCGTGTCCGCGCCGCGCAGGTGGCGGCTGGCGAAGCCCAGGGCGGCGCAGACGCTGGCCCACTGGGTGATGGCGAACAGGCTGTGCTGGATGGAGCCGGCGGCCCAGCCGCTGCCGCCGAGGGCGTGAACCGTCATCAGCAGGCCGACGGCGACCAGGGCGATGGGCAGGGTGACGAACCGCAGCCGCTCGAGGTCTTTCCAGATGCCGTCCTGACCGACCACCAGGAAGCCGAACAGGAAGACGCCCAGGGAGGAGGCATGGTTGTACCAGTCATGCTGGATCTGGTTGGTCAGGCCGAACCAGGGGAAGAGCAGCTGCCGGATGATGGCCAGGTAGAGGATCGGCAGCACCAGCAACTTCCAGCCGGTCAGAGTCCGCGCCAGCCAGCGCTCCGCCCTGGCGACCCAGGTCGGCCTGGTCAGCAGGGCCACCGCCACCAGGCTGTAGGCGCCGATGTAGAGCACGAACCACAGATGATTGATGGGGATGCCGTCGGCCAGGCCCTTGAGGCTGAACTCGTTGATCCACCAGTCGATGACGCTGCCGCGATAGCCGTCCTTGGCCACCGTCTCGGCCCAGCCCTGCGGGGGCACAAGGAAAAGCGCGCCAAACAGCAGGGGCGGCGCCAGGCGGGCGAACCGCTGCTTGAGCACAGATGTAGCGTCGTATTTCCGGCTCATCAGCCGAAGCGCTGCGCCGGAAACCAGGAACAGCAGGGTGAGACGCCAGGGCGACGACAGGAGGACGACTTCCTCCATGAAGACAAAGCGATGCTGGCTGTTCAGGTGCCAGTCCCACGGCGTGTAGGCCAGCCCCACATGATACAGGATCAGCAGCCCCAGCGCGCCGATGCGCAACCAGTCCAGATCGGCCCGGCGGCTGTTGGAGGAGGGGGCGGAGGCCATGGCGGCGGTCCTATGACGCCCGCGGACGAAAAAGTCCACGGCCGAGACGGCGATCCTGTCGATCGAACAAGGCCCGCCTCCGCGCCAGCGCCCGCAGACCCCTGACATCACAAGGGCCCGCGGGGTCTCCGCGGGCCCAGGCGATTCGCCTGCGCCGGGACAGTATGCCTCAGCGCCCGGTCCCGACTATGTCGGGACTGTCACGCGCCAGGAAAGGATGTCGGTCGACCGCAGGGTCAGGCCGGTGCTGACCGCGATCTTGAAGTCCGCAACACGGTCGCCGTTGACGCACCCCTCGCCCATCATGGTGTTGGCGTCCTGCGCGAAGGAGCTCAGTTCGCTGGTCAACTGCTGTCATCGCCGAACCCGTCTATCAGCGTGTCGATCCCGCCTGGCCGGAGATCACATTGTTGCCCGCGCCGCCGTCGAGGTTGTTGTCCATGGCGTGGCCGGCGGCGGCGATGGCCCAGGTGTCGCTCCGGGCAGCCTGCGCCACATCGGCGATCGCTATCCTGGCCAGCGGTAGGTGCTGAACCGCTTCGACCGCGACCATCGAAACAGCTTTCGGCGAGTGATCCGCCCGGGGAGCGGGCGGGTCCGGCCAGTCGTCGGGGGGGAGTAAAGGCCGGCCCCGCCCTGGCGGCGCCCTGGAGCAGGTACGCGCCCCTACCCGAAGGCATGGACGCCGCGTAGCGGGAAGGCCGTCTGCTGGACCGGCATATCTCTCCCCGCTCCAAGCTACGGGCGCCCTGTTCGACCGGATTTGGGTCAAATGAAAAAATTCCGGTACATCCAAATCCGGGGTTGGACCGTAACTGGAGTTCATGAGTTACGCTGCCAGCCCGACGAACCATGGCCGTGCCGCTTCCGGAGGGAACGGCACCGCCGCTGCGCCGGAACGACGACGAAACACCTGGGGGACGGGTATGACAACCGATCTGGACCGCGAGCGCCTGAAGCGCACGCTCGCCAACGTCGCGGGGGGCGACCGGGCGGCGATGTCCGAACTGTACCGCGCCACCTCCGCGAAGCTGTATGCCGTCTGCCTGCGCATCGTCCGCGACGACGCCGAGGCCGAAGAGGTGCTGCAGGAGGTCTATCTGACGGTCTGGAAGCGCGCCGCCGCCTATGACCCCGAAAAGGCCAGCCCGATCACCTGGCTGGCCGCCGTCGCCCGCAATCGCGCCATCGACCGGCTGCGGGCCGCGGGGGCGCGGGTGGTGCGCAGTTCGGGCCCCATCGATGGGGCGCTTGAGCTCGCCGATCCCTCTTCCGACGCCGAAGCCAGCCTGAGCCACAGTGAGGAGAGCCGCCGTCTGAAGCGCTGCCTCGAAGGTATCGATCCGGACCACGCCGGCCTGATCCGCAGCGCGTTCTTCGGGGGGCTGTCCTACAGCGACCTCGCCCAGGCGGCCGGACGGCCCCTCGGCACGGTCAAGACCTGGATCCGCAAGGGTCTGATGAATTTGAAGGTTTGCCTCGAGTCATGAGCGCCACCAGCCCCACTCATCCGCAGGACCTGAGGGCCGCCGAGTATGCCCTCGGCGTCCTGGAAGGCGCCGCCCTGGCGGACGCCCAGGCGCTGTCCCAGAGCGATGGCGCTTTCGCCGACGCTGTTGAGACCTGGGAACTGCGCCTCGCGGCGCTGGCCCTCTACCTGCCCGAAGTGCCGCCGCCAGAGCGGGTGTGGGAGGCGATCCGCCTGCGCCTGGGTCCCGCGCCGGCCAATGACAACGGCCACTGGTGGAACAGCCTCGACGTCTGGCGCGGCCTTACCGCCGCCTCGGTCGCCGTCGGCGCTATCGCCATCGGCATACTGGTCGCGCCCGACCAGACCAACCTGGTCAAGCCTGAGCCGCCGCCCCGCGTCGCCGCCGCGCCGTGGACGGCGGTGGTCGCCGCCGCTGACGGTGGTCCCAAGCTGGCCGCCATTACGGTCGACAACGACCTGAAGCGCATCGTGGTGACGCCCCTGGCGCTGACCGCCGAACAGTCAAGGTCGCTAGAACTCTGGGTCGTGCCAGCCGATGGTTCCGCGCCCCGCTCGCTCGGCCTTGTCAGGGCCGATGGCGCCACCGTGCTGACCGCCGCCCTGCCGGTTGAGGCCAGGGGCGCGGCCCTGGCCATCTCGCGGGAGCCGGCCGGTGGTTCGCCCACCGGCGCGCCGACGGGACCGATCCTGGGTGTCGGGGCGCTGAGCGGAACCTAGCGCTTCACGGGTTTGGGGAAGGCGTAGGACAGCTCGGCGATCGCCGTCTCGGCGTCGATGATCAGCTCCGGGACGACACCGTCCTGCCCGGGACTGACGACCACCACCTTGAGGACCTCCAGCTTGTCCCGGACAGGCGAGAGCATGCAGCCCTTCTGTCCGCGGGTCCTGGCGGTGACGGCGCAATGCATGATCAGCGCCTCGCCGGCGGCCGAGCCGACAAAACTGTAGGGGCTCGCGTACATCAGGTCGCCCTTGTACTTGTCCTTGGCGGTTCGCTTGAGGAACAGCGGCGGCGGATTGCCGCCCTTCCAGACGGTCGAGGCGCTGGAGGTCCAGGACCCGGTGGTCATCACGCCCCGGATCGACCGGAACAGAACGCCCGGCTTGTCAGTGCGCTCGATCAGGGCGCCGGCCCTGGCGGCCAGGGCCTCGGTGCGGATCGCGGCCGGGTCGCGGGCCAGTGAGCCGGTCAGCTCGGCAGGGGCGGCGCCGGCCCGCAGCCGTTCGGTCATCAGGGCGACGGCCGGGGTGGTGGGCGCCAGCCAGCGACCGCGAGCCGCGAACTGGGCCCGGGCCTCCTTGACCCTGCCTTCGGACAGGTTGCGGCCGACGGCCTGGAAGTCGAGCAACTCCTCGGACTTGGCGGCGGAGTCAGCGGTGTTCAGCGACTCGCCGGAGGCGATGGCCTAGTCGGCTGCGACGCGGGCTTTGGCGGCCAGATCGTTCGACCTGGTCTGGTCGCCAGCCATCATGTAGGCCACCGATCGGCGGGCCAACATGATCGCCGGCTCATCCTCCGGTTCAGTCTGGAAAGTGCGGAAGTTCTGGTAGAGGTGCTCGTAGTCGATCGCCGACTCCACCCATTGCCCGGCCCACTGACGCGCGTCGTAGCGGTCACGCAGGCTGATCGGCAGCATGCGGCTGTACTGGTCCCAGAAGGAGACCTTGGCCGGGGTCATGTCGGCGGTCAGCCCGACATAGGGCGCGGCGCGCTGCAGGTTGATGATGTCCCAGCGCGAGGCCTGCGCCATCTCCAGCGCCTTGGCCTCGGCCTCGGCGGGACGGCCGAGACGCAGCAGGGCGGCGGCCTCGATCTCCAGGCGGGACAGGCCCAGAGAGCGGCGGTAACCGAGGTCCGTGGCCTTCTTGCCGGCCAGCGTCTCGACCTTGCCGGCTGTGGCGAGGGCGCCGGCGTGATCACCGGCTTCCATCTGGTGCACGGCCTTCGCGAGCGTCAGCTGGACCAGCCGGATGGGGTCCGCCTCGCCGGCGATGGCCTGGTCGCAGGCGGCGACGCCCTCGGCGCCCTTGAGCCGCTTGTTGTCATCCGGCGTCTCCGGCCCCCCGACCAGGCCCCCGACGATGCCGGCGGTGGCGGTGATGGCGAAGATCATGGCGGTCGCCTCGGCCGCCGAGATGTGGCGGCCCTTGCCGTCGCAGCGCACGAAGGCCGAGCCGTCCGGCTTTTCCGCGGCGGGCGCGGCGGCGGCGGGCAGGGCGATGGCCTGCATGGCGACGGCGGCGGCGGTCAGGGCGGCGATACCGGCACGGTTGTAACTGGTCACGATGGGCTCCCCCCGGAGAAAACTCTGCTGCTGATCTGATAGCAGTTGTCTTCTCCGGGGCAAGCGGTCCCGGGGCTCCGGTCTAGTTGGCCCACATGACGTATTCGCCCTTCAGGTTCCGCTCCTTGTTGAGCGGCTGATCGATGAAGAACGCAGCCTCGACCAGGGCGGGCCACAGCGGCTTGCCGGCCTTGCGGTCCTGTTCGTCGAGCAGGGCGGTCAGCCGCGCCAGCTGGGCCGGGTCCGAGGTCGCCAGGTTTTTCTGCTCGGTCGGGTCGACACCGAGGTTGAACAGCCAGGCCGTCTTCGGCCGTTCGGACAGCTGCAGCTTCCAGTCGCCGTCGATCACCGCGCGATAGTGGCCCGAGCGGAAGAAGAGGGG
>JBILYE010000159.1:0-8602 GCA_044377925.1 Caulobacter sp. | reverse complement strand
AGCCGTCAGCTTAGGCTCCGATGTCTCACCCACCCGCTACCGTCATCCCCGGCCCTGTGCCTGGGATCCCGCTGTCCGCCCGCACTCACGGGTGGGGTGGAGGCGCGGCCGCGCCTCCAAGGCAAGGGATCGGGGCGGTAGCACCCGGGATCCTGGGGACAAGCCCCAGGATGACGGTAGCGGGGGTGGTGGGCCTTGGCGTTTACGTCCCCGTCACCGCCCGGCGGACGTTGACCAGCACCTTGCCGCAGTCAGCCTTCATCCCGGCCCGCACCACCTCGGCCGGCAGCTTGATGTCGGCCGCCACCCGGTTCTCGTAGACCAGCCGGGTGCCGGCGCCGCGCGGCTCCAGGCGCCATTCGCCCTGCAGGATCTTCATGTCCCCGCCGGTCCGCCGGAAGGTGATCCGGCTGTAGGGGGTGTAGTCGGCCCGCACGACGTTGCGGATGGTGGGCAGGAACATGTTGCCCTGGCTGACCTGCTCACGCACGTCCCAGTTCGGCCCCTTCTCCACCACCCGGCAGACGGTCAGGTTGGAGATCACCTTCCGGGCCTGGGCGCAGTCGACCAGCACGGCCCAGACCTGTCGGGGCGAGGCGTCGATATCGATGGCGCCATGGATCGCCGCCGCCTCCCCCGAGGGACTGACCACCACCCAGGGCTTGCCGGCCGCGAGGGTCTTCTCGGCCGAGGGCGGCACGGGCGCAGCAGACGCCATCCCGGCGATCAGGGCCAGCGATATCCCGAGCGTGATCGGTCGCATGTGTTTCTCCCGGCCCCCCGACCTGACGGTGTAGCTACGAAGGCACACCCTGGGCGGATGACGCCGGCCGGGAATTTGGCGCTTGGCGAAGTTCAGAATCCCGTGTTACCCGCCGCGCCCTCAAGGAGAGACCACCCGTGGCGCACAAAGCCCAACCCATGACCGGCAATATCCCCTCGCTCAGCGTCAAGCTGCGGCGCGAGGACGGTTGCGCATGGGAAGGGACCAACGTCTAAAGGCATCAAACCTTGAGATCGTACGTAGGAACCCCTCCCGGCCCGGCCTGGAGGGGTTCCTTCGTTTTGGGGGTTCTTCTTTCCAGACCGCGACGCCGGGAGGGGATGGGAAAGAGAAAAGGAGAAGCCCAAATGAGCGGCTTCGAAGCGTTTGAAAGCGATGGGGTCCACATCAAGGCCTGGACCCGGGGCGTGCCGATCGAGGACGCCGCGATGAAGCAGCTGCGCAACGTCGCCAGCCTGCCGTTCATTCACCACCACCTGGCGGTGATGCCGGACGTGCACTGGGGCCGTGGCGCGACCGTGGGCTCGGTGATCCCGACCGTCGGGGCGATCATCCCGGCGGCGGTCGGGGTCGACATCGGCTGCGGCATGATGGCGGCGCGGCTCAACATCCGGGCCGAGCACCTGCCGGACAACCTGTTCGAGATCCGGAGCCTGATCGAGGCGGCCGTCCCGCACGGCCGGACCGATAACGGCGGACGCAACGACGTCGGCGCCTGGCAGGTCGATCCGCCGGAAGCAGCGAAGGCCCGGTGGGCCGACCTGGAAGCCGGCTACAACGCCGTGGTCGACAAGCACCCGAAGGCGGCGCACCCGCGGGGCTTCGGCCACCTGGGGACGCTCGGCACCGGCAACCACTTCATCGAGCTCTGCCTCGATGAGGCGGGGGACGTCTGGGTGATGCTGCACTCCGGTTCGCGGGGGGTGGGAAACCGGTTCGGCTCCTACTTCATCGAGCGGGCCAAGCACGACATGCGGCGGTGGTTCATCAACCTGCCGGACCAGGACCTGGCCTACTTCCCGGAAGGGTCGGAGGGCTTCATCGACTACATCCGGGCTGTCAGCTGGGCCCAGAAGTACGCCCGGGCCAACCGGGAGACGATGATGGACCAGGTGCTGGGGGTGCTGCGGGGCCTGTTCCCGGATCTGGACGTGACGCAGGAAGCGGTGAACTGCCACCACAACTACGTCACCAGGGAGAAGCACTTTGGCAAGGACGTCTTCATCACCCGGAAGGGCGCGGTGTCGGCGAAGGAGGGTGAACTGGGGATCATCCCGGGCTCGATGGGCGCGAAATCGTTCATCGTGCGGGGGAAGGGTAACCCGGACAGCTTCTGCACCTGCTCGCACGGCGCCGGTCGGGCGATGAGCCGGACCGAAGCCAGGCGGCGGTTCACCGTCGAAGACCACGTGGCGGCCACCGCCGGCGTCGAGTGCCGGAAGGACGCCGAGGTGATCGATGAAACGCCGATGGCCTACAAGGACATCGACGCGGTCATGGCGGCCCAGGTCGACCTGGTCGACATCGTCCACACGCTTCGGCAGGTGGTCTGCGTGAAGGGGTGAGGCGCGGTCGGGCCGCAAGGCCCGAGAGATCAGTCCAGTAGACTGATCTCAGCGCCGAACGCCTGAGCGAAAGCGACGGCCGGCAAAGGGATGCCGTCGGGGGAGACCCCGGCGGCATTTCTCGTTTCAGGATTTCACCAGCGCAATCAGCAGCCCGTCATAGCCCTTGTCGCCCACGGTCTGCAGCGCCGTGGCGTCCACCCGGGGCTCGGCGGCGATCAGCTCGGCCAGTCGCCGCACGCCCTGCACCGAGGCATCGCCGTTCTCGTCAATCACCGCCCCGCCGCGCACGACGTTGTCGACGATGATCAGTCCGCCCGGCCGCGTCATCTGCAGCGCCCAGCGGAGATAGTCCGGGTTCGACGGCTTGTCGGCATCGATGAAGGTCATGTCCAGCGGTGGCCCGCCCTCGGCCGCCAGTTTCGGTAAGAGGTCGATCCCTGCACCGGTCCGCACCTCGGCAACGCCGTCCAGGCCGGCGAAGGCCAGGTTCTTGCGCGCAACCTCGGCATGGTGCGGGTCAATCTCCAGGCTGACCAGTCGCCCACCCTCGGGAAGCGCCCTCGCCAGCCAGATGGTGCTGTAGCCGCCGAGCGTGCCGACCTCGAGGATGCGTCTGGCGCCGATCGAGCGCGCCAGCAGGTTCAGGAGCTTGCCCTGGTTCGCGGCCACGGCGATCGGCGGCAGCCCTGCGCCCCGGCTGGCCGCCAGGGCATGATCGAGCGCGGCGTCGTTGGTCCCCAGGCTATCGTTGAAATAGCCGTCGACGGCGGTCCACAGGGGCTGGGTCATGTCGCGCTGTCCTTCTTCAGGAATTCCGCCGTCGCCTCGATGGCCTCGACCAGGCCGACCCGCTGGATCTCCACCCCCTCGGGCAGGCCCGCGAACAGCCGGGTCGGGGATGCCGGGTCCAGCATGACGAACACCCCTTTGTCGTCAGCCCGGCGGATCAGCCGGCCGAAGGCCTGGGCGATGCGGTTGCGGGCCACGGCGTCGTCATAGCCCTTGCCGCCGAAGCGGGCCCGGCGGGCCTTGTGCAGGATGTCCGGCCTAGGCCAGGGCGCACGGTCGAAGACCAGCAGGCGCAGGGACCGCCCGGGCACGTCCACCCCGTCCCGCACCGCGTCGGTGCCGAGCAGGCAGCTGTCCTCCTCGGCCCGGAAGATGTCGACCAGCCCGCCGACCTCGATGGGATCGACATGCTGGGCGTAGAGGGCCAGCCCCTTGTCCGCCAACGGGGCGGCGATCTTCTCATGCACGGCCCGCAGACGACGGATCGCCGTGAACAGCCCCACCCCGCCGCCGCCGGCCGCCAGGAACAGCTCGCGCATCGCCGCCGCCACCTGGCGCGCATCATCCTTGGCGACATCGGTGACCACAAAGGCCCGCGCCTGAGTGGCGTAGTCGAAGGGCGAGGCCAGGCGGATGGTCTTGGGCCGCTCGGGCAGGCGGGCGCCGCCGGTGCGCATCTCGGCCAGGGCGAAGGGATCGTCCGACGACGGATCAGTCAGGGTGGCGCTGGTCACCAGCACCCCGTGGGCCGGGGCCAGCACGGCCGCCGTCAGCGGTTCGGTCGGATCGACCCAGTGGCGGCGGCTGGAGGCGTCGACCACGCGGCCGTAGAGGAAGGTGGCGTCGAACCAGTCGACGAAGTCGGGATCGTCCTCGGCGTCCTCCTCGATGGCCTTCAGCATCGAGCGCCAGGCCGGCAGGGTCATTCGCGCCCGCCGGTCCAGACCGCGCAGGGCGCCCTCGATCCGCGCCCGTTCGCTGGGGCCGAGCTCATCGGCCTCGTCGTCGAGCAGGTCTTCCAGATGCCGCGCCAGAGCCAGCAACGGCGCCTCGACCGACGCCAGCGCCGAGGCCGCGTCGGCCGCCGTCTCCCGCACCCGGTCGATGGCCGGCCGGGCCTGGCACTCCATGCCGATGTCGGCCGCGCCGGCGTTGCGCTCGCTGTTCCGCGCCCGCAGTTGCTCCAGCACGGCGGCGAGGAAGTTCTCGACCGGCCCGATGGGATTGATCTCGCCGTTCGGCGGCGCGATCCGCCCGGACCAGCCCTCGCCCGGCAGCACCGCCGCCGCCCGGGTGACGTCCTGCAGCGCCCGCCGGGGTTCCTCCCGGTCGCCGATGACGTCGAGCAGGCGATGCTCCAGCCCCCTGCCCCGCCGCCCGCGCGACTCCGGCCCGCGGATCCAGCGCCGCAGTTCGGCCGCCTCGGCCCCGCTCAGCGCCGCCGAAAAGGCGGAGTCGGCGGCGTCGAACAGGTGGTGGCCCTCGTCGAAGACGATGCGTTTGAGCTGCGCCGTCTCGACATCCGTCTTGCCGCCCCGCGCTCGCCGCGCGCCATCGAAGGCGGCCTGGGTGAGCACCAGCGCATGGTTGGCGATGACCAGATCGGCCCGCCGGCTACCCCGGATGGCCTTCTCGACATAGCAGGCGCGATAGTGGGCGCAGGCGGCATGCACGCACTCGCCCCGCCGGTCGACCAGGTTGGCGGCGCTGGCCTGGGCCGAGGGCGGCACCGCGAACAGGGCCGGCAGCCAGCCGGGGAAATCGCCGCCGGTCATGTCCCCGTCCCGCGTCTTCCGCACCCAGCGCGCCGCCAGGCCCATGCCGATGACATCGCCATTGCCCAGCTGGGCGGTCTGCACCTGTTCCTGGAAGTTCAGCAGGCAGAGGTAGTTCTCCCGGCCCTTGCGCACGACCGCCTTGCGGGCCCGCACGGCGGGGTCGGGATAGATGGAGGCGCTCTCCCGCTCGATCTGCCGCTGCAGGGCGCGGGTGTAGGTGCTGATCCACACCGACGGCCCGTTCTCCTCGGCCCAGAGCGAGGCCGGGGCCAGATAGCCCAGCGTCTTGCCGACCCCGGTCCCGGCCTCGGCCAGCACCATGCGCGGCTCTCCCTCCTTGTCGCGGGGCGAGAAGGCGAAGGCGGTCTCGGCCGCGAACACCGCCTGCATCGGGCGCGCCTCGTCGAGGCCCGAGCGTCGCAGCAACAGGGTCAGCCGCTCCTCGGCGGCTTGCGGCGTCACCGGCCGAGAGCCCGGCTGGCCGGGCGGCGCCTCGTCTTCCCATTCGGACACCCGCGCCCAGACATCCAGCCCCGAGCCGCGCCGTCCGGCCTCGCCCACGGTGCGGCTACGCAGGGCGTTGATCACCGCCGGCCCCCAGGCCCAGCCGGCCCGGTCCATGGTCTCGGCCAGGTTCAGCGCCTCTTCCCGCGAAGGCCAGGGCGCTGTTTCCAGGTCGCGAAGCAGGAGCTCGCAGGCCTCGCGCAGGGTTGTCGCCTGCTCCACGGCCCCCTTCGGTTCGGTCAATCCCAGCGCCTGCGACAGCCCCACCGCCGACGGCGCCGCGAAGGTCGCCGGCTTGACGAAGGCGAACAGTTCGAGAGCGTCGAACACTCCGCGCGCCCGGGGCGGCGTGTTCAGCCCCAGCCGCTTGGCGGTCATTCCGGCATGCACCACCAGCACCGGCCCGGCCTCCGCCAGATCCCGCGCCGCCGGGGGACGCAACTCGCGCGCCCCACTACCATCGGCCACGGCGCAACGCGGCCCCGGCAGCACGATCAGGGCCGGCGCGAGAGTGAGACTGGAGGTGACGGCGTTCACCCGGTTTTCCTAGTCCGATCCGGCTCGAAACAGAAGGGGAACATGCTATATGGTCTCCGATGACCGCCGCCGCGCTTCCCGCGCTCCTTCCCGACCGCTTCGAAGCCTGGTTCGCCGGGCGTGGCTGGGCGGCGCGGCAGCATCAGCTCGACATGGTCCAGGCCGGCCGTGATGAGGCCCACGCCCTGCTCATCGCCCCGACCGGCGGCGGCAAGACCCTGGCCGGCTTCCTGCCCAGCCTGATCGAGCTGTCGGAGCGGCCCAAACCCAACACGCCGCGCGGGGTCCACACCCTCTACATCTCGCCGCTCAAGGCCCTGGCGGTCGATGTCGAGCGCAACCTGATGACGCCCATCGCCCAGATGGGACTGAAGATCACCGCCGAGTCGCGGACCGGCGACACGGGCGAGGCCCGCAAGCAACGCCAGCGGATCAAGCCGCCGGACATCCTGCTGACCACGCCGGAACAGCTGGCCCTGTTCTGCGCCTGGGAAGGCGCGCGGCGGTACTTCGAGGACCTGCGCTGCGTCATCATCGACGAGATCCACAGCCTCTGGCCGCAGAAGCGCGGCGACCTCCTGGCCCTCGACATCGCCCGCCTGCAACAGTTCGCCCCGACCATGCGCCGGGTCGGCCTGTCGGCGACGGTCGATGATCCGGACATGATCCGGCGCTGGCTCAGTCCGGCCGGCGGCGAGGATGCGGACCCCGCCCAGGCCGTTCGCCTGGTGCGCGGCCCACCCGGTCCCCTGCCCCAGGTCGAGGTGTTGATCTCCGAGGGTCGCGTCCCCTGGGCCGGCCACACGGCCCAGCATGCGATGGCCGACGTCTATGAGGTCATCAAACGCCACAGGACCTCGCTGATCTTCGTCAACACGCGCTTCCAGGCCGAGTTCGCCTTCCAGGAACTGTGGAAGCTCAACGATGAGGGCCTGCCCATCGCCCTGCACCACGGCAGCCTGGCCGCCGAACAGCGCCGCAAGGTCGAGGCGGCCATGGCGCGCGGCGAGCTGCGGGCCGTGGTCTGCACCTCCACCCTCGACCTCGGCATCGACTGGGGCGACGTCGATCTGGTCATCCAGCTGGCCGCGCCCAAGGGCGCCTCGCGGATGGTCCAGCGGATCGGCCGGGCCAACCACCGGCTCGACGAGCCGTCGAAAGCCATCTTCGTGCCGGCCAACCGCTTTGAGGTTCTCGAATGCGAGGCGGCCCGCGAGGCCATCGCCGAAAACGCCTTCGACTCCGAACCGCCGCGCATCGGCGCGCTCGATGTTCTGGCCCAGCACGTCATGGGCTGCGCCGTCTCCGAGCGCTTCGACCTCCTCGCCCTCTATGACGAGGTCCGGAGCGCCGGTCCCTACCGCGAGCTGACCTGGGAAGACTTCGAACAGGTGGTCGAGTTCGTCTCCACCGGCGGCTATGCCCTTCGCACCTACGATCGCTTCCGCCGGATCGTGAAGGGCCAGGACGGCCTCTGGCGCGTGCGTGACGCCCAGACCGCCCAGCGACACCGCATGAATGTCGGCGCCATCGTCTCCCCCGCCGTCCTCGCCATTCGCCTGGCAGGCCGCCGAGGAACCGTCGGCCGCAAGATCGGCGAGGTCGAGGAGGGCTACCTCGAAATGCTGGAGCCCGGCGACACCTTCATCTTCGCCGGGGGGGTCTGGCGGCTGCAGGGCGTCACCTCGACTGACGCCCTGGTCACGCCCGCCCCCAACGACGACCCCAAGCTGCCCAGCTGGGGTGGTTCGAAGTTCGCCATCTCCACCTTCCTGGCCGCCAAGGTGCGCCGGATGATGAGCGATCCCGACTCCTGGCGCGACCTGCCGACCGACGTCTGCGAGTGGCTGACCGTCCAGCAGGACAGGTCGATGATCCCGACGCCGCAGCAGATGCTGCTGGAGACCTTTCCCCGCGGCAAACGCCACTTCCTGGTGGTCTACCCGTTCGAGGGACGCCTCGCCCACACGACCCTGGCCATGCTGCTGACCAGGCGCCTCGACCGGCTGAAGGTTGGCCCGCTGGGATTTGTGGTCAACGACTACGCCATGGCCGTCTGGTCGCTGAAGCCGATGGATGACCTCGATTTCGACTCACTGTTCGATCAGGACATGCTGGGAGACGACCTTGAGGCCTGGCTGGACGAGAGCTTCATGATGAAGCGGGCGTTCAAGGGCTGCGCCCTGATCTCGGGCCTCATCGAACGGCGCATGCCCGGGGCCGAGAAGTCCGGGCGGCAGGTGACCTTTTCGACCGATCTGATCTACGACGTGCTGCGCCGCCATCAACCCGACCACCTGCTGCTGCGCACCGCGCGCATCGACGCCGCCACCGGCATGATCGATGTGGCGCGCGTTGGCCAGATGCTGGAGCGCATCAAGGGCCAGATCCTGCATTCGCGCCTCGATCACGTCTCGCCCTTCGCCGTGCCGATCATGCTGGAGATCGGCAAGGAGCGGGTCGGCGGCGATACGGCCGACATGATCCTGGCTGAGGCGGCCGAGGACCTGATCGCCGAGGCCCTGTCTTGAACGCCCAGACCCTGCGCGAGCGATCCTTCGCCATGAGCCCGTGTGGCGGGGTCGCCATGACCATCCACGGACACCCGGTGGTCATGCGCCACAGCGGCGCCCTCTGGCTGC
>JBILYE010000158.1:0-8608 GCA_044377925.1 Caulobacter sp. | reverse complement strand
CGCCACCTCATAACGTCACCTCAAGCGTCGGGGACAGACAGATGCCGCTGAGGGTTGATAAGCGACTGAAGAATCTGTTCGAGCTTCTTCAGTATCAGTTTCAGGATCTGACGATCTTCTCCCTCCAGGGCGTGAGTCGCTGGATTGCCGTGGGCGTTCCGGTCGCGGTAATGCTGGTGTCCAGCGTCGTCCTGCTGTCGATCAAGGACCTGAACGAACTTCCGAAGATCCTGATCTCGGCGCCGCTGGCCATCGTCACGGCCCTGCTGTCCTTCCTGATTTTCCGGGCCATCCGCATCTACATCCACGCCCATGACCGGGACCGCGGGTTGGAGCGGTCCTTCGCCAGGCCGCTGCGCGACGCAGACGGCAAGAGCATCGTGCAGGCGCCCTACTTCCCGCTGCTGGACCTGAAGGAGCGGATCAAACTCACGTTCGATGAGGGCGCCTACTACGTCAGACGCCCCTACATCGAGGACATGATCTCCTGGCATGAGACCCTGTTCGAGACGGCCTTCGTGATGGCGCGCGGCGCGCTCGACCGGCCGAAGATTTCGCTGACCGGCGTGGAGGTCACGCGTCCGGCGAGCGGCGGGGCGCCGACGTCCGTGACCCTGAAGATTTCCGGCTGCAGCTACTATGACAAGTTCTGCCTGCACGACATGGCCAACCTGCCGCTCAGCCATGTGCCCATCGGCAATGTGCGCAAGGGGCCGCAGACCACCTTCAACAAGGTCTTCGGCGAAGGGGCGATGAGCCACTATCAGCGCAGCCTGGGGACCGGCGGCTCGTTCGACACCTTCAGGCCGTTGCCCAACGCGCTCGGGACGTCAGGTGTCTTTCGGGCCCGTTCGGAGGAGGAACACTATTGGCTGCTGCAGCTCCGGCAAGAAGACGCCGACCATGGCCTATTGGACTGCAGCTTCGCCGGCCTGATCGAGTTCGAGGACTTCCTGGACGGGCGCGAACTGGGGCTGGCCGACCTGTTCGAGAGCGAGATGATCGATGAGCTGACCTCCGCGATGCAGTCGAAGATCGAGGAGCATCCGGAACGCTGGCAGCCGGTGGCGATCATCTTTTCCCGGCACCGGCTGTTCCAGCCGGAAATCCTGGCGCTGTGGGACCTGCCCTTTGACAACACGTTCGCCATCGACCTGTTGAAAAAGAAACAGCCCGGCAACGCGGCTTTCATGGCGGTCGCCGAGCGCGACATCCTCCAGGCCATCGACACGATGGCAGCGGACGGCACGGTCCAGATGGGCGGCAAGACGCTGTATCTCAAGGACAACGTGAGAGAGTTCGCCTTGATTTTGCGCGAGAGCGGAATGACCAATTCGACATGAGCAAGATCATCGCGCTGCAGCGCGCCATCAATGTCGGCGGGATAAAGGTCAACATCGCCGAACTGCGGAGCATGGTCGCCGACCTGGGGTTCAGCGGGGTGCAGAGCTATGTCGCCAGCGGCAACCTCGTGTTCGATGGGGATGGGCGGAGTTGCGCTGAACTGGAGGCGCTGTTCGAGACCGAGGCGACCAAACAGATCGGGCTGACCACCGAATGGATGTGCCGCACGGGGGACGAGTGGGCGGCGATCCTGGCCACCAATCCCTATGAGGACTTTGCCCGGGAGAGCCCGAGCAAGCTGCTCGTGACCCTGTTCAAGACCGCGCCCGATCCGAAGGGCCTCGAGGCGGTGCGGGCCAAGGCCGTGTTCGGCGAGACGATGGAGCTGGTCGGGCGGGAACTGTTCGTCACGTTTCCGGAGGGGGCGGGCAAGTCGAAGCTGGGCAGCGCGGCGGCCTGGAAACCGTTGAAGGCGGCCGGGACCAGCCGGAACTGGAACACGATGCTGAAGCTGGGGGCGATGGCGGGGGGCTAGTTCAGACACCTCTCCCAAAGGGAGAGGTCGGCCGCGCCGCAGGCGCGGGCGGGTGAGGGGTTACGGTGGCCGCAGGGTCACGCCGAACCCGAGGCTGCCCGGGCGGCGCAAGTCCATTGGCGCCGAAACCCCTCATCCGGCCCTTCGGGCCACCTTCTCCCTATGGGAGAAGGAAACGCCCGTCCTACCGCAGGCTGGCGTTGATGTCGGACAGCGCCGCCGAGCCCGGGGTCAGGTCGGCGGTGTTCAGTTGGTTGAGCGGCGTCGAGGTGGTGCCGAGCGCATCATGCAGGTCCTCGGCCTCCGGATCGACGTAGAGCAGGCCGGTGACCACCTCGCCGGCCGCCGCCCGCTCCTGCAGGAAGCCCATGGCGCGGATGCGGTCCGTGGGGTCGTAGTCGGCCGCCAGCTTGCGCAGGGTCAGGACCGTGCCGTCGTGCTGTTCGACCTGGACGGTGGAGCCTTCCGAATACTCGGCCGTGATCGGCGAGCGGCCGATCATCACGTCAAGGCGATTGACCGCCTCGTTGTGCTCGCGGACCCAGTCGAAGCTCTTGGTGCTGCCGGCGTGGTTGTTGAAGGCGATGCAGGGGCTGATGGTGTCGATGAAGGCGGCGCCCTTGTGCCGGAGCGCGGCCTTGATCAGGGGGACCAGCTGCTCCTTGTCGCCGGAAAAGCTGCGGGCCACGAAGGTGGCGCCCAGCTGCAGGGCCAGGCTGACCATGTCGATGGCGCTGTCGTGGTTGACGACGCCCTTCTTGGACTTGCTGCCCTTGTCGGAGGTGGCGCTGAACTGGCCCTTGGTCAGCCCGTACACGCCGTTGTTCTCGACGATGTAGGTCATGTTGACGCCGCGCCGGATGGAGTGGGCGAACTGTCCGAGACCGATGGAGGCGCTGTCGCCGTCGCCGCTGACGCCCAGATAGACGAGGCTGCGGTTGGCGAGGTTGGCGCCGGTCAGCACGCTGGGCATGCGGCCGTGGACGGTGTTGAAGCCGTGGCTGGCGCCCAGGAAATAGTCCGGCGTCTTCGACGAGCAGCCGATGCCGGAAAGCTTGGCCAGGCGATGGGGTTCGAGGTCGAGCTCGAAGCAGGCCTGGACGATGGCGGCGCTGATGCTGTCGTGACCGCAGCCGGCGCAGAGGGTGGAGACGCGGCCCTCGTAGTCGCGGCGGGTGTAGCCGACGGCGTTGGGCTGCAGGGACGGGTGGGCGAATTTCGGCTTGGCGATGTAGGTCATTTGGCCATCTCGCTCTGGACCGGCGCGCCCATCAGGGCGGTGATTTCTTTGGTGATGAAGCGGGCGGTGATCGGCGCGCCCTCATAGTGCAGGATCTTGACCAGCCGGGCCGGATCGACGCCGCCCTCGGCCATCAGCAGCGTGCGCAGCTGGGCGTCGCGGTTCTGTTCGATGACGAAGACCAGGTCATGCCGCTCGATGAAGTCGAACACCTCGCCCGGGAAGGGGAAGGCGCGGATGCGCAGGGCGTCGACATAGAGACCCTGGGCTTCCAGCGCCGCCATGGCCTCGTCCATCGCCGGGCCGGTGGAGCCGTAGTGGATGACACCGAAGCGGGTGGGCTTGCCGGCGCGCACCTCGACGGGCGGCGGGACCAGCGACTTGGCGGTCTCGAACTTGCGCAGCAGGCGCTCCATGTTGTCGACATAGACCGCGCCCTCCTCGCTGTAGCGGGCATAGCGGTCGCGGCTGGTGCCCCGGGTGAAGTAGGCGCCCTTGGACGGATGCGTTCCCGGATAGGTGCGGAAGGGCACGCCGTCGCCGTCGACGTCGAGGTAGCGGCCGAAGTCGCGGCCGGCGTCGAGCATCTCGGCGGTCATGATCTTGCCGCGGTCGAGCTCTTTGGCGTCATCCCATTTGAAGGGCTCGGTCAGCCATTCGTTCATGCCCATGTCGAGGTCGAGCATGACGAAGACGGTGGTCTGCAGGCGGTCGGCGAGATCGAAGGCCATGGCCCCGAACTCGAAGCATTCGCCCGGATCGCGCGGCATCAGCAGGACGTGCTTGGTGTCGCCGTGGCTGGCGTAGGCGGCGCTGAGGATGTCCGACTGCTGGGTGCGGGTCGGCATGCCGGTGGAGGGGCCGCCGCGCTGGACGTCGAAGATCACGGCCGGGATCTCGGCGAAGTAGCTGAGGCCGATGAACTCCTGCATCAGCGAAACGCCGGGGCCCGAGGTGCAGGTGAAGGCGCGGGCGCCGTTCCAGCCGGCCCCGACCACCATGCCGATCGAGGCGATCTCGTCCTCGGCCTGGACGATGGCGTACTTGGCCTCGCCGGTGTCCTTGTCGACGCGCAGCTTCTCGCACCAGTCGGTGAAGCCTTCGGCGACGCTGGTCGAGGGGGTGATGGGATACCAGGCGCAGACGGTGGCCCCGCCATAGACGGCGCCAAGAGCCGCAGCGTTGTTGCCCTCGATGAAGATGCGGTCGCCGACGCCGTCGGCGGTCTTCACCTGCAGGCCGAGGGGTTTGAGGTTCTCGCGGGCGTAGGTGACGCCGATGTGGAAGGCCTCGATATTGGCCGGGATCAGCTTGGGCTTCTTGGCGAACTGCTCGGCCAGCAGGGTCTCGATGACCGCGTTCTCGATGCCGAGCAGGTAGGTCAGCACGCCGATGTAGATGATGTTCTTGAACAGCTGGCGCTGGCGCGGATCGCTGTAGGCCATGTTGCACAGCCGCTGCAGCGGGGCGCCGATGACGGTGATGTCGTTCCGGAACCGCTCGGGCGGCATGGGCCGGGTGGAGTCGTAGAACAGGTAGCCGCCGGGCTCGATCTCGGCGACGTCCTTGTCCCAGGTCTGGGGGTTCATGGCGACCATCAGGTCGACCCCGCCCCGCCGTCCCATCCAGCCCTCGCCGCTGACGCGGACCTCATACCAGGTCGGCAGGCCCTGGATGTTCGAAGGGAAGATGTTGCGGGCGGCGACGGGCACGCCGCTGCGCAGGATGGATTTGACGAACAGGCCGTTGGCGCTGGCCGAGCCGGAGCCGTTGACGTTGGCGAACTTCACCACGAAATCATTCACAGCGGTGATGGGCATCAGCGGCATCCCCCCGCTTGCGTGGTGTTGAGCAGGAACTTCTGCATGTCCCAGGCGCCGGTCGGACAGCGCTCCGCACAAAGTCCGCAGTGCAGGCAGACGTCCTCGTCCTTGACCATCACCCGGCCGGTCGGCAGGGCGCCGGAGACGTAGAGGTCCTGGGTCAGGTTCAGGGCCGGGGCCTTCAGGCGTTCGCGCAGGTCCGGCTCATCGCCGTTGGCGGTGAAGGTGATGCAGTCGGTCGGGCAGATGTCGACGCAGGCGTCGCACTCGATACAGGCCGGGGCGCTGAACACCGTCTGCACGTCGCAGTTCAGGCAGCGCTGGGTCTCGGCGTAGGCGAGCTGTTCGTCGAAGCCGAGCTCGACCTCGTTCTTGATCGACGACAGGGCCAGGGTGGTCTCCATCAGCGGCACCTTGCGGCGCTCGTCGAGGGAGACGTCGTTGTCATACGACCACTCGTGGATGCCCATCTTCTGGGACGCGAGCGTCACGCCGGGCGGCGGGCGCAGGGTGACATCCTGGCCACGACAGTAGAGGTCGATGGAGACCGCCGCCTCATGGCCGTGGGCCACGGCCCAGATGATGTTCTTGGGACCGAAGGCGCTGTCGCCGCCGAAGAAGACCCTGGGGTTGGAGGACTGGAAGGTCGTCTCGCCGACCACCGGCATGCCCCATTTGTCGAAGTCGAGCACATCGCGCTCGATCCAGGGGAAGCTGTTTTCCTGGCCGATGGCGACCAGGACGTCGTCGCATTCGAAATGCTGGTCGGGCTCGCCGGTGGGCTTGAGCGCCCGGCGGCCGTCCTCGCCGGTCTGCCAGCCGACCTTCTCGAACCAGACGCCGGTCAGGCGGCCGTTCTCGTGGGTGACGGACTTGGGGACCAGGAAGTTGAAGATCGGGATGCCTTCATGCATCGCGTCCTCCTTCTCCCAGGGCGAGGCCTTCATCTCGTCGAAGCCGGAGCGGACGATGACCTTGACGTCCTCGCCGCCCAGCCGGCGCGAGGTGCGGCAGCAGTCCATGGCGGTGTTGCCGCCGCCCAGCACGATGACGCGGCGGCCGATCTTCTCGATGTGGCCGAAGGAGACGGACGACAGCCAGTCGATGCCGACATGGATGTTGGCGGCGGCCTCGGCGCGGCCCGGCACGTCGAGGTCGCGGCCGCGCGGGGCGCCGGTGCCGACGAAGATGGCGTCGTAGGACTCCTCCAGCATGGTCCTGAGGCTGGTGACTTCCTGGTTCAGCACCAGCTGGGGACCGAGCGCGGTGATGTAGCCGACCTCTTCGTCGATCACCTCTTCAGGCAGGCGGAAACGCGGGATCTGGCTGCGGATCATGCCGCCGCCCTTCTGCTCACGGTCGTAGATGACGACCTTGTAGCCGAGCGGGGCGAGGTCGCGGGCCACGGTCAGGCTGGCAGGGCCGGCCCCGACGCAGGCGACGGTCTTGCCGTTCCAGACCTCGTTGGGGGTCGGCATGCGGCCGTTCAGCTCGCCCTTGTTGTCGGCGGCGGCGCGCTTGAGGCGGCAGATGGCGACCGGTTCTTCCTCGACGCGGCCGCGGCGGCAGGCCGGCTCGCACGGACGGTCGCAGGTCCGCCCGAGGATCCCCGGGAAGACGTTGGACTTCCAGTTGACCATGTAGGCGTCGGCGTACCGACCCTGAGCGATCATCCGGATGTATTCGGGGACCGGGGTATGGGCCGGGCAGGCCCACTGGCAATCGACCACTTTATGAAAGTAATCAGGCGACTCGATATTCGTCGGTTCCAACTCCGGAACGCTCCTCTTCCCCCGCTCCCGTGTCTGAGAGAAGAGACGAAGCCGCAACCGGGCGACCACGCCCTACGCCCGCACAGAGATGCACTTAAACAGACGTTAGACCCGGGAGTCGGGGCGGGACAAGGGGGAAAGGGCCCTGCGGGAACGCTTATCGCCGTGGAGGAGAGTGGGTCACTCTTCCGGAGGCGGCGCGCGCGACGTCATGCCGGAAGAGGCGGCGTCGTCGGCGATCTGGTCGTCACTGGCCGGATCGAGGCCGGGCTCGGGACCACGCGGGACCGGGGCTTTGGCTTCCGCCTTCGGCGTGGGCGCAGGCAGGGCCGGCGCTTCGGGAAGTGCGTCCTGAGCGCTTTCGGCGGCCTCGTCGGCGGCCGTGCGCTGGTCGAAATCCCCGTTCGTCTCCCGGCTCATGAAGGCCAGGACGGCAAGGGTCATCGCGACCCCGACGAGGAAGCCGACCACACCCCAGAAAAAGCCACCGCCGCCGCGCTTCTCAGCCATAGGTTTCAAGTCCCCTGCCAGGTGCGCACCCGGCCAATGTCCACGTGAACGAATCCACTGTCAGCATAGTAGCCGACGCCGCCGCCCTTGAGGGCCAGGGCGGCGTCGCGGAAGGCGGTCAGGGCGACGTCGTTGAGACGCACGTCCATGGCCTTGCCTTCCATATGCATCGATCTGGTCGCCACCTCGCTCTTGCCGTTGGCCTGGGCGCTGCGGTCCTGCAGTGCGACGTTGGTGACCGGCGAGCGGAAGGCGGAGATGATGCGGTAGGGCTCGGTCGAGCCGAACTGGGTCTGCAGGGTGAAGAGGATGTCCAGCAGCCGCACGTCGATCGGATGTTCCTCGGTCGAGCGGAAGTCCCGAAGGAGCTTCTTGATGCTCATCAGGCTGTCCCAGACGTAGCCGCCGTCCTTCCAGTAGACGACGTCCAGCTCTTCGTTTGTGTGCAGATGCCGGAAGGCCAGGCGGCGGGCCCCTTCCGGCGGCGGCCGGATGGGGGTCGGGGCGAGGTTGAGATCCTCGGCGCTGACCGGCTCACCCGGGGGCTCCTCCTGGGCGACGGCGGCGCGGCCGAGCAGTCCCAACGAAGCGGCGGCCAGCAGGCCGGGCCCGGCTTTCAGCAGGGTCCGGCGGTCGGTCACGCGACCTGCCCCAGCCGCTGCATCAGCAGGGTGTCCCAGCCGTAGGGGTCGGCGCGGAAGTTGACCCCGCCGTCGGGGGTCACAAAGGCGGTCCAGTAGAGGAGAAAGACATCGACCGGCCGCTGCACGGTGGCGCGGGTCGTCTTGCCGCCGGCGATGGTGGCTTCGATCTGTTCAGGGGTCCAGACCGGGTCGCCGGCGAGAATATGGCGGGCCAGGGCCATGGGCTTTTCGAGGCGAACGCAGCCGTGGCTGGCCAGGCGGCTGTAGCTGGCGAAGCGGCCCTTGGACGGGGTGTCGTGGAGGTAGACGGCGTAGGGGTTCTGGAAGTCGAACTTGATCAGGCCAAGCGCGCTGCCGGGACCCGGCGCCGCCCTGCAGGATGCGGAAGCCGTTGGCGGCCAGGTAGCCGCGGCCCTTGGGATAGAGTTCGTTCCTGGCGATGCCGGCCGGGACATTCCACGGCGGATTGAGCACGATGCTGTGGATGCTCGAGCGCAGCATCGGGGTCTCGGAGCCCGGCTTGCCGGTGACGGCGCGCATCGACATCGTCGCCTCGTCGCCCACGAACACGGTCAGCACGGCGGCGGCGATGTTCACCTGGATGCGGTGCTCGGGCAGCGACGAGGGCAGCCAGCGCCAGCGCTCCATGTTGGCGAGGATCTGGTCGAGGCGGCGCTGGACCGGGACGTTGAGCTGGGTGCGCAGGCCGGCGGTGAAGACACCGGTCGGCTGCTGGCCGA
>JBILYE010000157.1:0-8612 GCA_044377925.1 Caulobacter sp. | reverse complement strand
TGGATGGCTGCAAACACCTTCGGCAGCAGGCCGTCGCGGGCCATGGTGTAGAAGATGCGCGTCTGGCCGTAGCACAGCACCAGCATGACCGAGCTGAGGCCGGTGATGGCCCCGACCTTGATCAGGAAGGCGATGAGGTTGAGCTTGCCGCCCTCGGCCGTGGCCAGGGGGACGTCGGCCCATTCCAGACCCATGCGGTCGATGGCGACGGCGATCGGGGCCGGGCTGGCCAGTTCCTTGTAGGGCACCACGCCGGTCATCACGGCGGCGACGGCCATGTAGATGATGGTGCAGATGACCAGGGCGCCCAGGATGCCGATCGGCACGTCCTTGCTGGGGTTCTTGGCCTCGGCCGCAGCGGTCGAGACCGCTTCAAAGCCGACGTAGGCGAAGAAGATGATCGCCGCCCCGCGGAATATGCCGCTGACGCCGTACTCACCTGCCTTGCCGGTGGCTTCGGGGATGAAGGGGTGCCAGTTGGCCGGGTTGATGTAGGTGATCCCCACCGCGATGAAGGTCAGCAGCACGATGACCTTGATGACGACGATCACGTTGTTGACGTTGGCGGACTCGGACACGCCCAGCACCAGCAGGGCGCAGACCATGAAGATGCCGATGGCGGCGACCGCGTTGAGCGTGCCGGTCATCGAGAACACCAGGTTGCCGGCTTCGTTGGGCGACGCCTGGATCAGCGGGGTGGCCCACATCGGCGCTTCCTTGCCGGCGACAAGGATACTGGGGAGGTTGACCCCGAAATCATGTAGCATGCTGACCACATAGCCCGACCAGCCGACGGCCACGGTCGAGGCGGCGATGCCGTATTCCAGCACCAGCAGCCAGCCCATGATCCAGGCGAAGATCTCGCCCATCGTGCCGTAGGCGTAGGTATAGGCCGAGCCGGAGACCGGCATGGTCGAGGCCAGTTCGGCGTAGCAGAGGCCGGCCAGGGCGCAGGCGATGCCGGCGACGATGAACGACAACATGATGGCCGGGCCGGCGTTGGCCGAGGCCACCTGTCCGGTCAGGACGAAAATCCCGGCCCCGATGATGGCGCCGACACCGAGACTCATCAGGTTGAGCGGCCCGAGCGTGCGTTTCAGCTCACTCTTGGCCGCCTCCTTCTGAATGTTGGCGATGGACTTCTTCAGAAATAGACGGTTGCCCGGTCGGGCGCCCTCTGCGGACATGCGTCTCGCTCCCCTAAGGCCGGCTCCCCGCCGGCATCACAAGCGGCGGACGTTAGCAGTAAAGTCGCGGCGCGCAACGGCTTGCGGTGACGACGCGGCATTCGGGCACTAAACGAACCACACAATGCTGCCGATCGAGGAAATCCTGCCCGAGTTGAGGGCTGTTCTGGCCAAGGGCGTTAACGCTGTCCTGGTCGCCCCGCCCGGCGCGGGCAAGACCACCCGCGCGCCGCTGGCTCTGCTGGATCAGCCCTGGGCCCAGGGGAAGCTGATTCTGCTGGAGCCCCGCCGCCTGGCCGCCCGCGCCGCCGCAGCCCGCATGGCCTCAACGCTCGGTGAACGGGTCGGGGAGACCGTCGGCTATCGGGTGCGGATGGATTCGAAGGTGTCGGCGAAGACCCGCATCGAGGTGGTCACCGAGGGCGTCTTCACCCGCATGATCCAGGACGACCCGGGCCTGGACGGGGTGTCGGCCGTGTTGTTCGACGAGTTCCACGAGCGCAGTCTCGACGCCGACCTCGGCCTGGCCCTGGCCCGCGACAGCCAGTCGGTGCTGCGCGAGGACCTGCGGCTGCTGGTCATGTCGGCGACCCTCGACGGGGCGGCGGTGGCCCGGTTGCTGGACGGGGCGCCGGTCATCGAGAGCCAGGGTCGGGCGTTTCCGGTCGACACCCGTTACCTTGGCCGCGATCCGGCCGCGCGACTGGAGCAGCAGGTGGTCAAGGCCGTGCGCAAGGCGCTGGCCGAGGAGACCGGAAGCCTGCTGGTGTTCCTGCCTGGCCAGGGCGAGATCCTGCGCACCCGTGATTGGCTGGCCGAGGCGGGCGTCCCCGCCAATGTCGATCTGTGCCCGCTGTTCGGCGCTCTGGATCCGCGTGAGCAGGACGCCGCCATCAGTCCCGCCCCGGCCGGACGGCGCAAGGTGGTGCTGGCCACCAGCATTGCCGAGACCAGCCTGACTATCGAGGGCGTCCGCGTCGTCATCGACAGCGGATTCGCTCGCGTGCCGCGCTACGACCCTTCCAGCGGCCTGACCCGGCTGGAGACGGTGCGGGTCTCCCGCGCCGCCGCCGACCAGCGCCGGGGCCGGGCCGGCCGCACCGAGCCTGGCGTCTGCTACCGGCTGTGGGAGGAGGCGGAGACGCGGGCCCTGGTCCCGTTCGCGCGGCCGGAAATTCTCGAGGCTGACCTGTCCGGGTTCGCTCTGGACCTGGCCCGCTGGGGCGCGCGCGATCCGGCCGACCTCGCCTTCCTCGACCCGCCGCCGGCCGGCGCCTTCAGCGAGGCGCGCAGTCTGCTCGGGCGGCTGGAGGCGCTCGACGAGGCCGGTGGCCTGACCGCCCACGGCCGGCTGCTGTCGGACCTGCCCCTGCCGCCGCGCCTGGCTCACATGGTCATCCGCGGCGCGGCCGGCGGCCAAGGCGAGCTGGCGGCTCGCATCGCCGCCCTGCTGACCGAGCGGGGGCTCGGGGGCCGCGACGCGGACCTGCGCCACCGGCTCGAGCAGTTCGAGCGCGACCGCAGCCCCCGGGCCCGCGACGCTGGCACCCTGGCCGACCGCTGGGCCCGCGCCGCCGGTCGCCCGCCGAAGCAGCCGCCGCTCGACGTCGGCCTGCTGTTGGCTGAAGCTTTCCCGGAGCGCGTGGCCAAGGCGCGCGGCAAGGGCGGCGAGTTCCAGCTGGCCAGTGGGCGGGGCGCCCATGTCGAGCCGACGGATGTCCTCGCCCGGGAGACCTGGCTGGCGGTCGGCGAACTCGGCGGCGGGGCGGCCCGCGACCGCATCCTGCTGGCGGCGCCGCTTGATCCTGAAACTCTGCGGGCGGCTTTCGCCTCACGCCTGACCAACGAGGACCGTCTGGAGATCGAGCCGGACGGCAAGGTCCGCGCCCGCCGGCTGGTCCGTCTCGACCGCCTGGTGCTGGAGGATCGGCTGGTCGACAAGCCCGACAAGGCGATGATCGCCGCCGCCTTGTTGGGTCATGTCCGCCGGGAAGGCCTGTCGGCGCTGCCGATCGGGGAGGGGGCCGGATCGCTGCTGGAGCGTGTGCGGTTCCTGCACGCCCAGGACCCGACCTGGCCCGACCTGTCGGAGGCGGCGCTTATCGTCGGGCTCGACGACTGGCTGGCCCCCATTCTCGAAGGCCGTCGCACCCTTGCCAGCCTGTCCGACAACGACCTTGAGAACGCCCTGCGTAGCCTGATCCCCTGGGATGTGCAGAAGCGCCTCGACGCCGCCGCCCCGGCCCGCTGGACGGCGCCAACGGGGTCGCGTCTGGCCATCGACTACGCCGCCGAGGCCGGGCCGACCATCTCTGTGCGGGTGCAGGAACTCTACGGTGTCGAGGTGCATCCCGGCGTCGGCGGCGTCCCCCTGGTGCTGGCCCTGCTGTCACCGGCGCATAGGCCGATTCAGGTCACGCGGGATTTGCCGGCCTTCTGGCGCGGGTCCTGGAAGGACGTGCGGACCGACATGAAGGGGCGATATCCGAGGCACGTCTGGCCGGAGGAGCCGTGGAAGGCTGCGGCGACGACGCGGGCCAAGCCGCGCGGGACGTGACGGGCTTTTCTTACCTCTCCCAGAGGGAGAGGTCGGTCCTGCGCCGCAGGACCGGGTGAGGGGTTACGGTGTTTCCGGAAGTCCACCGTCCCTAACCCCTCATCCGGCCCTTCGGGCCACCTTCTCCCTCTGGGAGAAGGGATCAGAGGAGCCGGTCGGTCACCGCGTAGATCATGATGCCCGTCGCCACCGACAGGTTGAGGCTGTCCGCCCGGCCGCGCATCGGGATCTTCACGTTCACATCGCAGGCGGCCGCCAGTTCCGGCGGCAACCCCTGGGCCTCGTTGCCCATCAGGATCAGCGTCGGGCTGCGGTAGTCGGCGTTGTGGTGGTTCACCGTCGCGGTCAGCAATGTCCCGACCACCGACCCCGGCCAGTTCCCGCGCCAGGCCAGGAACTCTTCAACGGTCGCACGCGCCAGCGGCACGGCGAAGATCGAGCCCATGGTCGCCCGGACGCCCTCGACCGAATAGGGATCGCAACAGTCGCCGACCAGGATCACCCCGCCGCCGCCGGCCGCATCGACGGTCCGCACCACGGTGCCGAGGTTGCCCGGATCGCGCACCCGGTCCATCGCCACCCAGCAGACGTTCGAGGTCGGCCGCAGGCTCGCCAGCGGCACGAACCGCTGCTTGAAAATAGCCAGCGCCGGCTGAGCGTTGTCGCGGCGGGCGATCTTTTCGAGGATCTCGGGCGTCACCTCGATCACCTCGCCGCCGGCCGCCGTCGTCGCCTCGGCGGCGCGGATCAAAAGCGGGTGGTTGGCGGCGGCCTTGCCGAACAGCAGCACGTCCGGCGCGACGCCCTGGTCGACCGCCTCGGTGATGATCTTCAGGCCCTCTGCAAGGAACTGGCCGCTCTCCTCCCGGGTCTTGCGCATGTGCAGGGCGCGGGCGTGCTTGACCGTCTCGTTCGACAGGGATGTGACCTGTCTGAAGTTCACTTCGACCATCTCGCGAAGAAGCTGAGGCCGATGCGGCGCTCGCCGTCTTCCTGTTCGAGCGCCAGCTCGCCCCAGTCGATGACCCCGCCGCGCCCCTTCAGCTGATCGGCCATCAGGCCGGACAGCGCGGCGCCGGAGATGCGCGCCGCATAGGCGTTCATCAGCATGAAGCTGGCGTCCGGGCTGAGCAGCTGGGTGCAGAGGTCCGCCAGTTCTGGTAGGTCCTCGAACAGGCGCCAGGTCTCGCCGGTCGGGCCGCGCCCGAACTTGGGCGGGTCGAGGATGATGCCGTCGTACTGCGCCCCGCGACGCAGCTCACGCTGCACATATTTGCGGGCGTCCTCGACCAGCCAGCGGACCGGCTTTTCGTCGAGCCTGGACAGGATGGCGTTCTCGCGGGCCCAGGCGACCGACTTCTTGGAGGCGTCGACGTGGGTGACCTTTGCCCCGGCCGCCGCCGCGACCAGGCTGGCGACGCCGGTGTAGCCGAACAGGTTGAGGACGGTCAGCTGACGCCCGGCGCTCCGGATGCGCGCGTCCAGCCACTCCCAGTTGGCCGCCTGCTCAGGGAAGAAGGCCAGGTGGCGGAAGTTGGTGAAGCGGCTGTTGAACTTCGCCTCACGCCAGCTCAGCGGGAACAGCACCGGCGGCTGGCCGGCGAACTGCCAGCGGCCGTTCTCGTCCTCGTCGGTGGGATCGAAGACGGCGTCGGCGCGATCCCATTCCTCCTTCGACAGGCGCGGCGCCCACAGGCACTGCGGCTCCGGCCTTACGACCTTGTAGGGGCCGTAGCGTTCCAGCTTGCGGCCATGACCGCTGTCGATCAGGCCGTAGTCGGCCCAGCCCTTGGTGGTCAGCAGGATGGGGGCGTCGGCGACGCGCGGGTTGCTCATGGGCGGGCATTAGCCGCAGGGGGTTCGAAGGTCCAGTATCCTCCCGGACCCTTGAAGCTGTTGCGCGGCTCAAGTGATTCCCGTTTAGTGTTCCGTTCGGGGATCGAAGTGAGGGGAAACAGGCAGTGACGACGGTTCTCAAGAAGCCGCAACGCTCCGCCAGGAAGCCCAAGGGCGACGGGCACATGCGGCGCGGGGAAATCCTCAAGGCGGCCCAGCGCATCTTCGTGGCCGAGGGCTATCAGGGCGCGACGATCCGCAAGATCGCCGACGAGGTGGGTGTCTCCTCGACGGCGCTCTATATGCACTTCAAGGACAAGGACCAGATCCTGCTGGAGATCAGCGACGGGGCGATCAACCGTCTGCTCGAGATCAACAGCGAGATTTCCGCCCGGCCGATCGACCCGGTGGTCAAGGTGCGGATGATGCTCGAAGCCTACATGGCCTTCGCGCTGGAAAACCCGAACGCCTACCAGCTGGTGTTCTGCGGCGCCTCCGGGGTGATGAGCGAGGAAAAGACCGAGGCGACCGAACACCTTGGCGATCTCTGCTTCCAGAAGTTCATCGATGCCCTGACCGATATCGCCGCCTCCGGCCGTCTGCGCACAGGCTCGGCCCAGAGCGCGGCCCAGGCCCTGTGGGCCGCCTGCCACGGCCTGGTCTCGCTGATCATCATCAAGCCGAAGTTCAACTGGGCTGAGAGCGAAGAGCTGCGTCAGGTGCTGCTGGACGGCATGCTGCACGGGCTGGTGGCGGACTAGGCTTGACCGGATAAACCCCATCCGTCATCCCGGGCGGGCCGAAGGGCCGACCCGGGAGCCAGGGGGTGACAGCGTGCAACCAGCGAAGCTTCGACCTGTGGCGGCCGCCGCCCCTGGGTCCCGGCTCGCCGCGCTGCGCACGGCGGCCGGGATGACGGTGGCGGGCGTGTTGGCGATCGGAACCGCCGCCAGCGCCAGCCCTCGCGTCATTTCCCTCGACCAGTGCGCCGACCAGTACGTCCTCGCGCTCAGCCCGCGTGACACCATCGTCGGCGTCAGCCATCGCGCCGATGACGCGGACTCTCATCTGCGTGCGCTCGCAAAGGGCCTGCCCCAACGCCGCATCACCACGGAAAGCATCCTGGCCGCCCGCCCCACCCTGGCTGTCCGCTACTGGGGCGGGGATGCCCGGCTGGAAGCCGCCCTCGCCACCCATGGGGTCAAGGTCGTGAAGATCGAGGACGCCGTGGATTTCGATGGGGTCCGGGCCAATGTGCGCACCGTCGCCGCCGCGCTCGGAGCGTCAGACAAAGGAGAGGCCATCGTCGCCGACATGGACCGGCGGCTGGCGGCTTCCAAGGACGCCTGGAGGGGCCGCCGGGGCCTCTATCTGACGCCCAGCGGCTACACGGCCGGGCAGGGGACCTTCATTGATCGCATCCTCGCCGCCGCCGGCCTCGCCAACGCCGCGCCGCAGGCCGGGTTCGCGCCGGTGCGGCTGGAGGATGTCGTGCTGGGGCCACCGCGGGGCTTTGTGCTCGGCTTCTTCGACCGGATGTCTGGCGCTTTCGAGCGCTGGGGCATGGGGCGTCACAGGGCGCTGCAGCAGCGGCTGCCGGAGCAGACGCTCGCCAGCCTGCCGGCCTCGGTGCTCAGCTGCCCCGCCTGGTTTGCGGCTGAAGGGGTCGAGACCCTGGCACAATCCGCTCCAGGAAGGTCGGCGCCGCGATGAGCCGCACGGCGACGCTGGCGCTTGGCGCAGTCCTGATCCTCGTGCTTCTGGCCGGGCTTTTGCTCGGCGAAACGACGCTGACCGCCGCCCAGTATGCGCAAGCCTTCGCCCACCCCGCCTCGCCGCCGGGCGAGGTGCTCTGGACCATCCGTCTGCCGCGCGCCCTGATGGCGGCGCTGATCGGCGGCGGGCTGGGCCTGGCCGGCGCGGCGCTGCAGGGGCTGTTGCGCAACCCGCTGGCTGACCCGGGCGTGCTGGGCGTCTCGGCCTTCGCCGGTCTCGGCGCGGCCCTGACTATCGCGCTCGGCGCCTCGGCGGTCACCGGCGCGGTCGAGGCCGGGGCCCTGGTCGGCGCCCTGGCCGCGGGGCTGTTGGTCTCGGGCCTGGCGGCGCGGTTCCGTGAGCCGGAGGCGCTGATCCTGCTGGGGGTCTCCCTGTCTTCCCTCGGCGGCGCCCTCACGGCCCTGATCTTCAACTTCTCGCCCTCGCCCGTCGCCACGGCCGAGGTGATGAACTGGCTGCTGGGTTCGGTGGACAACCGCGACTTCGGCGACATCCTGCGGGCTCTTGTTCCCATGACCCTCGGCGCCGCTCTGTGCCTGTGGTCGGCCCGGGGCCTGACCATGCTGACGCTCGGCGAAGAGACCGCGGCGCTCAGTGGCCTGCCGATGGCCAGCCTGCGCACCGCCGCCGTGGCCGGCGCCGCCCTGATGACCGGAGCCGCCGTCGCCGCCGCGGGGGTGGTGGGTTTCGTCGGACTGGCCGCGCCGCATCTGGTGCGCCGGCTCAGCGGCGATGATCCCGGCAAATTGCTGATCCCGTCCGCGTTTGCGGGCGCCATCCTGCTGATCACGGCCGACCTGATCAGCCGCGTCCTGCCCAGCGAGCAGGAGCTGAAGCTCGGCGTCGTCACCGCCCTGGTCGGCGCCCCGCTGTTCGCGCTCGTCGCCTGGCGCGCCTCGCGGAGCTGGCGGGCATGAGCTGGTCGTTCGAGAGCGTCCACGCCGGTCCGTCGGGCCGGGCCGTCCTCAAGGGCGTCAGCCTGTCCGTGGCGCCGGGCGAGATGGTCGGGGTGCTGGGCCCCAACGGCGCCGGAAAGACCACGCTGCTGCGCGCGGGCCTGGGCCTGCTGCCGCTCCAGCAGGGCCAGGTCATGCTCGCAGGCAAGCCGATCTCCGATCTCAAGCCTGCGATGCGCGCCCGCGCCGCCGGCTACCTGCCCCAGGAACGCCGGGTCGGCTGGAACCTCGCCGCGTTGCGCATTGTGGAGCTCGGCGCTCCCGACCTGCCCGAGGGCCAGGCTCAGGCGCTGGCGTCCG
>JBILYE010000156.1:0-8681 GCA_044377925.1 Caulobacter sp. | reverse complement strand
CGACGCAGAGCTTGATGATGTGAAGCGGCATGGGGCGGGATTTAAGCCCTTGGGCTACGGATGGAAGCGCTATCGAAGCGCCAGACCATTATACCGCAGGCCGGATCGACTAGTGCGTTGTTTTCGCGTGCCTTTGGCGTGGGTCGAGATGCGGGGAAAGTAGCCCGGCGTGTAGCCCGGACCGTAGGTCGGCGTCCTGCAAATGTAGCTCGAAAAGAGCCCGGCCGGACCTACAGGTCGCGCAGCACGATCGGCGCCTGAAAATGATGCAAAAACAATATGTCTAGACATATTCATGTTGGGGAATTCGAGGTGCGGGGGTTTGCAAGCGGGTGGCGGCTTCCTACATGCTCGACAACCTTCGGGGAGTAGCCGCCCGCGCCTTCAGCGGGGCCATCGTCACCAGTACCGGCCTATGGCCCTGGCGATGGCGGCGGATCAGTGGATCCGGACTGGCGAGACCGACGACGCCGATCCCGGCATGGGCCGCGGGATCGTTCGTCGTCGTATGGACTGGCCCGGGGATGACGCCGTTGAACCACCCGATTCGAACCGGCCTGATGACGGCCGGCCTCGCCGCCTCCGCCCTCCTCCTCGCCGCCTGTGGCGAAGACGCGGCGGCCGCCCTGCAGAAGGTCGAAAACGCCGCGGCGACGGCCCGTCAGGCCAGCGAGCAATTGAGCGAGAGCGCGGCCCTGGCCGAGGAAGCGGTGCGGGATCCGGCCGGCGCGGTCCGCAACAGCGCCCTGAGCGCGCGCTTCAACCGCGCCGAAACGGCGCAACCCAACCTGTTCGTGCTGACCGACATCGCCACCGGCTGTCAGTATCTGGCGACCTATGCGGCCGATGGATCGACCGTGCAGTCGATCGCGCCGCGCATGGACGGCGCGGAAGGAAAGCAGCGCTGCATCGTCCCGGGCGCGGACGGCCTCAAGGCTCCGGACGCCGCCAGCCTGGTCGGAAAGGCCATAGGCGGCCTCGGTGGCGGCTCCGGCGAGGCCGCTCCCTAGACTGCCTCCAGCTTCGCCAGCACCACCCCTTCGCTGACCTGGCCGCCGGCGACGGCGGTCAGTTCGGCGACGACGCCGTCGAAGGGGGCGGTCAGGGCATGCTCCATCTTCATGGCTTCAAGGACCAGAAGGGTCTGGCCCTTGGTCACCGTGTCGCCGGCCTTGACCGAAACGGAGACGACCTTGCCGGGCATGGGGGAGAGGATCGAGCCGTCGGAGGCGGAAGCCCCGGCATCGCCGGTCGCCCGGGGCAGGTGGAAGGCGAAAGCGTCACCGCCCTCGAAAACGATGAACTCCTCCTCGGTTGAGGCGGTCGAAAGCAGGTCTTCGCCGACCCAGACGCCGTCAGACAGCGGGCCGACCTTCACGGTCTCGTCGCCAACCTTGATCGACCACCAGGTCCAGTGGCCTTCATGTCCGCCGCTGAGGCCGACGTCGAAGCGCTGGTCGGCCGTGGCAATGCGGAATGGCGCCTGCGCCTGGGCATTCATCCTGAAGCCGGTCAGCCCGGCAGGAAGGGTGTTCCAGGGTGACCCAGCCGCCTGCGGAGCGCCGGAGCGATAGGTCAGATCGTCGAGAAGCCCCCCGGCGGCAGCGGCGATGGCGGCTGAGCTGGGCTCACGGGCGCCGGCCAGGAGATCGATCCTGGCTTCGATGAAGCCGGTGTCGATACCGCCGGTGACAAAGTCGGGATGGCTGGCGCAGCGGGCCAGGAAACCGGCGTTGGTCTTGACCGGCCAGACTTCGACGGAGGCGCAGGCCTGCGCGAGGTCTTCGGCCGCCGTTTCGCGATCCTGGGCGTGGACGATGATCTTGGCGATCATCGGGTCGTAGAAGGGCGAGACCTCGCCGCCCTGCTCGACGGCGCTATCGACCCGGGCTTCGTGCTCGGGGAGATTGAAGATGTCCAACGGCCCCGTGCTCGGCAGGAACCCGGTCGCCGGGTTCTCCGCATACAGCCGCGCCTCCATCGCCCAGCCGTCGATCTTCAGCTCGTCCTGCGTCAGCGGCAACGGCTCCCCGCTCGCCACCCGCAGTTGCCACTCGACCAGGTCCTGGCCGGTGATCATCTCCGTCACCGGATGCTCCACCTGCAGGCGGGTGTTCATCTCCATAAACCAGATACGGTCGGCCTTCAGGCCGTCGCTGGCGTCGGCGATGAACTCGATGGTGCCGGCGCCTTCGTAGTTCACGGCCCTGGCGGCCTTGACGGCGGCCTCGCACACCACCGCGCGGGTGGCCTCGTCCATACCGGGGGCCGGGGCTTCCTCGATGACCTTCTGGTGGCGGCGCTGCAGGCTGCAGTCGCGCTCGAACAGATGGACGACGTTGCCGTGGCTGTCGCCGAACACCTGCACCTCGATGTGGCGCGGGCGGGTGACGTATTTCTCGATCAGCACCTTCTGGTCGCCGAAACTGGCGGCGGCCTCGCGCTGACAGCTGGCGAGGGCGGCGGCGAAGTCGCCGGCTTCCAGCACCTTGCGCATGCCCTTGCCGCCGCCGCCAGCCACGGCCTTGATCAGGACGGGATAGCCGATGGCGTCGGCCTCCTTTTGCAGGCGCTCTCCCGACTGGTCGTCGCCGAGATAGCCCGGGGTGACCGGCACGCCGGCCTCGGCCATCCGCTTCTTGGCGGCGTCCTTCAGGCCCATCGCGTCGATGGCGGCCGGCGGCGGGCCGACCCAGACGATACCGGCGTCGATGACCGCCTGAGCGAAGGCGGCGTTCTCGGACAGGAAGCCGTAGCCGGGGTGGATGGCGGCGGCGTTCGTCGCCTTTGCGGCAGCGAGGATCTTTTCCTGGACCAGATAGCTGTCGCGGGCCGGGGCCGGGCCGATGTGGACGGCCTCGTCGGCTTCGCGGACATGGGGCGCGTCGGCGTCGGCGTCGGAATAGACGGCGATGGTGCGCACGCCGAGCTTGCGGGCCGTTCGGATGATCCGGCGGGCGATTTCGCCCCGGTTGGCGATGAGGACGCTTTCAAGCATGGGGAACACCCAGAAGACCAATGGCGGCGACGCCGAGAATGAAGATGCCGAGGGCGACAAGCGTCAGGAGGCCCATCACCAGACCGGTTGCGATCGCGCCGGGCCAACCCATCGCATAGGCGACCTTCAGGTGGCGAACGGCGTGGATGGGGATGAAGATCATCATCATGAAGAGCCACGGGCCACGGACCGAGGGCGGCAATAGCTCGCTCACCGCCGTCAGCAGGGCCGTGAAGCCCAGCCCGTACAGCGCCACCGTCGCGTGGTCATACAGGGTGTAGCTCCGCTTGTAGAACAGCATGAGCCAGAGGATCAGCATCGAGATCGGGGCCATCAGGAAGCCGAACTTGTAGAGCAGGCTCTGGATCTTCAGCTTGTAGTAGTCCCAGTGACCGGAGCGCTTGTCGAAGAAGTCCACCGCCTTGTTGGCAAACGCCTGCGGGCCGCTGGTCTCTCCCACCTGCTTCCCGTTTAGGGCAGCGACCTTTTCACGCTGCGCCTTCATGACCGCCTCGCGGTCCTGCTGGTCGATGATGACCGGCGAGCCGTTGAGGTTGACCGTGCTGTTCGTCTGGTAGTGGACGAAGGTCGGGATGGTGAACATCAGGAACAGGGCGAACAGGAAGATGTGCAGGGGCGCGACATAGCGGGCCCGCTTGCCCTCGATCCAGTCGCGGCTCAGCCGGCCGGGGCGCCAGGCGAGCAGCGGCAGGGTGCGCCACAGGCGACCGTCGAAGTGGGCGATGCCTTCGACGAACTCGTGCAGCAGGTGGCCGAGCTTGTTGTGCAGGTGCCCCTGCTGGCCGCACGCATGGCAGTAGTGGCCGACCAGCGGCGTGCCGCAGTTGGCGCAGGTCTTTCCGGGGTCAGCCGGCATCGGCGGCTGGCCGGGCGTGGGATGCTCCGGGTCGATGGTCGAGGCGTCGGGGGTTGGCGCGAGGGCGTCGGCCTCCGTGGTGACCGGCGCCGCGGCCTTTCGCGTGCGCGGCTTGCGCGGCTTGCGCGGCTTTGCGGCCGCCGGCTTCTTCGGTGTCGCCCCCTCGCTCATGCCTACTCGGCCCAGCCCGGCTTGCGCTTTTCAAGGAAGGCCAGAACCCCTTCGCGGCCCTCTTCGCTGACCCGCCGGGCGGCGATGCGTTTGGCGGTCTCTTCCATGACGCCACGATCGATCTCGGCGCCCTCGATATCGTTGACCAGGGTCTTGGCGTCGGCGACGGCGCCCGGGGCGCAGGCCTTGATGGCGGTGGTCAGGGCGGCGCGGACGGCGTCGAAGCCGGCCGCGTCGGCGACCACCTGGGTGACCAGGCCATGGCTCTGGGCGTCAGCAGCGCCGAACACTTCGCCGGTCGCGAACAGGCGCCTGGCGTTGCGGGCGCCGATGGCGCGGATCACGTAGGGGCTGATGGTCGCCGGGGTGAGGCCCAGCTTCACTTCCGAGAAGGCGAAGGTGGAGCGCTCGGTGGCCACCGCCATGTCGCAGGCGGCCGCCAGACCCGCGCCGCCGCCGAAGGCCGGGCCGTCGATCAGGGCGACGGTGAGTTGCGGCAGGTCGTGCAGGGCCTTCAGCATGCTGGCCAGGGCCATGGCGTCTTCGCGGTTCTCGGATTCGGACCATTCGACGGCGGCCTTCATCCATTCCAGGTCGGCGCCCGCGCTGAACGAGGCCCCTGCCCCGGTCAGGAACACCAGCCGCACGCCGTCGGCGTCGCTGAGGGTCATGAAGGCCTCATGCAGGGCCGCGATGACCTCGGCGTTGAAGGCGTTGCGCTTGGCGGCACGGTTGATGGTGACCGTGGCGATGCCGTCCAGGGTCGCCTCGATGAGGACGAGGTCGCTGAGGGTGTCGGTGTCGGGGACTTCGACGAGGGGGTCGGCGATGGGGTTGGTCATGGAGGCCTCCTACATCCTGAACACGCCAAAGGGCGTGTCAGCGATGGGCGCATTCAAACTGGCGGAAATGGCCAGGCCCAGCACGTCGCGGGTCTGGGCCGGGTCGATGACGCCGTCGTCCCAGAGGCGGGCGGTGGCGTGGTAGGGGTTGCCTTCGTCCTCGTACTTCTGGCGGACCGGGGCCTTGAAGGCTTCTTCCTCTTCCTTCGTCCACTTGTCGGCGTCGCGGTGGACGGTGGCGAGGACGGAGGCGGCCTGTTCGCCGCCCATGACGCTGATACGGCTGTTGGGCCAGGTGAACAGGAAGCGCGGGCTGTAGGCGCGGCCGCACATGCCGTAGTTGCCGGCCCCGAAGCTGCCGCCGATCAGGACGGTGAACTTTGGCACGTTGGCGGAAGCGACGGCGGTGACCATCTTGGCCCCGTCCTTGGCGATGCCGCCGGCCTCGTACTTCCCGCCGACCATGAAGCCGGAGATGTTCTGCAGGAAGACCAGCGGGATCTTCCGCTTGCAGGCCAGTTCGATGAAGTGGGCGGCCTTCTGGGCGCTTTCGCTGAACAGGACGCCATTGTTGGCCAGGATGGCGACCGGATAGCCCCAGATGCGGGCGAAGCCGCAGACCAGGCTGGTCCCGTAGAGGGCCTTGAACTCGTCGAAGTCGCTGCCGTCGACAATGCGGGCGATGACCTCTTTCACGTCGTAGGGGGCGCGGACGTCGGCCGGGACGATGCCGTAGAGCTCGGAGGGGTCGAAGGCCGGCGGGCGGGGCTCGCGGACGTCGGTTTCCGAGGGTTTCAGGGTATTCAGGCCGGCGACGATGTTGCGGACGATTTCCAGCGCATGCTCGTCGTTGGCGGCGACATGGTCGACGACGCCGGAGCGGCGGCCGTGGACGTCTGCGCCGCCGAGGTCAGTGGCGGAGATGACCTCGCCGGTGGCGGCCTTCACCAGCGGCGGACCGGCCAGGAAGATGGTGCCCTGGCTCTCCTCACCGGCGCCGCGAACAATGACCGTCTCGTCGCTCATCGCCGGGACATAGGCGCCGCCGGCGGTGCAGGAGCCCATGACGCAGGCGATCTGCGGGATGTTCTCGGCGCTCATCCGGGCCTGGTTGAAGAAGATGCGGCCGAAGTGGTCGCGGTCGGGGAAGACCTCGTCCTGGTGGGGCAGGTTCGCGCCGCCGCTGTCGACCAGATAGATGCAGGGCAGACGGTTCTGCTGGGCGATCTCCTGGGCGCGGAGGTGCTTCTTGACCGTCATCGGGTAGTAGGTGCCGCCCTTCACGGTGGCGTCGTTGGCGACGATCAACACCTCGCGCCCCGAGACCCGGCCGATGCCGCAGATCAGGCCGGCGGCGGCGATATCATCGTCATAGAGACCGAAGGCGGCCAGTTGGCCGATCTCCAGGAAGGGCGAGCCCGGGTCGAGCAGGCGTTCGACGCGCTCGCGCGGGAGCAGCTTGCCCCTGGAGGAATGGCGCAGTCGCGAGGACTCCGGGCCGCCGAGCGCGGCCTTGGCGACCCGCTGTCGCAACTCCTCGACCAGGCCCTTGTTGACGGCGGCGTTGCGGGCGAAGGCCTCGCTGGATTTGTCGACGGTCGTGCTCAGTTTCGGCATGGGTGAGGGATAGCTTGTCCTTCGAGGCCGGGGAAGCGGCAGGATTGTGCCCATCGAGCCGGGCAGCGCGCCGGACGCCTTTTTCCGGGACTCATGCTAGCGTCGCTGCGTGGTCGGGCCCCTCACCTATCGACAGGACAGCGCCCTCACCCGCCTCTTCGAGCGCGAGTGGGAGGCCGGAAGCGCGCGCTGGTTCTCGCTGCCGGGCGGGGCGACGCTGTTCGAATCGGGCGAGCAGTCGAACCAGATCTTCCTCGTGCACGCCGGCAAGCTGGGCGCCTTCCGCAAGGAAGAGGGCCTCGACCGGCAGTTCGTCGGCGTCATCCGGCCCGGCGAGCCGGCCGGCGAGATGGCCCTGGTCGGCGACACCGCCCACACGGCGCGGGTCGTCGCCCTGCGGGATTCCGAAGTGCTGGCGATGGACGGCGCGGACTTCTTCGCGGCGGCGGACGACGATCCGCATGTGATGCTGGAAATCGCCAAGCTGGTGCTTAACCGGGCCCGCTACGCCAGCACGCGCGCCTCGACGGGCGATCCGGCGGTCTTCGGCTTCGTCGCCACCGAGCGGACCGGCAAGATCCGGCCGCTGATCGGCAAGATCGCGCGTCGCATGGCCGAGATGGGTCATTCGGTGACCGTGGTCGGCGCCGAGGCGGCCGGGGCGCCGACCGAATGGTTCTCGAACGTCGAGGCCGATCACGAATTCGTCCTCTATGTCGCCGAGGCCGACGATCGGGCATGGGGCGATCTGGTCGGCCGGCAGGTGGATCGCCTGTTCCGGGTCGGGCGGGGCGACCGACCGCCGCCACCGATCAACGGCAAGGCGTCCGAGACGCTGGAAGCCTACAAGCTGGTCGATCTGGTGCTGATCCAGCCCGCCAACCTGGCTCAGCCGCAGGGGTCGGAGGCCTGGCTCGAGGCGACGAGGGCGGCGCGCCTGTTCCATGTGCGCGAAGGCAGCGAGCCCTGCGCGGCGCGGATGGCGCGGCTGTTGACCGGGCGATCGGTGGGGCTGGTGCTGTCGGGCGGCGGCGCGCGGGCTTACGCCCACATCGGCGCCCTGCGGGCCCTGAAAGCGGCCGGTGTGCCGGTCGACTTTGTCGGCGGCGCCTCGATGGGGGCGATTATCGGCGCCAGCGTGGCGATGGGCTGGGAGGAAGATGAGCTGGAGCGGCGCATCCGCCAGGCCTTCGTCGACACCAGCCCGCTGGACGACATCGCCTTTCCGCTGATCGCCCTGACCCACGGGCGAAAGGTCAATCACCGGCTGGAAGATCATTTCGGCGAGGTCGAGATCCCCGATCTGTGGCTGCCCTTCTATTGCATCTCCTCGAACCTGACCAAGGGCACCTACGAGCTGCATCAGCGGGGCGTGCTGCGTCATGCCCTGCGGGCGTCCATCGCCCTGCCCGGGGTCATGCCGCCCTCGACCCTGGCCGGCGAGGTGCTGGTCGACGGGGCGGTGATGAAGAATTTCCCGGCCGACATCATGCGCTCGCTGCATCGCGGACCGGTGGTCGGGGTCGACGTCACCCGCGGCCGCAGCATCACGACCGACGATATCGTCATGCCGTCGCTGCTGAAGTGGGTGCTGTCGGGGGAATGGCGCAAGGGACCGCCGATCGTCGCCCTGCTGATGCGGGCGGCCACCCTGTCGACCAACCGCGAGGTGCTCGCCGCGCGCGACGCCACCGACGTGCTGGTGCTGCCCAACGTCGACCACATCGATATCCGCGACTGGAAGGCCTTCGAGAGCGGGGCGGACGCCGGCTTCCTGGCTACCGAAAAGGTGCTGGCGGGGCTGGAACGGGCGGTTGTCGATTTGAGGCGCGCCAAGGCGTGACAGGATTGAGCCGGCGCTCACGCGCGGGCTAGGGTGCGCCGAGGTCAGGGGGAACTGTCATGGCAATTGAAGATCGTCGGCGCGCCTGGTTCAGCTTCGGGCGGGTGTTTTCGCGAGGGTTTGCGACCTTCGGCCAGGCCATGGCGCCGGCCCTGCTGATCACCCTGATCTTCATCGTGGCCCCGCAGGCGGCGCTGCTGTGGACGGTCGGCGGCTTCAGCACCTCGGCTGATTTCGAGCGGCTGGCCAATTCCGGCATGATGATCGGGGGCGCGGTCGGCGGCATCCTGATCTGGATCTTCGGCGTCGCCGCCCAGACGGGCCTGGTCCACC
>JBILYE010000155.1:0-8706 GCA_044377925.1 Caulobacter sp. | reverse complement strand
GTGGCGTCCTCGAAGTCGGCCATGAACACGCGCGCCCCGCTGTTGAGGGCGTTGATGATCATCTTGCGGTCGACGGGGCCGGTGATCTCGACGCGGCGGTCCTGCAGGTCGGCCGGGATCGGGGCGACCGTCCAGTCGGCGGCGCGGATGGCGGCGGTTTCGGGCAGGAAGTCCGGCAGGGCGCCGGCGTCGAAGGCCGCCTGACGGACCTTGCGCAGGCTGAGCAGTTCGCGGCGGCGGCCGTCGAAGGTGCGGTGCAGGTCGGCGACGAAGGCCAGGGCCTCGGGGGTGAGAATCTCGGCGGCGCGGCCCTCGACCGGACCGGTGATCTGGATGTTGGCGGCGGTGTCGAGGGGCATGGGGGGTCTCTGGAGTCCATGGAAATGGCCCCCTTGAACCCAGAATGTTCCGCTCATCCCGGCGAATGCCGGGACCCAGCCGCGTGATCTCGGCGGTGCAGGACTGGGTTCAGGGGTAACGGTCGTCGAGCGCCGGCCGTGACCTACTGGACACGCCGGCGCTCTTCGAACTGGGTCCCGGCGTTCGCCGGGATGAGCGGAATGGGGGCGCTAGGCCGAAGCCACGTCCTTTTCCCGGATCGTCGGGACGATCTGGTCGCCCCAGTTGCCGGAGCCGTCGTGGCAGCGCGAGGCGCGGACCAGTTCGACCGAATAGCCGGCGTCCAGGGCCCGGCGAACGGCTTCGTTGAGGCGGTGCGAGGCTTCGGCGATGCGCTCGATGGCGCGTTCGCGGTTGTTGGAGTCCGGCATGGCGGCCGGGGTGAAGGCGGGCTGCTTGGTCATCGTCGTCTCCCTGTCTTGAAGGCCCTTAGGCCGCTGCGAACTGGTTCATGGTGTTGGCGTGGCCGCCGGCCTTCAGGGCGCGCTCGCCGGCGACCATCTCCTTGAAGGTGTCGCCGAGGTCCGAGCCGACTTCGTGCTGGTGCTTCACGGCCGAGACGCCGCGGCGGATTTCCTCGCGCTGCACCGTGTTGACGTAGGCCTTCATGCGGTCGTCGCCGAAGTAGCCACGGCTCAACTCATCCATCGACTTGGCGGTCAGGTGGAAGGTCGGCAGGGTGATCAGGTTGTGGAACACACCGGCCCGGGCCGAGATGTCAGCCTGGAAGCTGGCCAGACGGCGGTCGGTTTCGAGACCCAGTTCATCGGTGTCGAGGTCGGCCGACATCAGCTTGATGCCTTCGGGGTAGGTGTCCTCGGCGCACTTGCCGCTGGCGATCCATTCCTTGCGGACCTGGCCGCGCAGGTTGAGGGTCCAGTTGAACGAGGGGCTGTTGTTGTAGGTCAGCTTGGCGTTCGGCACGACCTTGCGGACCTCGTTCACCATCGCGGCGATCTCGTCGACGTTGGGGGTGTCGGTCTCGATCCACAGCAGGTCGGCGCCGCCTTGCGTCAGCGAAGCGATGCAGTCCTCGATCACCCGCTGGCGGCCGGTGTTTTCCTGGAAGGCGAACAGGCCGTTGGGCATGCGGACCGGTTTGACGAACTCACCGCCCTGGTAGAGGGCCAGTTCGCCGTCCTGGATCGGGTTGTCCTGGGTGATGACCTCGGTCTTCAGCCACTTGATGTAGTCGGAGGCGAGATCGCCGGGCTCGCGGCTGACCGGGACCTTTTGGGTCAGACCGGCGCCCAGGCTGTCGGTGCGGGCGACGATGACGCCCTCGTCGACGCCCAGTTCCTCGAAGGCGAGGCGGCAGGCGCGCAGCTTTTCGATGAAGTCCTCGCGCGGCACGGTGACCTTGCCGTCCTGGTGGCCGCACTGCTTGGCGTCGGAGACCTGGTTCTCGATCTGCAGGCAGCAGGCGCCGGCCTTGATCATTTCCTTGGCCAGCAGGTAGGTGGCGTTCTCGTTGCCGAAGCCGGCGTCGATGTCGGCGATGATCGGCACGACGTGGGTCTCGAAGTTGTCGATCGCCGTGATGGCGGCGGTCTCGGCGGCGGTGTCGCCGGCCTTGCGGGCGTCGCGCAGGATCTTGAACAGGTCGTTGATCGCCACTTCGTCAGCCTGGCGCAGGGAGACGTAGATCTCCTCGATCAGTTCGACGACGGCGGTCTTCTCATGCATCGACTGGTCCGGCAGGTGGCCCCAGCGGTTGCGCAGGCCGGCGACCATCCAGCCCGACAGGTAGACGTAGGCGCCCTTGGTCGTGCCGCGCAGGCGCTTGACCGACTTGATCATCTGCTGGGCGTGGAAGCCCGACCAGCAGCCCAGCGACTGGGTGAACTTGGAGCTGTCGAGGTCGTAGGCGGCCATGTCGGCCCGCATCACCCCGGCCATGTCGCGGGCGATATCCAGGTGGGTGTTGAAGGTGTTCTGCATCTTCAGCTGGATGATGTCGTCGATGGCCACGCCGCCCGAGGTCTGGCCGCTGGGGTAACGGCGGAGGAGGGTGTCGCGGTGCTCGGCGTAGGTCTTGCGGGTCATGGTCTCGTCCGGAACTGGAAGGTGGCTCGTTGGGAGAGACCTAACGACAGCCCCGGCGAAGAGGCGAACCTAATGAAGACGATTTGTCGTAAATTGACATTGTCGTGTCTGTCAATTTGTGACAACGTGACCAGCCATGTCGGACAAGAAACTCTTCCTCGGCGGCCGCCTCAAGCGGCTCAGACGCGACCTCGGCGCCACCCAGGCGGCGATGGCCGAGCAGCTGAAGGTCTCGCCCAGCTATCTGAACCTGCTGGAGCGCAACCAGCGGCCGGTGACGGCCCAGGTGCTGTTGCGGCTGGCCGATGCCTACGACCTCGACCTGCGCAGCCTGTCGGCCGACGAGGACGGCGGCGGCGCCGGCCTCGACGAGGTGCTGACCGACCGGTTGTTCGCCGATCTCGCCATCAACCGGCACGAAACCGCGGAGGTGGCGGAACTGTCGCCAAGCCTGGCCGAGGCCTTCGTCCGGCTCTACCGCGCCTATCTCGACCGCGGGAACCTCATCGACCTGGCCGCCTTCGAAGGGCGCGACGACCTGTCGCCGGCCAGTCACACGACCCCGACCGACTGGGTGCGCGACCTGGTCAGCGCCCAGCGCAACCACTTCCCCGACCTTGAAACCCTGGCCGAGGGCCTGGTGGCCGAGATCAAGGCCGACCAGCGCGACCTCGCCCCCTCGCTGCGCGAAGGGCTGCTGCACCAGTGCGGCGTCAAGGTGCGGGTCATGCCGGCGGAGGTGATGAGCGGGACGCTGCGCCGGTATGACCAGCACCGCAAGCAGCTGCTGATCGCCGAGACCCTCGCCCCGGCCAGCCGCACCTTCGCCATGGCCTATCAGCTCGGCCTGCTGATCCACGGCGAGGCCATCAGCCAGATCGCCGACCGCTTCAGCCCGCCCGACCGCGCCACGCGCCAGCAGCTCAAGGTCTTTCTTGGCAACTATGTCGCCGGGGCGATGATGATGCCCTACGGCAAGTTCCTCGCCGCCCTGGAGGAGACCGGCTACGATATCGAACGGGTCCGCGCCGGCTTCGGCGTCTCGTTCGAGCAGGCGGCCCAGCGGATGACCACCCTGGCGCGCAGCGGGGCCCGCGGCATCCCCTTCTTCATGCTGAGGGTCGACGCGGCGGGCAATATCTCCAAACGCTACGCCAGCGGGCCGTTCCCGTTCTCGCGCTTCGGCGGCACCTGCCCACGCTGGAACGTCCACGACAGCTTCAAGACGCCTGGCCGCATCGTCACCCAGGTCATCGAGACCCCGGACGGCGGGCGATACTTCACCCTGTCACGCACCGTGCGGCGCGTCGCCGGCCTGCTCGGGGGACTGGAGGACGACCTGGCCATCGGGCTGGGTTGCGAGCTCAAGCATGCTGCCAAACTGACCTACGCCAGGGGCCTCGACATGGTCGCCCCGGCGGTGGTGGAGGTGGGCCCCGCCTGCCGGATCTGCGAACGCCGCCAGTGCCCGCAGCGGGCGGCGGCGCCGATCAACCGCACCCCCCTGGTCGAGGAGTCGGTGAAGAGCGTCTCGTCATTTCCGTTCCTGGGCTAGCGACGCGCCGGACCCGCGTCGTCAGTTGGCGACTTCGGGCTCACCGCCGAAGCGATCGCAGACCTGCTTGAGACCCTCCAGGATGGCGTTGACGCCGGCGCTGCCGCCCAGAAGTTCGGGTCGCCGCAACAGGGTGATGGCCTGGATGTGGACGAGGATGGAGGCCGGCTCCTGCCGCCCGGCCTCGATCGTCCGATCGAGCAGATCGCACAGACTGTAGGCGGCCCGGTCGATATCCGGCAGGGCGGCGACAGTGCCCAGGCCGATAAGGCGGTTGGCGGCGCCATACAGCCGCCTCAGGGCGTCAGCGCTGAACACCTCGGGGAGCGCGGAATGCGCGGCCCCGATCTCGATCATCAACTCGTCGATGGCGATCAGGCAGGCCGGCGCGATGGCGTCCAGGCCGGCCTGCGCTTCCTTGAGCGCCTCGGCGATCGGCTTGCCACCGGCGGCGCGAAGCTTCGCGGCCAGTTTGTTCGGCGGGAAGTGGAATTGAACGGCGCTCATAGCGAAATCTTCTGCGGCTGCATGATGGCGTCGATCTGTTCCTGAGACATGTTGGGGGCGACGGCGTCGCCGATCTTCTCGTCCAGATCATCGGACCGGCGACCGCTCATGCCCTTGGGCGGCCCGGTGAACTTGAAGCGACGATCCGGACCGCAATAGCCGGCGGACGAAACAAACGGCCGCTTGACGCGGGCCGTCCAGAGGATGCGCTCGAGCACAACCATCGGCGTCAGCGGCTTGGCGACGACAATATGGGCGCCGCAATCGCGCGCCCGCGCCACCCGGGACATCTGGGTGTGCGGCGTCACCAGCAGCACCGGCGCATAGCGGTTCGGCGCGGGGGCCTCGCGGCGGAGCCACTCGACCAGTTCGCAGCCGTCTGCTTCGCCCAGCACGCCGGACACGATCACCAGATCCATTTCCGTGGCGCTGATCAACGATTGCGCCGCTTCGATGCAGTCGGCCCGATGGAACGTCTTGACGCCGAACCCGACCAGAATCTGGACAAGGATATCCATGCCCATGTTGTTGCTGTCGACCAGCAGCACCACGGTGCTCTTGAGGTTGACGTTACAGCGTGAGGAAGCACTGAGGGCCATTGCGATCAGAAGGCCTCGAAGTCGCCGCTGTCGCAGGCGGCCGGCGGCTGCCCCGTCAGTCGGTCGACCAGCACGGTCAACAGGACGTCGGACAGGGTGTCCGGCATGGCGACCATGGCGTGCTCCGTCATCAGGTTGCTCCAGACGGCTCTGTCAGCCCAAACTGATTGCCGCTGACGGGCGGCGTGCCTAGCCTCCCGTTAATGGCCAGCTCGACCAATCCGTTCCGCTACTTCGACAGATCGCCGACAGTGATCCGGACGGTCGTCATGATTTACCTGTAGTATCCGCGGTCTTTACGGAACGTGAAGGACCTGCTGGCCGAGCGCGGCATCGACATCTGCTATGAGACAGTGCGGCTGTGGTGGAACCGTTTCGGCCCGATGTTCGCCGCGGAGATCCGCCGGAAGCGGGTCCAGAGGATGCGCTCGTTCACTCACTGGAGGTGGCACCTCGACGAGGTCTACGTGAAGATCAACGGCCAAATGCACTACCTCTGGCGAGCCGTGGATCACGAGGGCGAGGTGCTGGAATCCTTTGCCAGCAAGACCCGCGTCAAGCCGGCGGCGCTGAAGTTCATGAAGAAGCTGATGAAGCGACACGGCCGCGCCAAGGCCATCACGACCGACGGTCTGCGGTCCTTCAAGGCCGCGATGAAGGACCTCGGCAACGCCGAGAAGCAGGAGGTTGGCAGGTGGGCCAAAAACCGGGCTGAGAACTCACACCTGCCCTTCCGACGACGAGAACGGGCCACGCTGAGGTTCCGGCAGTTGAAGACGCTGCAGAAGTTCAGCTCCGTCCACGCCGCCTTCCACAACCACTTCAACCAGGACCGCCACCTCATCAGCAGAGAGACATAAAAGGCCCAACGCTCAGCGCCCCTGGCTGAGTGGAAGACGCTCGCCGGATAGCCACTGCGTCCCCTGCCCTACCTGCGCCTAGTGGAGACAAGTTGTCGTTGGACTGACAGCACGCTTCCTATCTATCGAGCGATGTAGAGATTCGTCAGGGCATCAGCGATCTCTTGGAATGATTTCATCAGCCCCGCGGTGTCTGTCGCGTCGAAATAATGATCGGCGTCACTCGCACAAGACTTCAAAATTGATTTGATGTTATTGTCAGTTACGTTGAATGCGACGGTAAATATCTCGATATTATTGGATTTTATATTATTGCAAAGTTCAGACGTATAGTTATTGGCTTGGGTCGCTGGGCTGCCGGGGTTGGGGGCCGGGGTAACGTCGTGCCGGCCGTTGCTGGCGTTCATCAGTTTGGAGTTGGCGCCGTCGGTCATCAGGACCATCGCCTTGCGCGGCTTGAGGTTCTGACCCGTGGCGTCATAGGCGGCGGCCTCCGTCAGGGGTTGGGGCGACGACAGCATGTTGAAGCCCCAGGCGAGGCCTGAGGGAATGTAGGTGTCACCAGAGGCTGTGAGCGCCGTGATCGCCGCCTTCACCGTCGCCACCTTGTTCGTGAGCGGAGTGATGGCGCTGGCGCAGGTCAGATTCATGAAGCCGGGATAGACCCTGTTGGGATCGCTGTCGGTGACGTTCTTGGGGTAGGCGGGAGAACCAACGCATCCAGAGAATTTGTAGGTCGCGGTTGTCGTCTTGTCGGCCGTGCAGGTAGTCACCGGGGTGATCGGCTTCGTCACGCAATTGATCGATCTTGTACAGGTAGAGGCGTAGGGCACGCCGTCGGTGTACTTGGTGCAGGCGTAGGTCTGTGACTGGCACGTGGTCTTTGTGGACACCGTTGTGCAGACACCCTTCTGGGTGCTGGTCGTGGAGTAGTCGGCCGGTACACTGATCCAGGCAGCGTTTCGATTTGCGATGCCGACGTTCACGTATTGGCCGAACGGAACGACGCCGATCTTTACACTGCCGGATCCGCTGACCGTCAGCTTGTTGATAAGAGAGGTCGCGGCGGACTTCAGGCTGGTCAGCTTGGTGCCCGCCATAGATCCGGTGGTATCCAGCACCATGACCAGCTCAACGGACGAATTCTGAGCGCGCCTGGCCGTCGTCTCGGCATTGATTATGATGTCGCTGGAGGTCCAGAGATTGGCGATGACTGGCACGACGGACGCCTTGGCCGTGCCAACAACATCCGATCCGACAATCTTGAATGACGAGTTGGTGAGGGTGGCGTCCGTGGCACCGGCCAGCTGGGCTTTCAGCGAGGCTCCGCCGATGGTTTGCATCTCGGCGTCGGTGGCCGAATTCGAGCGGGCCGCCATCAGGGTCGCGGCGTCGAGGGCGTCCTGGAGGTGACGCCTCTCCACACCGACGCGATTCAGGTCGATCGCGCCGAAAGCGAGGATCGCCACCGGCAGCGCCAGCACGGCAAACCAGATCGCCACAGCGCCGCCCTCGCTGCGGAAGTCGCGCAGGGAGCGCACGCCCTGCGATAGGAGACCGGAGATAGACCAGCGGGCAGCACAGAACATGGATTTCCAACCCTTCGGCCGTCAATCCTGACGCGCGAGGGTAAAAGAATCGCCAACGGGCTTGTTGAATCAAGGGTTAACGACGGTTCGTCAGCGTGAGATCCGCAGGCGCGAGATGTCCTCGCCGATTGCCCGACAGGCGGTCTTCAGCGCGGCCCCGGTAGACGGCAGGTAGACGTGCTGCGCGTCGGTGGCGCATTCACGGACAATGTCCTGTGCGTCTTGGTCGGCGGCCACGTCGAATCCGACCGTGTAGATGACCACACCCTTGGCTTTCATGTTCGCACAGAGCGTCTGGGCCTGGCTGAAGGCGTCGCCATTTGGCGCGTTGCAGTTGATGTGATCGGCCGCCGAGCCGCTGCCCGACCCCGAGTCCTTGCTGATCACGCCGTTGCAGTAGGTGGTGTTGAACGCGCCATCGGTCATCAGCACGACGACCTTGAGCAGCCCGTCGGCGCCATAGGCGGCCGGTTGACTGGGCGTCGGCCACAGCGAGGCGAAGTTGGGCGAGACCATGTACCAGCCCCGGGCCAGGCCGATGTGGCCGGCGGTCGAACCGGAGGCGGACAGGCCGTCGATCTTGGTCTTCAGCGCAGCGCGATCGGCCGACAGCGGCGTGATCGTGCTGGCGAGGCAGGGATTGGCCTAGCTCGGATAGCTGCGGCCGAAGAAGGTCGAGGACGGCGCGGCGTCCGTGTAGGCGTTGCCGCCTGTCGTCCGTCAATAACATCCTGAGCCTACCTCTTGGGAGTCGGTAGGGGAATCACGGCTAGGGGATCGACCGAGCAGATCAGTATGTAGGTAGGAACTGCGGGTCCCATCTCCAGAAACTGGGGGGCGCCGGGTGGGTGGGGTCAGCCAAGGCAGGATTTCGATACCCCCCACTCCTCCCTTCTCGTTTTGAAGGGGGCGGCTCTCGCCGCGCAACATTGCCCATTCAGCGGCAATACACCCGCTCGCCTCCCATGCGCTTCCAGATCGACCGGACCAGGAAGCAACCCGTCCCGCGATGCGACGCAAGTAACTGATTTTATTGGAAATAAATGGCGCGCCCGGAACGATTCGAACGTCCGACCCTCAGATTCGTAGTCTGATGCTCTATCCAGCTGAGCTACGGGCGCGCACTTCGCTGGGCCCGTCTAGGGGTCCGG
>JBILYE010000154.1:0-8799 GCA_044377925.1 Caulobacter sp. | reverse complement strand
CGCAGGGCGGTCGGCACGTCGGTCACGTTGCGGATGCCGAAGCTGATGCAATAGGCGTCGGCATAGGCGTCCGGCAGGGGCAGGCGCATGGCGTCGGCGACACCCCAGGTCATCTCGGGCTCGCCGCCCTTCTCGATGCCGGCGGCAATCATTTCGCCATTGTAGTCCAGCACATGGACCATGCCGTCCGGGCCGCCGCGACGCAGCTGGGCCGCGCGCATCATCTTCGAGAAGCGCCGGGCCATGTCGCCTGTGCCGCCGGCGAGGTCGAGGATGATCTCGCCCGGCTGGGGGTTGAGGCGGGCGGCGACAGCGTCCTTCCACAGCCGGTGGACCCCGGCGCTCATCAGATCGTTCATCAGGTCGTACTTGCCGGCGACCTTGTCGAAGACACCCCGCACCAGACCCGCCTTCTCGGCCGGGTCGACATCGCGGAAACCAAAGCTGGCGCGCTGTTCGCTCATGGGTTTGTCCATAGACCGCGCGCTTGGACCGCGCTAGCCAAACCCCATGCCTGAATTGCCCGAAGTCGAGACGGTTCGCCGGGGCCTTGCCCCCACCCTGGAAGGCCATCGCCTGGTTCGCGTTCAGCAGCTGCGCCCCGACCTGCGCTTTCCCTTCCCGGACGGCTTCGTCCAGCGGCTGACCGGGGCGACCATCACCCGGCTGGATCGGCGGGCCAAATACCTGCTCGGCCATCTCGACCGGGGCGACAGCCTCGTCATGCATCTGGGCATGACCGGCCGGTTCGAGATCGATGGCCTGGTCCCCGGCGAGTTCGACCGCGCCGTCGATCCGGACCCCAAGCACGCCCACGTCATCTTCGAGACCGACGCCGGGGGAATGGTGACCTACTACGACCCCCGCCGGTTCGGCTTCATGGGCCTGGTCCCGACGGCCGAACTGGACAGCCACCCCTGGTTCGCCGGCATGGGGCCTGAACCGCTGGGCCCCGATTTCACCGCCGAGACCCTGATCAAGGCGTTCACGGGCCGCAAACAGGGGCCCAAGACCCTGCTGCTCGACCAGCGGGTCGTGGCGGGCCTCGGCAACATCTATGTCTCCGAAGCCCTGCACCGGGTCGGCATCTCGCCGCTGAAACCCGCCGGGTCGATCGCCAGGAAGCGCATCCTGCCGCTGGTCGCCGCCATCAAGGATGTGCTGGCCGAAGCGGTCGAGGTCGGTGGCTCGACCCTGCGCGACTTCGCCGCCGCCGACGGGGCGCTGGGCTATTTCCAGCACCGGTTCCGGGTCTACGACCGCGAGGGAGAGCCCTGTCCGACGCCGGGTTGCGGCGGGACCATCGCGCGCGTTGTGCAGGCGGGACGGTCGACGTTCTATTGTCCGAAGTGCCAGAAATAGCGGGGAGAGCGGGCGCTTCGCTCTCCGCCCACGACGTGGGCGGAGGACGGTTCGGAGCGCCAGCGAGCCACATCCACTCCCCCAATTTTCAAATGGGGGAGAGCGAAGCCCCTAAAGCCCGAAATCATACCCGAAGTCATACTTCAGGTGCTCGCGCAGGATCGGCTTGAGCACCGCGTCTGCCTCGGCCGTCCAAACCGTGTCGCCGACGCCGTCGGGGCGCACGCCCTTGCCGGTGGCGTTCGGGTTGTGGAAGGCGAGCATGTTTTCCTTGAAACCGGCGACGACGCCCTTCTCGATGGCGTCCGCCGGCAGGATCACACCAAGGTGCCGCGCCAGCCGGTCCAGCTCGCCCGCCGTGTCGCGCCGGAAATCCTCGTACTTCAGGACCAGGGTCTCGGCCGGGTAGTGCTCCTGCACGGACCCCCAGCGGTTCATGAAGCGGATGTACCACCAGACGTCGACGACATAGGCCTTGTCCCACGGATCGCCGGCCACGTAGGTCTCGAAGGGAACGGCGTACTTGTCCTTCCACTTCTCGAAGTTGGAAATCAGCACGTCCCGCATGTCCCTCACCACCACGCCATACTTCGGCAGCGGGGCGAGCGCCCGGATCAGCGGCCATTCCACGGCATAGGCCGGGATCGAATGGCTGGAAGCGATGCGCGGCACGCCGGGCAGGTTCAGCCGGTGCTTGGGGTTGCCGATGACGGCGTTGCTGTCGTTGTTGTTGTAGAACTTCGGCCCCTCGACGCCGTAGTGGTGAGCCATGGCCCAGCTCAGCATCCACTTGATCCAGTGGGTGCCCGAATGCTGGCCGGTGACCAGATAGCCATCCCAGTTGCGGTGCTTGATGAGCGACCAGTTGGTCATCTCGCGATTGAAGCTGTGCAGGGCGTGGGCGGTGTTCATCTGGCTCTTGAGCGGCGCGATCAATGGATTAAGAACCGCGTATGACCTACCAGACCCTCCTCGTCGAGACGCCGCATGACGGCGTTCTGCTCGTCCGCCTCAACCGCCCCGAGGCGCTGAACGCCCTCAACAGTGAACTGCTGGGGGAACTCGGCCAGGTTCTCGACGCCGCAGAGAGCGACGCGACCGTGCGCTGCCTGGTGCTGACCGGCTCGGAAAAGGCCTTCGCGGCCGGCGCCGATATCAAGGAGATGTCGGACAAGACCTATGCCGAAATGTTCAAGCTGGACTTCTTCACGGCGGCGGCGCGGCGGATCGAGACCTTCCGCAAGCCGATCATCGCGGCGGTCAGCGGCTATGCGCTCGGCGGCGGCTGCGAGCTGGCCATGATGTGCAGCTTCATCATCGCCAGCGAGACCGCCAGGTTCGGTCAGCCGGAGATCAACCTCGGGGTCGCACCGGGCATCGGCGGCACCCAGCGGCTGACCCGCTTCGTCGGCAAGTCCAAGGCCATGGACATGATCCTGACCGCCCGGATGATGGACGCCGCCGAGGCTGAACGGTCGGGCCTGGTGTCGCGCGTCGTGCCCGCCGACAAGCTGCTGGACGAGGCCCTGGCCGCGGCGGTGAAGATCGCCGGGCAGTCGCCGCTGGCGGTGGCGATGAACAAGGAACTGGTCGAGGCCGCCTACGAGACGACCCTGACCACGGGCGTCGCGCTCGAGCGCCGCCTGTTCCACAGCCTGTTCGCCTTCGAGGACCAGAAGGAAGGCATGGCCGCCTTCGTCGAGAAGCGCAAACCCAACTTCACGGGCAAATAGGTCAGGTCGCCGTCGCGGCCGGACGGGCGGTGGTGAAGAACCGGTCCGCCTCCGGTGTGATCAGCCATTTGGCGAACTTGCGGACCTGATGCTCGTCCCGGAAATCGCCCCGGGTCGCCACCAGATGGACCTGGCCGCCATCGACTTCGCGAGCCCAGCGGTCTTCCAGCCGCGCCAGACTCAGGCGCTGGATACGGTTGGCCTGCTTGGGTTCGCGGGTGGCGATCAGACCGCCCATGAGGGCCTCCATCTTGCGGCCGAGCTCGACCTCGGAAATGTCGGTGTCGACCCGCAGGGAGGCGTAGCGCCGCTCCGGCCAGCCAATGGCCGCACGCTCGAGCGCCTCGGCCAGGTCCGGGTCGCAGACGATCTGGAGCGCCGGAGCCGGCAGCAGATCGCAGGACGCCAGGGTGGCGGAAACCGGAACGGCGAGGGCGGAAAGGAGCAGGGTGCGACGGTGCATTCGCCAACCTTAGCGGCGACTGCGCGGCAGGGAACAGGGAATCCGCATTGACCCCACGAGCCCCTTCCCGTATATCGCCGCGCTTCCGATTATACGGCGGCTGGGCCCGGTGCCCGACCGCCTGTCCGTCCCAAGGTTTTTAGAGAGCATCATGGCCAATAATCCCGGCGCCAAGAAAGCGATCCGCAAGATCGAACGCCGCACCGAAGTCAACAAGGCGCGCCGTTCGCGCGTCCGCACCTTCCTGCGCAAGTTCGAAGAGGCCGTGACCGCGGGCGACGTCGAAGCCGCCAAGGGCGCCTTCGTCGAGGCCCAGTCGGAGCTGATGCGCGCCGTCACCAAGGGCGTCGTCCACAAAAACACCGGCTCGCGCAAGGTTTCCCGCCTGCACGCCCAGCTGAAGAAGCTGTCGGCCGCCTGATCCAGGCGCCGACGGATTAAGCAGGACCCCCAAGGGGCCTCTGCCTAAGCTTCTGAATTTAAAGACTTTCAAGAGCCGCTCAGGATTGACTCCGGGGCGGCTTTTGTTCGTCTGCTGATCAGGTCGCTGCGACGCATTAACTCAGTGCCCGGAAGTAGAATTAACGATTTCCCTTGCCGCGCGAGGGGCTCTCGCGAGTCAACAGAAATATCCGCATCCGGCGCCAAATTTCACGTTTGACCCCTCCGATCCGGGGGCTCTAAGGTCATTTTCTCAGCGCTTTTCACCCCGGTGTTTTCGGGCTTTCGGGCGAGACGACGGATAGAGTCTATCCGGCGCACGGGGAAGAATTGTGTCTGGGCAACCGGGACTGACGTCGTGGGGGCGGACGTCTCGGATCTCGGGACTGAACAAGAAATTGACGGTGGGCTATGATGAATTCGGGTGGACAGCGCATGACCTCTACAGCACCGGCAGTTTCGGTGTGGGGCAAGGCCTGTCTGGCGTTGCGCCGGGAGCTGGGCGAGGCCGACTTCGGCTCGTGGCTGGCCCAGGCGGCGCTGCGCGAGGGTCCTGACGGCGCCCCTGTGCTCGTCACCCCGACGGGCGTGGCCCGTGACTGGATTCGCCGGAACGCCTGGCGCCGTATCTCCGAGCTGTGGGCCCAGAACGACCCCGAGGGTCGTCGCCTGGACCTGAAGTCCAAAATGGAGTTCGAGGTCGCCGGAGGCGCGTCCCTGCCGTCCCACCCCCATGTCATCGAAACGGCCGAGCCGGTCTCTTCCGACGTGCCCCAGGTCTCGCCGCCGACCGCCGGTCCGGCCGCCCGCCCGGCCCGCAACGCCGGCCTGCAGGACCGCTTCAACTTCGACACCTTCGTGCCGGGCCCCGCCAACGAGTTCGCCCACGCAGTGGGCAAGCGCGTCGCCAGTTGGGCTGACGGCCATTTCAACCCGGTCGTCTTCCATGGCCCCTACGGTTTCGGGAAGACCCACCTGCTGAACGCCATGGCCTGGGAGGCCATGAAGAACGCGCCCGACAAGAAGGTCATCTACCTGACCGCCGAGCGGTTCCTGTCGACCTTCGTCCGCGCCGTGATGGATCGCCAGACGGCGGCCTTCAAGGAGGAGCTGCGGGCCGCCGATCTGCTGCTGATCGACGATGTGCATTTCATCGGCGGCAAGCAGTCCTCGCAGGAAGAGCTGTTCCACACCCTGACCGCCCTGATGGAGGACGGCCGCCGGGTGGTGTTCTCGGCCGACCGGCCGCCCTCGGCCCTGACCGAGGTAGACGCCCGGCTTCGCAGCCATCTGTCGGCCGGCCTGGTCTGTGGCCTGGAGCCGGCGGACCGGACCCTGCGTCTGGGTATCCTGGAGCGCAAGCTGGACACGCTCGGCCGTCAGGCCGGGTTCGCCGCCAGCGCCCGTCCCGAAGTGCTGCAGTTCCTGGCCGACCGCTTCACCGACAGTGTTCGGGAACTGGAAGGCGCCCTGAACACCCTGCTGGCCCGGGCCGGCGAAGACATCCGCACCGTCAGCCTCGACGAGGCCCAGAACATCCTGCGGCCGCACCTGCGCGGCGCGGAAAAGCGGGTGACGGTCGACGACATCCAGAAGGCCGTTGCCGAGCACTACAGCCTGCGCCAGGCCGACCTGCTGAGCGAGCGCCGCAACCGCGCCATCGCCCGGCCGCGCCAGGCGGCCATGTGGCTGGCCAAACAACTGACCACCCGCTCGCTGCCCGACATCGGCCGGCGCTTCGGCGGCCGCGACCACACGACGGTGATCCATGCGGTGCGGCGGATTGAAGAGCTGAAGCAGGACGATCCGGTGCTGACCCGGGATCTCGAAACGCTGACGCGCAAGCTGCGGGGTTAGGGGCAGGGCCGGCCGCCCTCCCTCCCCTTCATGGGGAGGGACAGCGAGGCGAAGCCTCGCAGGGTGGGGAACTCGCGTTCAAGCTCGGGCGTCGGCCAATCCTGGCATTCGACAATCATCGCCTCTGGGTGGGTGTCATCCGACTTCCCCACCCTGACCGCTTCGCGGTGTGTCCCTCCCCAGGTCGGGGAGGGAGGGCGAACGCGCCCTAGAACCGCTTCCCCTGCACCCCATACTGCCCGAAGTAGCCGAGCATCCGGGCCCAGCCGTCCTTGGCCGAGGCCTCGTCGTAGGTCGCGCGATAGTCGGCGTGGAACCCATGCTGGGCGTTGGGATAGACGATGATGTCCGCCCCGACCTTTTTGGTCCGAACCAGAATTTCCCGGGCCGCTTCGACGTCCTTGAGTGGAATGCCCTGGTCCTTGCCGGCATAGAGGCCGAGCACGGGGCATTTCAGCACCCCGATCTTTTCCAGCGGCCATTCGCGCTCCGGCTCGCCCAGGAACTGGCCCGGGGCGGGACGGGCCAGGCGGCCGTACCAGGCCACGCCGCATTTGAAATCCCGCGTGCGGGCGCAGGCCAGCCAGACCACAGCCCCGCCCCAGCAGAAACCGGTGATGGCCTTGCGCTCGGGATCGACGAAGCGCTGGCTGTTCAGCCAGGCGACCGTGGCGTTGACGTCGCCTTCCGTTTCCTTGTCGGTGGTGTCGCCGACAATCTTGCGGATCTGGCCGAAATCGGTGAGCGGAGCGGGATCGCCGTGACGGACGAAGAAGTCCGGAGCGATGGCGACATAGCCTTGCTTGGCCAGGCGGCGGCAGGTGTCGCGGATATACTCGTGGACGCCGAACACCTCGGAGACCACCAGAACCGCCGGGAAACGTCCGCGCGCGTCGGGCCGCGCGACATAGGCCGGGATGGCCCGGTCGAAGCTGGGGATCATCTCGACCCCCGTCTTCAGGTCCTTGTCATCGGTGGTGATCGGGGCCGCTTCCGCCGAGACCGCGGCGGCGGCATAGCCGGCGAAGAACAGACCGCCCAGCAGGCGGCGCGAGATGTTCAGATCGCCCGGTTCATTGCCCTCTGGACGCGTCAGGATCTGCATTGGCGGCCTCCCAGCCTTGTACTTCTGGCGCCCAAGGTAGCGCGCCAGAATGTCGCAGGGCAAAGGGATTCATGGGCCTGACCTCAGGGATGGGGCGCCGCCCGTCGCAGGGTGAGGTTCAGGCGGCCGCCGCCGGGGATCAGGCTGGAGCTGCCCGGGATGATCCGGTCGACCCCATGGAAGGCCAGCCGCGCCTCGCCGCCGAGCATGCAGACGTCGCCCGAGGCCAGCCTGACCGAGGCCGTCCGGCCGCCGCGCGTCGTCCCGCCGATACGGAACACCGCCGTATCGCCGAGCGACACCGACAGCACGGGAAAGCGCATGTCCGCCTCGTCGCGATCCTGGTGCAGGCCCATCCTGGCGCTGCCCCGGTAGAGATTGACCAGACAGGCGTCGGGCGGAACCCGGGGATCGGCGTGGCGGGCCCACACGTCCATCAGCACCGGCGGGATCGACGGCCACGGCCGGCCGGTCGCCGGATGGGCCGTCTGGTAGCGGTAGCCGGCCGCGTCGGAGACCCAGCCGAGCGGGCCCAGATTGCTCATGGCCACACTCATGGCCTTGCCGCCCGGGGTTACATAGTTGGCCGTCGGCGCGGACTCGATCAGCCCCAGCACGGCCTCCGCCAGGGCCTTCTGCGCGCTTGCGTCCAGCGCCGCCGGAAACAGTTGAAAACCTGAGGGAACCGTCATGGCTGGACTTCTATCGCCGGGGCGGGCAAAGCCCCACCGCAAATGGGGTTTTGCCCTTGCGGGAGACGGCGCTCTCCCCATATGGCGACTCGACACGTCGCGTTTCCCCACACGGAAACAGGCGCTGCGTTTGAACCGGCCAACTGGCCATTTGTTGAAGGGGACGGAACAGAAAGTCGTACGGGCGCTGGAATCCCAGGCCCACGGGTTTCGTCCGCCATAGAGGAGCGAAAGACCGCAAGATGAGCAAGATCATCGGCATTGACCTCGGCACCACCAACTCGTGCGTCGCCATCATGGACGGCAAGACCCCCAAGGTCATCGAGAACGCCGAAGGCTCGCGCACCACCCCCTCGGTGGTCGGCATACAGGAAGACGGCGAGCGTATCGTCGGCCAGCCGGCCAAGCGCCAGGCGGTGACCAACCCGACCAACACCTTCTTCGCCATCAAGCGTCTGATCGGCCGCCAGTTCAACGACCCGGTCGTGGCCAAAGACAAGGACATGGTTCCCTACGAGATCGTCGCCGGTCCCGGTGGCGCGGCCTATGTCCGTTCGCACGGCAAGGACTACTCGCCGCAGCAGATCAGCGCCTTCACCCTCATCAAGATGAAGGAAGCGGCCGAACAGCACCTCGGCGAGACCGTCACCAAGGCGGTGATCACGGTTCCGGCCTACTTCAATGACGCCCAGCGTCAGGCGACCAAGGACGCCGGCAAGATCGCCGGTCTGGAAGTCCTGCGCATCATCAACGAGCCGACCGCGGCCGCCCTGGCCTATGGCCTGGAAAAGAACGAAGGCAAGAAGATCGCCGTCTACGACCTCGGCGGCGGCACCTTCGACGTCTCGATCCTGGAGATCGGCGACGGCGTCTTCGAGGTGAAGTCGACCAACGGCGACACCTTCCTCGGCGGTGAAGACTTCGACATGCGCGTCGTCGACTACCTGGCCGACGAGTTCAAGAAGGAAACCAGCACCGACCTGCGCAAGGACAAGCTGGCCCTGCAGCGCCTGAAGGAAGAGGCCGAAAAGGCCAAGAAGGAACTGTCCAGCGTCACCCAGTACGAGGTGAACCTGCCCTTCATCAGCATGAATGCGTCCGGCCCGCTGCACCTCAACATCAAGCTGACCCGCGCCAAGCTGGAAG
>JBILYE010000153.1:0-8916 GCA_044377925.1 Caulobacter sp. | reverse complement strand
GATGAGGCCCTTCACGCTGGGGACGTCGGAGATGATCATGTCGACGACGCCGGCCATGTCCTCGCCGACCACCAGCAGCTTGACGCCCGCGTCCTTGAGAATGAAGGCGATCTCCGGCGGGGCGAGACGCCAGTTGACCGGCGCCAGGCAGACCCGGGCCTTGATGCAGCCCATCCAGAGGACGAAGAAATCGTCGTTGTTCTTGGCCAGGACGCCGACCCGGTCGCCGGGCTTCAGCCCCCGGGCGAGCAGCGCCTGGGCGCAGCGGTTGGAGGCCTCGTTCCACTGGGCGAAGGTGGTTTCGCGGCCTTCGAACCACAGGGCGACGGCATCGGGGCGGATCGCGGCCTGTTGGCGCGGGATATCGGCGACGTTGGTCAGCATGGTTTCCTCAGGGGGTGCGCCTCTGGCGGGCGTTGTTGGCGGCATCTTCAACAGCTCAAGCACGGCTGTCGATGGGCGCAGGTCCTCTCCCTTCGGGAGAGGGGGACCGCGCGCGGATACGCGCGTGGTGGAGAGGGTCCGCACGGGCGGTTCAGCTTCACCAGTGCCGTCGCACGGTCCGGGCGGACCCCCTCCACCATCGCTGCGCGATGGTCCCCCTCCCCCGATGGGGGAGGAATGAAAAAGGGCCGCCCGGGATTGCTCCGGACGGCCCCAATCACTTCAAGAGCCTATGCCCTACTCCGCCGCCACCGGCGCCGAGTAGCCGAGCACGGCCTTGGTTTCGAGGAACTCGCCGAAGGCGTGATCACCCCATTCACGGCCGTTGCCGCTCATCTTGTAGCCGCCGAACGGGGCCATCATGTCCGGCGCGGCGCCGTTGATGTTGACCTGACCGGCGCGCAGCTTCCTGGCCACGGCGTTGATCTTGTCGACGTCGGTGCCGGAGATGTAGGCGGCGAGGCCGTATTCGGTGTCGTTGCCGACCTTCACCGCTTCATCGACGCTGTCGTAACCGAGGATCGACACGACCGGGCCGAAGATCTCTTCCTTGGCGATGGTCATTTCGTTGGTGACGTTGGCGAAGACGGTGGGCTTCACATAGTAGCCCTTCTCCAGGCCGTCCGGCAGGCCGACGCCGCCGGAAACCAGGGTCGCGCCCTCGTCGATCCCGGCCTGGATCAGGCCCTGGATCTTCTTCCACTGAACCTCGGAGACGACCGGGCCCATCTTGGAGTTGCCGTTCGGGTCGCCGACCGTGTGAGCATCGGCGGTCGCCTTGGCGATGGCGATGACCTCGTCCATCTTGGCGGCCGGGACCAGCATGCGGGTCGGGGCGTTGCAGGACTGGCCCGAGTTCATCATCACGCTGGAGACGCCGCCGGCGATGGCGCGGGCGAAGTCGGCGTCTTCGAGGATGATGTTCGGCGACTTGCCGCCCAGTTCCTGGTGGACGCGCTTGACGGTCGGGGCGGCGTTCTTGGCCACCTCGATGCCGGCGCGGGTCGAGCCGGTGAAGGACACCATGTCGACGCCCGGGTGGCTGGAGATGGCGGCGCCGACGACGGGGCCGTCACCGTTGACCAGGTTGAAGACGCCGGCGGGCACGCCGGCGGCATGCAGGATCTCGGTCCAGATGTAGCCGCTGAACGGGGCCACTTCCGAGGGCTTCAGCACCATGGTGCAGCCCGTGGCCAGCGCCGGCGCGACCTTGCAGGCGATCTGGTTGACCGGCCAGTTCCACGGCGTGATGAAGCCGCAGACGCCGATCGGCTCCTTCACCAGGTGGGTGGTGCCGCGGTCTTCCTCGAACTTGTAGGTCTTCAGCACTTCCACGGCCGTCTGCAGGTGGCCAAGGCCCATGGCGGCCTGGGCGCGTTGCGCCAGCCAGGACGGAGCGCCCATTTCCTCGGTGATGGCTTTCGCCATGTCCTCGTAGCGCTTCTGGTACTCGACGATGATGCGTTCCAGCAGCTCGATGCGCTGTTCACGGGTCGTCAGGCTGTAGGTTTCAAAGGCCTTCTGCGCGGCCTTCACGGCGGCGTCGACATCGGCTTCCGAGCCCATGGAGATCTTGCCGGCGACTTCCTCGGTGGCCGGGTTGATCACGTCGAGGGACTTCGGGGTAACCGGATCCACCCATTTGCCGTCGATGTAGAATTTGGAATAGTCGCGCATGGCTCGCTCCCTGGACCTTTTGAAAGGCGTACGGCCACTCTGTCGGGCCGCGTTCAAACGATAGTTTAGTTATCGCGGTTCATATGGGGAAGGGGGTTGGCCTCAGACAGTCCCTTTTCGTCATCCTGAGCAGCCCGCCCAGCGGGCGTGTCGAAGGACGCACCATGCCGCCACCGACCGGCGTCCTTCGACACGCGGCCCCTGGCCGCTGCTCAGGATGACAAAGAGGGGTGCTGGCTAAACGGCCCCGGAGCGCATACCTGACGGCCTCAGCTGGGGACATTCGTTGCAACCGATCATATCCATCAAAGGGCTGACCAAGCGCTATGCCACCGGGCATGAGGCGCTGAGCGACATCAACCTCGACATCCGCCCGGGCGAGCTGTTCGCCCTGCTGGGTCCGAACGGGGCCGGCAAGACCACCCTGATCAGCCTGATCTGCGGCATTGCCCGGCCGACCGAGGGGACCATCGTCGCCGACGGTCACGATATCGCCCAGGACTACCGCGCCGCCCGCACCAAGATCGGCCTGGTGCCGCAGGAGATCAGCACCGACGCCTTCGAGCGGGTGATCGACACGGTGAAGTTCAGCCGCGGCCTGTTCGGCAAACCCCCGAACCCCGCCTACATCGAGAAGATCCTGCGCGACCTCAGCCTCTGGGAAAAGCGCAACGACAAGATCATGACCCTGAGCGGCGGCATGAAGCGCCGGGTGATGATCGCCAAGGCGCTCAGCCACGAACCCCGCATCCTGTTCCTCGACGAGCCGACGGCCGGGGTCGATGTCGAGCTGCGCCGCGACATGTGGCAGATGGTCCGGTCCTTACGCGCCACCGGCGTCACCATCATCCTGACCACCCACTATATCGAGGAGGCCGAGGAGATGGCCGACCGCATCGGGGTGATCAGCAAGGGCAGGATCATCCTGGTCGAGGACAAGGCCGTGCTGATGCGCAAGCTCGGCAAGAAGCAGCTGACCCTGCATCTGCAGGCGCCGCTGACGGCCCTGCCCGCCGAGCTGGCCGGCGAGCCTCTGGAGCTCAGCGAAGACGGCCAGGACATCACCTACACCTTCGACGCCCAGGCCGAGGAAACCGGCATCGCGGCGCTGATCCGGCGCCTCAGCGGTCTCGGTATCGACTTCAAGGATCTGAAGACCCACCAGTCCAGCCTGGAGGAGATCTTCGTCTCCCTGGTCCACAGCGAAGATCGGCACAAGGCGAGGACCGGCCAATGAACCTCCACGCCATCCGCGCCATCTATATGTTCGAGATGCACCGGACCTTCCGGACGCTGATGCAGTCGATCGCCTCGCCGGTGCTGTCGACCAGCCTCTATTTCGTGGTCTTCGGCTCGGCCATCGGCGGCCGCATGGGCGAGATCGACGGCGTGCCCTACGGCGCCTACATCATCCCCGGCCTGTTGATGCTCAGCCTGCTGACGGAAAGCATCTCCAACGCCAGCTTCGGCATCTACATGCCGAAATGGAGCGGCACCATCTATGAGGTGCTGTCGGCCCCGATCAGCTGGTTCGAGGTGGTCTGTGGCTATGTCGGGGCGGCGGCCAGCAAGTCGATCCTGCTGGGGCTGATCATCCTCATCACGGCCCGCTTCTTCGTACCCTACGAAATCCAGCACCCGTTCCTGATGCTGGGCTTCCTGGTCCTGACCGCCTTCACCTTCAGCCTGTTCGGCTTCGTCATCGGCATCTGGGCCGACGGCTTCGAGAAGCTGCAGATCGTACCGATGCTGATCGTCACCCCGCTGACCTTCCTGGGCGGCAGCTTCTATTCGATCAGCATGCTGCCGGAGGTCTGGCAGAAGATCACCCTGTTCAACCCGGTGGTCTATCTGGTCAGCGGCTTCCGCTGGAGCTTCTACGGGGTGTCGGATGTCGGGGTGGGGGTGAGTATCACCGCGACGCTGGCGTTTATGGCGGTCTGCCTGGCGGCGATCTGGTGGATCTTCAGGACGGGGTATCGGTTGCGGGCGTGACCTGGCAGCGTCGCCTGACCCTGACCAGGCTTTGGCTTCACCTGCACGCCACCCCGGTAGCCCTGGGGATTGGGGCTCTGGTGGCCGCCGGTCTCTGCCTGCTCGTCTACCTGCCGGCCGGGAAGATGATCTCCTACGCCGGAACGATCGATGGGCTGGAAGTCCTTGATGACGAACTGGGGCGCACCCCAAGATTCCTGGTGAAGCTCGACCAGGGCAAGCTCGTCAGGGTGTCGGGTCGCAGGGGCGACGGCTGTCGCAAGGGTGACCGAATCACCGTGGTGCATCTGGGCGGTATTCGCGGCTACATCAGCGGCGCGAACGGCTGTCGGCGACCGGCGCATCCGGCGCCCCAGGCTCCTCAGCAGAAGGCCGCCGACTGACCGGATCGATCGCCCGCTGACGCGGCAGGCCGTGGCCGGTGTCCGGCGGCTCGCCCATTGGGGCGCGGTCGTCTTCCATCATGCGCGCCGTCTTCCAGCGCCCGGCCCTGTAGTAGGCGACCGACAGCGCCAGAGCGACCGCCGAGCCGAAGGCGAAGCTCCACCAGACCGCGTCCTGGCCCCAGGCCGGTTCCAGCAGATAGGCGAAGGGGATGCGGACGAGAACGATCGACAGGGTCAGGATGATCAGCGGCGGCCAGACATCGCCCGTCGCCCGCACGGTAGCGAACAGCACGATGGTCACGCCGAAGGGGATGAAGGTCCAGACCACCAGCTGGTTGATATGGATGGCGATGTCGACGGCGGCGCTGTCGCTCGGCAGGAACAGGCCCAGCACCAGCGGGGCGGCGACATAGAGCACCGCCACCATGGCCCCGGTCAGCACGATATTGAAGGCGATGCCCGCCCGCGTCACCCGCGCCACCCGGTCCCAGAGACCCGCCCCGACATTCTGGGCCGCCATCGAGGAGACCGCCGCGCCGATGGCCAGCGCCGGCATCTGCACATAGGTCCACAGCTGGGCCGCAACGCCGTAAGCGGCGGCGGTGCGCGACCCGAAGCCGTTGACCAGGCTCATGACGATCAGCGCCGAGGCCGAGATGACGATCATCTGCAGACCCATGGGCAGGCCTTTGGCCACCAGGGTGCGGATCAGGACGGGGTCGAGTTTCAGATAGGCGAGATCGGGCCCCGCCAGCCGCAGGGGATGCTTGCGGACGTAGATGAGCGCGACCAGGGCGACCAGGCTGATCCCCTGGCTGATCAGGGTGGCCGTTGCGGCGCCGGCGATGCCCATCTCCGGGAAGGGGCCGAGGCCCAGGATCAGCACCGGGTTGAAGGCCATGTCGAGCGTGACGGCGAGGATGCTGAACTGGAACGGCGTGCGGCTGTCCCCGGCCCCGCGCAGCAGGGTCATGACCAGGGTCGAGAAGTTCATCAACGGCAGGGCCAGGAAGATGACCCGCAGGTAGGCCCCCGCCAGCGGCAGGGCGTCTTGCGGCGTGCCCAGCGCCTGCAGGATGGCGTCGGTCCCCAGCCAGCCGCCGACGGCGAACAGCACCGATATGCCGGTGAAGAAGGCGACGCTGGAGCCGACGGTCCGCTTGGCGAGGTCCAGATCGCGGCGGCCCATGGCCTGGCCGACGACGATGGTCGCCGCCATGCCGATCCCGAACACCGTGCCGAGCAGCAGGAACAGCACCAGGTGAGCGTTGGATGTGGCGGCCAGGGCCGCCTCCCCCAGAAACCGCCCGACCCAGATGGCGTTGATCGAGGCGTTCAGCGACTGCAGCACGCTGGTGCCGAGCACCGGCAGGGCGAACGCCGCCAGGGTGCGGGCGATCGGGCCCTGGGTCAGGTCCCGCGTGCGGCCCCTGCCCGGGCCGTCAGAAGGCGGGGACTCATCCATCGTCCCAGCCTAACGCATCATCGAAGGATTGGTATGGTTGGCCTGGCCCCTGCCGATCCTCGCCCTTGCAGTCTCCACCAAAGGCCAGTCATCCCGAGCATCCCGCGCAGCGGGCGTGTCGAAGGACGCACCAACCCTACCGCTGATGGATCATCGCCAGACCCGGCACAGGGGAGCGGGCCTTCAGCACATAGTCGGCGCGGATCGAGCCGATGTAGAGGTCGCGCAGATCGGCCCCGCCGAAGGTCACATTGGTCGGGTGGTTGATCAGCCCACCGGACGGATCGTGGCAGACGGTCTCGACCTGGCCCGACGGACTGATGGCGACGACCTTGTTGGCGGCCGGCAGACAGACCCAGAGGTTGCCCTCGGCGTCCAGGCCGACGCCGTCGGTGTAGCCCAGGTCGTCACTATGCTGGGCGGCGGCCGCGGCGGCGACCACATCGTCATTCGGCCCCATCAGCCGGCCGAGCACAGGACCATAACGGCGGCCAGCCCCGAGCCTGCCGCCCGGCTGGACCTCGAAGGCCATGACGTCGGCGCCGCTGGTCTGGGCGCAGTAGAGCGTGCCGTCGTCGGCGCTCAGCGCCATGCCGTTGGGAAACTTGAGCCCCTCGGCGACGATGTCCGAACTGCCGTCCGGGCGCAGCACGAAGATGAAGCCGTCGGCGCGGCCGTCCAGCGCCTGGGGCCAGGTCTCGGCATGGGTCGAGTTGGCGCACCAAATGTTCCCGGCCCGGTCCATGACCGGGTAGTTGGCGCTGGTCAGCCGTTTGCCGCCGACCTCGGCCAGCAGGGTTTCGTGGAGTCCCGTCGCCGGATCGAACCTCTGAAGCGGGCCCTCCACGCGGTCATAGATGCCGAAGTTAGCGATCAGGATGCGGCCCTGCGGGTCCATGTTGATGCCGTTGGGCGCGCCGCCGGCCGGGCCCATGCGGGTGAAAGAGCCGTCGGGATGAATCTCGGCCACCGCGCACTGGTGGTCGGAGGCGAAGACGCGTCCGTCCTTGCCGACCACCACATCCTCCGGCCGGTCGATGCCGACGGCGATCTTCGAGAAGGCCGAGGTCGCGATCCAGGACATGGCGGGTCTCCCTGTTTTGGTTTTGCCGGCCAGTAAGCCCGCCGGCGCGCGCAACATCAACTCTCCCCCCCGCTTGCGGGGGGGAGAGTTTGAGAGGGCGGACCTGTCCCGCCTACCAAAGCGGCGCGCGCTCCGCCCCCAGCAGCGCTTCCTCGATCCGCCGCCGGTGCCCCGGCCGCAAGCCCTCCGGCAGCCCATCAAGGGCGAACCAGCCCACTTGGGCAATCTCCCCCCTCGAGGTCGCCGGGCAGGGCTCCCAGTCCGGGCAGAGGTAGGTCAGCACATGGTCATTGGGGTGGTGGACGTGGTTCGAATGGATCGACACCAGCCGGGGCGGGCCCGTCAGCCGCACCCCGGCCTCCTCGACCAGCTCGCGCTCCAGGGCCGTCTCGGCGGTCTCGGCCTTCTCCACCCCGCCACCGGGCAGGTGCCAGCCGTCGACATAGGTGTGCTCGATCAGCAGCACCCGGCCCTCGCCGTCCAGCACGATGCCGCGCACGCCCAGGGTGAGGCCCCGCGCCAGCTTGAACCAGGCGAAGACAAAGGGACGACTGAAGGGTTCGACGGCGCGTCGCCAGAGCATGACGCCAGCTTGGGCCAGCGACGAGCGCTGTGCAATCGCTTGCCCCGCCCTGCCTGCGGCGCTAGGACCGCCGCAGCAGAATTTCGGAGCTCACGCCCATGACCGGCTACATCGCCATCGGCATCATCGTCCTGTTCGTCCTCGCCCTCGGCGCCCTGAACATCTACGAAAAAGGCCGGTTCGACTAAGCGTTCCGTCGTGCGCGGCGTCGCCCTCGTCACCGGCGCCGCCAGGCGCATCGGCCGCAGTCTGGCCCTCGCCGCGGCGGAGGCGGGCTATGACCTGGCCATCCATCACCGCAGCCACCCGCAGGAGGCGGACAGCCTGGCCGCCGAGGCCGCGGCCTTCGGCGCCAACAGCCTGACCCTGACCGGCGACCTGGCCGACCCGGTCACAGCATCGGCCCTGCTCGACGCCGCCGGCCGGCTGGGCCCGGTGACCCTGCTGGTCAACAACGCCTCGCTGTTCGAGGACGACAGCCTGGGCAGCCTCAACGCCAATGGGCTGAACGCCCACATGGCCGTGAACCTGACGGCCCCGGTTCTGCTCAGCCAGGCCTTCGCCATGCGCCTGCCGACCGGCATGGGCGGGTTGATCGTCAATGTGCTGGACCAGCGGGTGCTGCGGCCCAATCCGCAGTTCTTCAGCTATTCCCTGAGCAAGGCCGCCCTCTGGGCCGCCACGAAAACCATGGCCCAGGCGCTCAGCCCGCACATCCGCGTCAACGGCATCGGCCCCGGGCCGACCCTGCCCTCGGTGCACCAGGTCCCCGGCGAGTTCGAGGCCGAGGTGGCCGGCACCCCGCTCGCCCGGGCCGTCGATCCGGCCGAGATCGCCGCCGCCCTGCGCTATCTGATTGACGCACCGTCAGTGACCGGCCAGATGATCGCCGTGGACGCGGGCCAGCACCTCGGCTGGCGCACGCCCGACATTGTTTCCGGCTAGAGGGGCCGTCATGGCCGTAGCGCCCGCCACCGACCCGCTCGCCGAAACGCCGCTTCTGCTCAACAGCAAGGTCGTGGTCAGCAAGATCTTCGTCCACGGCATCCGCATCGAGGCCGAGGTCGGCGTCTATCCCCATGAACGGGGCCGCACCCAGCCGCTGATCGTCGATATCGAGCTCGACGTCGCCTGGGCCGGGGCTGATCGGCTGGGCGATACCGTCAACTATGAGACCCTGGTCGCGGCCGCTCAGGCCGTGGCCGACGAGGGCCATATCGAACTGGTCGAGCTTTACGCCGAGCATCTGGCCGGCCGCTGCCTGGCCGACCCGCGGGTCACC
>JBILYE010000004.1:0-33964 GCA_044377925.1 Caulobacter sp. | reverse complement strand
GCCCGCGCTTGAGAACATCGGCCACCGCCGCCCGATCCGCTTGCCCTGACCGCGCCAGCCGCAGGGCCCGCGCGGCGTCCGCCACCTGTTCGACCCGGGCGTCCGGATGCAGGCGCAGGGCCGCCAGGGCCATGACCACGCCATCGGTCTCGTCGATGCGGGCCAGCAGGGCCTCGTCGTCCTCCGGCGGGTCCAGGGCTTCGATGTAGCGGTCGGGCAGGCCGGCGACGGTGTCCATCGGCAGGCGGGCGCCCTTCAGCCCCTCCAGCACGGCGTGGCCCCGGGTGTCGCCCCGGGCCATCAGTCCGTCCAGCGCCTCGCGCCACCAGGCCAGGCGCATCTCGGCCACCAGCGGGTCACGGACCTTTCGGCCCACCGCCGACAGTTCGTTGTCGAGGCTGTAGAGGGCGACGAGGTCGGCCCTGGCCGCGGGGTCGGCGACGAAGCGGCTGGACAGCCAGCGGTCCGGGTCCCTGTCGGCGAGGATGGCGTCTTGGTCTTGCATCTGGTCCACGAAAAAGGGCCCGCCGTCACCGGCGGGCCCTTCTCTTAGCTGAGGCCGGAGCCTAGCCGAAGATGGTTTGGCTCATGGTCATGGTGACCAGCATCGGGATCGACAGCAGGGTGTTGGTCCGCGAGAACAGCATGGCCTTCTTGCCGGCCGCCGCCTTGGCGTCGGCGTCGAAGCCTTCCTTGATGCCGAGCGCGATCTTCTGCGCCGGCCAGATGAAGGCCCAGACGTTGAAGAACATGATGGTCGCCAGCCACATGCCGATACCCAGCAGGATATGGCCGGTGTTGGCGAAGCCCTCGGTGGCGCCCAGGCTGAAGGTTTCCAGCAGGTAGCCGCGGTGGGCGGCGAGCGCGACACCGACGATCCAGGTGGCCAGGGCCGCCCAGCGGAACCAGAACAGCGCTTCGGGCGCGACGTACTTGCTGACCGCCGGCTTCAGCTCGGCCGGGATCTGCGGCATGACGCGGATCTGCACGAAGTTGAAGTAGTACAGCAGGCCGATCCACAGGATGCCGAAGAAGACGTGCAGCCAGCGCAGCACGGCGATGGCGAAGTCGGCGGTCGTGCCCTGGTTCGCCGCGAAGTAGGCGTAGACCATGACAAGAGACAGCACGAAGCTGACGATGATTGTGTTGCGGAAGTTGGACAGCAGCGCCGTCATTGTTCGAGCCCCTCGAAAATCCTACCCAGGGGCTCAGCTATAGGACGGTTCGCCTTGACCTGCCAAGACGTCACAGGGCGCGTTTGTCACACCGCGATGAGGGCGGCGGCCATGCGGCGGCCTTCGGAGGCCAGGACGTTGTAGCTGCGCGCCGCCGCTTCGCTGGACATAAACTCCAGACCAAGGCCCCGGGCCCGCAGGCCTTCGCGGATTTCGCGCGGCGGAAGCCCCTGGGTGAGGCCCGTGCCGAGAAGCACGAACTCCACCGCCGGCCCGGCCGCGAACACCGGCGCAAAGTGCTCGAGGGTCAGCGACGCCAGGCTGGCCACCGGCCAGTCCTGGGCCGCGTCATCGAGGATCAGCAGCGAGCCCGGCCGCCAGAGGCCGGCGACCCGAAAGCCGCCGCCGCCCCAGGCGTCAATGGAAGGCGCCTGTCGCATCCCTGCCTCAGGCCCGCGAAGCCGGTCCCAGGACCTGCACTTCGACGTCTTCGTCGCCGCGCACGACCCCGAGCCACATCAGCACGGGGGCGGCGATGAAGAAGGAGGACCAGGTGCCGACAACGATGCCGAAGATCATGGCGATCGAGAAGCCGAACAGGGCCTCGCCGCCGTAGACGGCCAGCACGGTCAGGGCCATCAGGCCGGTGACGCCGGTCATGATCGTCCGCGAGAAGGTCTCGTTGATCGACAGGTCCAGCAGCTCCTGCATGGGCATCTTCTTGTACTTGCGCAGGTTCTCGCGGACCCGGTCGAGGACGACGATGGTGTCGTTCACGGAGTAGCCGATGATGGTCAGGATGGCCGCCACCGCCGTCAGGGTGAACTCCATGTCGGTCAGGGCGAACAGGCCAAAGGTCAATATGACGTCGTGCAGCAGGGCCAGGGCCGCGCCAAGGCCGAACGAGCGGCCGAAGCGGAACCAGATGTAGGTCATCATCATGCCGATGCCGAGCACCAGGGCCAGCAGGCCCTTGTTGAACAGCTCGCCGGAGATGCTGGGACCGACCACGTCGGCGCGGGTGAACTCGACCTTGCCCAGCTCCTTGGTGAGAGCGGCGCGGATCTCGGTCATCTTCTGGGCCGGATTGGCGTTTTCCGGGGTCATGAAGCGGATGTTGGCCGCCGTCTGGCCGCCGGTCGCGTTCGGCTGGCCGATGCCCTGGACCTGGACGTCGTTGACGCCATACGACTTGATGAGATCGACGAGGCGCTTCTGGTCGACGACCTTCGGCGCGGTGTTGATCTCCAGCAGGGTGCCGCCCTTGAAGTCCACGCCGCAGTTCAGACCGCCGCAGGGCGGCGTGAGCGGCACGACGGTGATGACAATCGAGCCGATGCAGAGGATCAACGAGATGAGGGCGAAGGGCTTGGCCCAGCGCATCATGCGGAAGTTGGTCTTGATCGGGATCAGCTTGATGAGGGGCCAGAAGCCTTTGGTTTCAGTGCTCATGGGACCGCTCACGTAATCGGGAGGTTCTTGGGCCGCGCGACGCGGAACCAGAAGGCGAGTAGGACCTGGGTGACCAGCACGGCGCTGAACACCGAGGTGAACACGCCGATCGCCAGGGTCCAGGCGAAGCCCTTCACCGGTCCGGCCCCGAGGCTGAACATGATGATCGCCGCGCCCAGGTGGGTGATGTTGGCGTCGAAGATGGTCAGCATGGCGCGGGAGAAGCCCGCGTCGGCCGCCGCCAGCGGCGTTCGGCCGGACCGGATTTCGTCACGCATCCGCTCGTAGATCAGCACGTTGGCGTCGACGGCCACGGCCAGGGTCAGGATCAGGCCGGCGATGCCGGGCAGGGTCAGGGTGGCCTGGGTCATCGACATGGCGGCGACGATCATGATGCCGTTGACCAGCAGGGCGACCACCGAGATGCCGCCGAACAGCAGGCCGTAGGCCAGCACCATGAAGCAGAGCACCGCCACGAAGGCGATCCCGGTCGAGATCAGGCCGGCGTCGACGGCGTCAGCGCCGAGGCTGGCGCTGACCGTGGTCTGCTGCTCGACATTCAGCGGCGCCGGCAGGGCCCCGGCGCGCAGCAGGATGGCCAGTTCGTTGGCGCTCTGGACGTCGAAGTTGCCGGTGATGATGCCCGAACCGCCGGTGATGGCGCTGTTGATGTTGGGCGCCGAGATCACCTTGCCATCGAGGATGATGGCGAAGGGCTTGCCGATGTTGGCGCTGGTCACCGCGCCGAAACGCTTGGCGCCCTCGCCGTTCATGCGGAAGGCGACGACGATCTGGCCCGTGGTCGGGTCCATTTCCTGGCGGGCGTCGGTCAACATCTCACCGGTGACGTCGGCGCGCTTCTTGACCAGATAAGGATTGGGGAATTGCGGATCACCGCTGGGCAGGATTTCGGAACCCGGCGGCACGCCTTCGACCTCGGCCTGCTGGGCCGGCATGGATTCGTCGACCATCTGGAAGGTCAGCTTGGCGGTCTGGCCGATCAGCGACTTCAGCTTCTCGGGATCGCTCTCGCCGGCCGCCTGGACGACGATACGGTTCTCGCCCTGACGGCTGATCGCCGGCTCGCGGGTGCCCATGTCGTCGACCCGGCGGGTGATGATGCCGATCGATTGCTCGACGGCCTGGGTCGAGACCTCGCGGATGGCTTCGGGGGTGTAGTTGACCCTCAGCTCGGCGTTCCTGCGGTCCACCGTCATGTCCGGTGCGCCGGTCCGGGTCGCCGCGCCCAGCTGGCGAAGGATCAGCCCCTGGATTTCCGCCGCCCGCGACGCGTCGGGCAACACGATGACAAGACCATCACCCACGGCGTTGATATTGGCGCCCCGGATGTTCTTTTCCGTCAGCAGCCGGCGGACGTCCTCGATCAGGTTGGTGACCCGCTCCTTGCGGAGCGCCGAGGTGTCCACCTCGAGCAGCAGCTGCGAGCCGCCCTGCAGGTCGAGGCCGAGGTTCAGCCCCTTCTTGGGAAGAAAGCCCGGAAGCCCGTCACGCACATTGGCGGGCAGCACGTTCGGCATGGCGAACAGAAGGCTGAGAAGCACCGCCGCGATAACGGCGATGATCTTCCAGCGGGAGACGGTCATCATGGTCGGGGTCGCTCCGGGCGAACTTGCTTAAAGAGCGATCAGCTCTTGGCGTCGTTGGCGGGGGCGGGCTCACCCTTGGTGCGGACGACGCCGATCATGGCCTTGACCACCTTGACGGTGACGCCCTGGGCAATCTCGACGCCGACTTCCTTGTCTTCGACACGGACGACCTTGCCGATCAGGCCGCTGGACAGTTCGATCGTGTCGCCGCGCTTGACGTTCGAGATCATCGCCTGATGCTCCTTGGCGCGCTTTTGCTGCGGGCGCAGGATCATGAAGTAGAACAGGACGATCAGCAGCAGCGGCAGGCCGATGGCTTGCAACAGGCCGGAAGCTTCTCCAGGCATTGTAACTCCGCAAATTTGGCAATTGGCGCGGCCGGTCTCGGCGCGCCGGTTTCAGGTCGGCGGAAACTAGGGCTTGCCCCTGTGGTTTGCAATGAGTGGCCCAAATACGGGCGCTGGCTGTGGCTTTTCGCCGTCACAGTCCGGTAGAAGCGACGGCGAATGACCGATCTGACACCTCTTCTGACCCGCATCGCCGAGGCCCTCGAGCGCCTGGCCCCCGCCGCGCCGGCCGGGATCGACTTTTCGGCCGCCCGTCTGTTCCGCCATGACCCGGCCAAGGCCGCCTTCCTGGCCGCGCCGGATTATCCCCTGCCGCTGGACCTGCTGGTCGGGGTGGATCGCCAGAAGGCGCGCTTCGTGGAGAATCTCTCCCGTTTCGCCCGTGGCCTGCCGGCCAACCACGCCCTGCTGTGGGGCGTGCGCGGCACGGGCAAGAGCAGCCTGGCCAAGGCCGCCTTCATGGCCGCCGTGGAGAGCTATCCGGCGCTGAAGCTGGTCGAGGTCGACCGCGATGAGGTGACCGCCCTGCCCGCCCTGTTCGACGTGTTGCGGGACCGGTCCGAACGCTTCGTGGTGCTGTGCGACGACCTGTCGTTCGAGGACGGGGCGGCGGCGGCCAAGGCGCTGAAGTCGGCCCTTGAAGGCGGTGTCGCCGGGCCACCGGAGAATGTGCTGTTCTTGGCGACCTCCAACCGCCGCCACCTGATGCCGCGCGATCATGCGGAAGGGCGCGGAATGATCGCCGCCGCCGAGGATGCCGAGGAGGAGGTCAGCGTTTCCGACCGCTTCGGCCTGTGGATCGGCTTCCCGCCGATGGACCAGGCGGCCTATCTGGACGCCGTTCGGACCTATGCCGGCCGGTTCGACCTCAGCGCCGAGAATCTGGACCGTCGCGCCCTGCAGTGGGCGCAGGCGCGGGGGTCGCGGTCAGGCCGTGTCGCCTGGCAGTTCATCCGCGACCTGGCCGGTGAGCAGGAAAAGCCCCTCCCCTAGAGCACGTCAGGCGGAAGTGTACGCGGTTCCGCCGCCCAGACGTGCTCTAAATGTTTGATTCTAGACCCTTTTGATCAGGCTTTGATGCGTACATCAAATCCTGAAAGGGTCTAGCGGGGAAGGACAATCTGAGGATCGATCGCCCGGGCCTTGAACTTGGCCGAGGGCGAGTGGCGCACTTCGAAGTGCAGCTGCGGCCGGGGAGCGTCGCCGCTCTGGCCGACAACGCCGATCTTCTGTCCGCGGGACACACGCTGGTCCATGCTGACGTCGGCCGAGCGCAGGTTGGCGTAGACCGTGGCCCAGCCGTCGGCGTGGATGACGATGACCGTCAGGCCGGAGCCCGGCAGTTCGTTGGCCAGTTTGACGATGCCATCGGCGGCGGCGACCACGGGCGTACCGGCGGCAGCGCCGATATCGACGCCGTCATTGCGCTGCCCGCCGGCCCTGGGGCCGTAGGGGACGACCACGGTTCCCCGCACCGGCCACTGGAAGCGACCGGCGGCCATCCGCTGATAGTCTTCGTTGCTGTAGGTCGGCGGCTTGTCGTCAGGCATCAGCGGCGGCAGCGGCCTGGTCGAAGGCGGCGGGGCGACCGGCTTTTGCACGGGCGGCTTGACGACCGGCGGCGTGGCGACGACCGGGGGCTTGACCACCGGCACGGGCGGCTTGGCCACGGGCGGTTTGGCGACCGGGGGTTTGACGACGGGCTTTTCGACCGGCTTTTCGACGGGCGGCCTGGCCGGCGGCAGTTGTGACGGCGGTTGCTGGACCGGCGGTTGCTGGACCGGCGGCTGCTGGACCGGCGGCTGCTGCACGGGCGGCAGCGCTCGCGGGTCAGACGGGATTTCGACCGGCGGTCGCGGGGTCGGGAAAGCGCGCGGGTCGTCGGGCAGATCCGCCGAGGGCTGCTGCACGGGCGGCTGATAGATCGGGGGCTGCGGACTCGGGCGCGGCGGGGTCGGAGCGTCGACCGTCACGGTGACCGACTTCTTGGTCGGACCGCTGTCCTTGAAGCCCTGCGGCAGGCGCAGCTTCTGGCCCTTCTTGATCGCCGCCTTGGCGCTGATGCCGTTCTCTTCGGCCAGGGCCGCCGGCTTGACGTTGAAGCGCCTGGCAACGGCGGTGAGGGTGTCGCCGCTCTCGACGACATAGGCCTTGCCCTTGCTGGCCGGGCCCTTCAGCACCTGGCCGGGCTTGAGGAGGTAGGGCTCCTTCAGCTTGTTGTCGTCGGCCAGCTGTTTGCGGGTGGTGCCCAGCTCGCGGGCCACGGCGTCGAGCCCCTGGCCCGACTTGACGGTGTGGGTCTTGGGCTTGCCGTCGACGGCCACGACCTTGCCGGCCACGGTGACGACGGTGCGGGTCTCGGTGCGCCTTGCCGGCGCCGGCGCTTCCTCGATGTCGTTCTGAGCCAGCTGGATCGGGGCGGGTTGCGCCTCGGCCAGCGGCGCGAGGTTGGCGACCTTGATGATGCCGCCCTCGTATTCCGGTCGCTGCGGAGCCCAGGCGACGTCGCCCGGCTCCTCGGCCGGCGCGGCCTCCTCGGCGTCCCCTTCCGACTGCGGCGGAGGCGGGGGCGGCTGCGGCGGCGTGTATTGCCCCTCGCGGACCGGATAGGTCGGCTTGGGCATTTCAAAGGCGGTGGGGCCGGTGCCGGCCGCCTGGCCTTCGACCACCGGATAGCGCGGCGTCGGGGCCGTGGCGCAGGCGCTCAGGGCGGCGACGCTGGCCGCGAGCAACAGGGCGCGGGTGTAATACTGGGTCATCGCCGCTCTCTTGATCAGTCGAACGACACACCTGGCTTGATGCGCGTTAAGCCTGCGTTAAGCACACGAAGGCGCCGGCGAATTACGGGGTTCAAAGTTCGCGCGCGACACCGTCCAGCAAAGGGACAAACCGCACATCGCACAGTGTTTCCCGCAGGAAGCCGCCCGCGCCATCGCCCGCATAGCGGATCAATTGCTGGACGGGCCCCCGGCCCACCGGCGCCACCAGAACCCCGTCCGGTTTCAGTTGCGCGAGGAGTCTTGTCGGCTCCTCGGGCGCCGCTGCTGTGACCATAATGCGGTCAAAAGGCGCCTGTTCGGCCCAGCCCTCTCCGCCATCGCCAAACTTGGTGATGACGTTGACCAGTTGCAGGGTTTTGAACCGCGCCTCGGCCTCGGCCATCAGGGTGCGATAGCGCTCGATCGTGTAGACCAGCCGCGACAGCCGGCTGAGGATGGCGGTCTGATAGCCGCTGCCGGTGCCGATCTCCAGCACCCGAGAGCGGCGGTCCAGGGTCAGGGCCTGGGTCATCAGGCCGACGATGTAAGGCTGGCTGATGGTCTGGCCGCAGGCGATGGGCAGGGCCGAATCTTCCCAGGATCGCGCCTTGAACAGATCGGGCGTGAAGATCTCGCGCGGCGTCTTCTCTATGGCGCCCAGGACCTTGACGTCGGTCACACCCTGCTCGCGCAGCGCCAGGATCAGCTTGGCGCGATCCTCACCCTCTTCCTGAGGGGCATGCTCGGGCGGCGAGTTGGACATTCAGGCTTTCGGCGGGGCCCCGCCCAACAGGCCTTTCAGCGCATGGACGGTTTCGTTGTGGGTCAGGTCGATATGGAGGGGCGTCACCGAAATGCGACCCTCATAGGTGGCCTTCAGGTCGGTGCCCTCGGCGGGATTGCTCAGCTGGCCGGAGAAGCCCATCCAGTAGTAGTCGCGGCCGCGCAGGTCGGTGCGCCGCTCGGCCTTGCGGATGTGCATGTCGCGGAAGCCCTGGCGGGTCACCTCGACGGCGGTCACCTCCTCCGGCGGACGCGACGGGAAGTTGACGTTCATGATGACGTCCTTCGGCCAGCCGATCTCGATCAGCCGTTTGACGATGCCCGGGCCGTAGGTTTCGGCCGTCTCCCAGAAGGGGATGACCTCATCATGGAAGGCCAGCATCGACTGCGACAGGGCGATGGACGGAATGCCCAGGGCCATGCCCTCGATGGCGCCGGCGACGGTGCCGGACATGGTCACGTCCTCGGCGATGTTCTGGCCGCGATTGACGCCGCTCAGCACCAGGTCCGGCGCCTTGCCCTCGACCAGGTTGCGGATGCCCAGCATCACACAATCGGTCGGGGTGCCGGTCACCGCCCATTTGCGGTCGGCCACTTTTCGCACCCGCAGAGGATCGGCCAAGGTCAGGGCCCGGCTGGCGCCCGACTGCTCGTACTCCGGCGCGACGATCCAGACGTCGTCGGTCAGGGTGCGGGCGATCTTCTCGAGGCTTTCGAGGCCCTCGGCATGGATGCCGTCGTCGTTGGTCAGGAGAATGCGCATCAGGCCGCTTCGATGTGCTTGAGGCCGCCCATGTAGGGCTGCAGCACGTCCGGAATGGCGATCCGGCCGTTCTCGTCCTGATAGTTCTCCATCACCGCCACCAGGGTGCGGCCGACCGCCAGGCCCGAGCCGTTGAGGGTGTGGACGAAGCGCGTGCCCTTCTCGCCGGCCTTCCTGGCGCGGGCGTCCATGCGCCGGGCCTGGAAGTCACCGCAGTTGGAACAGCTGGAGATCTCGCGATAGGTATTCTGCGACGGCAGCCAGACCTCAAGGTCGTAGGTCTTCCTGGCGGTGAAGCCCATGTCGCCGGTGCAGAGCAGCATGGTGCGGAACGACAGGCCGAGCTTCTTGAGGATGCCCTCGGCGCACTGGACCATGCGCTGGTGCTCGTCCTCCGACTGCTCCGGCGCGGTGATCGAGACCAGCTCGACCTTGTAGAACTGGTGCTGGCGGATCATGCCGCGCGTGTCGCGCCCGCTGGAGCCGGCTTCCGAGCGGAAGCTGGGGGTCAGGGCCGTCATCCGCAGGGGCAGTTCTTCCTCGGCGAGGATCTGCTCACGAACGATGTTGGTCAGCGACACCTCGGCGGTGGGGATCAGCCAGCGACCGTCGGTGGTGCGGAACAGGTCTTCCGCGAACTTGGGCAACTGACCGGTGCCGAACACCGCTTCATCGCGAACCAGCAGCGGCGGGCTGACCTCGGTGTAGCCGTTCTCGGTCGTCTGCACGTCGATCATGAACTGGCCGAGGGCCCGCTCCAGCCGAGCAATCTGCCCCTTCAACACCACGAACCGGGCGCCGCTCATGCGGGCGGCGGCCTCGAAGTCCATGCCGCCGAGCGCCGCGCCGAGATCGACGTGGTCGCGGGCGTTGTTCAGGCGGACGGGGTCGCCGTGACGGCGCTGCTCGACGTTGCCGGCCTCGTCGGCGCCGGCCGGGACCTGGGCGTCGGGAATCTGCGGCAGGCTGGCCAGCAGGTCACGAAGCTGGCCGCCGATGCGGGCCTCGATCTCGCCCTGGGTGGTCATCTCGGCCTTGAGCGCCTCGACTTCCGACATCAGGGCGGCGGCAGCGACCTCGTCCTTCTTCGCCTTGGCCTGGCCGATCAGCTTGCTGGCGTCGTTGCGGCGGCTCTGCGCGGCCTGCAGGGCGGTGGTCGCCGTCCGCATCTCCCCGTCCAGCGCCAGGATGGCCGGCGTTTGCGGAGACAGCCCACGCGCGCTCCAGCCGGCGTCGAAAGCGGCGGGGTTTTCGCGGATGGCTCGGATGTCGTGCATGGCTCTGGCGGGGCTTGAATGGAGGCGAACTGTCTAGTGTGCGTTGGGGATGGGGGGAAGTCCCCACACCCCCTCCCTCCCCTTTATGGGGAGGGACCGACCGCGAAGCGGTCAGGGTGGGGCCGTCGCGTGACAGAGTGCGCTGCATCCGACCTCTCCACCCGACGCGCAAGGCGCGTCTACCCTCCCCATAAAGGAGAGGGAGAGTCCTAGCCCTTCTTCGCGAAGTAGGTCTCGGCCTCACCCGGGAACGTCCGCGCCTTCACCTCGGCGGCGTACTTCGCCCCGGCTTCGGCGATCTCGCCGCGCAGGTCCGCGAAGCGGCGCACGAACTTCGGGGTCCAGTCAAACAGGCCCAGCATGTCGTCGGTGACCAGGATCTGGCCGTCGCAGCCGGCGCTCGCCCCGATGCCGATGGTCGGCGGCGCGATAGCGGCGGTGATCTCCCGCGCCAGGCCCTCGGCGACGCCCTCGACCACGACCGAGAACGCCCCCGCATCGGCCGTCGCCTTGGCTTCGGCCATGATCCGGGCCCGGCTGTCCTCGTCGCGCCCCTTGGCCTTGAAGCCGCCGTCGACCAGCACCGCCTGGGGCCGCAGGCCGACATGGCCCATGACCGGGATGCCGCGCTGGACCATGTAGTGGATGGTTTCGGGCACGGTCGGGCCGCTCTCGACCTTCACCGCCTGGGCGCCCGTCTCCTTCATGATCCGGGCGGCGTTGTCATAGGCCGTCTGGGCGCTGCCTTCGTAGGAGCCGAAGGGCATGTCGACGACGACCATGGCCTTGCGCGCCCCACGCATCACCGCCTGACCATGCAGGATCATCATCTCCATGGTCACGCCGACGGTGTTGGGCAGGCCATGAACCACCATGCCGAGGCTGTCGCCGACCAGCAGCAGGTCGCAGTGGTCGTCGAGAATCTCGGCGATCGGGGCGGTATAGGCGGTGAGGCAGACAATGGGATCGCCGCCCTTGCGGGCGGCGATGTCCGGCGCCGCGAGACGCCGGACCGCTTCCTGACGATGGGAAGACAACGCTAGAACTCCTGGGTGGCCCGCGTGATCGCGAAGCCGAGGGCCATAACACCCAGGGCCGCCGTCATCCACAGCACTTCCGGACTGATCGGCAGGGCGCCGAGGCTGGAGCTGGCGCTCATCACCTCGGTGAAGGCCTTGCCCACGGCGCTGGCCTGGGCCGTGGCCTCGCTGCCGGCGGCTTTCAGGAACAGGCCCGCGCCCATCATCTGGCCGACCCCGACGATGCCGGCGACAATGCCGGCGCCGCCGATCAACAGACGGCGCAGCGACCAGCCGCGCTCCATCCGCTGCTCCAGCAGGCGCGCGAACAGCTCCGCGTCCTGGAAGTGCGGTGGCTCGGCGAACATGCGGTCGAGGCGCGTTTCGAATTCTAGATCAGACATGATCCTGCCTTTCCGCCTCGCGCCCTGCGCCTTGAGTTGGCGCAAGTCGGATCCGGAGCTTATCCAAACCACGTTTGACATGGGATTTCACAGTCCCCAAGGGGGCCCCGATGGTTTCGGCCGCTTCAGCGTGAGAAAGTCCCGCGCCGTAGCACAACGACACACATAAACGTTCCTGGTCGGACAGGCTCTTCATGGCTTCGTCCAGATCGATGCGATCCACGGTGGAGACTTCTCCGCCATGACCTTCGTCGTCCTGCTCGACCTCTTCGGTCATCCGGCTGTCCTTGCGCCAGCGGCGCACGTACAGCCGGGCGGCGATCCGCTTCACCCAGGCGGCGAACGTCCCTTCGCCCCTGAATTCAGAGACCCGCTCGAAGGCGGTCAGGAAAGCGTCCTGCGCGATGTCGTCGGCGGTCGAGGGCTGGGCCCCCATCCGACGCAGCAGACCCCGGACGGCGGAGCTGTGCCTGCGCACCAGCTCGCCGAAGGCCTGGCGGTCGCCCGCCGCCGCGAGGCTGGCGAGCTCCACATCGTGCAGTCCGGTAACAGCCCTTGCCTGGGCCATGGTGTCTCACTCCCCCTTGGAGCCAAAGCCGTCCTAGGACTGCTTGCCCTTGTTGGGGTTGAAGAAGCTGAGGACGACGAAGCTCGCGCCGATGATCACCGGGATGGCGCCGATGCCCATCATGGGATGCAGGGCGCCGTCCGCCTCATAGGAGACGAAGTAGCCGAAGACGCCGATGCCGACCCCGATGGCGATCCAGATGACGCCGGTGCGAATGTCGCTGAGCGCCGACGAGGGCTGCTTCACGTTCTTGGTGAGGGCGTCGATGACCTCGGGCGGCATCGGCTGGCCCTTGTCGATGGCGGCCCGCAGGGTGTTCTGCATCTCGGCGCGTTCACGGCTCTTCAGCCAGCTCGGGACGATGACAATGGCCGCGATCATGGCGAACATCGAAATGGGGATGAGGACTTCCATGGTGGTGAACCTTCTCTCGAATCTCTGCGGCGCCGCGCTGTTGCGTGCGCCATCTGATCATGAGAGGCGCGAGGGGGGCGCAACGGATGCGGATTTCCGCATGAAATGTTCGTAAGGCGCGAAACCCCCTGCCTCAGGCCTCCCGCGGACGCATGACAAGCTGACCCATGCCGACCAGGCTGAGCGTCGCGATAAGCACGGCCACCCCCGTCGCCATCGACTGCGCCGCCGGTTCCAGCACGGGGGCCAGCACCGGGGCCACGGCCCACAGCACCAGACCGCCGACAAGCGCGCCCAGGGCGGCGACCAGCAGCGACCGCTCCAGCTCGCGGCGGGCGATGGCCTTCATCACCGCGGCATTGAACGACGGCTCCGACGCCGGACGGGCGGATCCCAGAAAGGCGGCGATCTTGTCATCGGGGGTCATGTACGCTCTCCCAAACTCGCCAGCAGTCTATCGCGTCCACGCGCCACATGCGACTTCACCGTGCCGAGCGGCAAGCCCAGCGCTTCAGCCGCCTCGCCATGGCTCCAGCCCTCGGCCAGGCAGAGGGTCACCGCCGCCCGCTGCTCCGGAACAAGTTGGGCCAGCGCCGCCTGCAGCGCCAGCCGATCTTCCGCGCCAAGGCCATCGGGCGCTGCCTGCTCCTCGGTCGCCGCCCAGTCGTGGTCCCGCACCGCCGAGCGACGCGCGCCGCGCGCCGCCGTCTGCGCCTTCCGCCAGGCGATGCCGAACAGCCAGGGCCGGAAGCCCTCGTCGTTGCGCAGCCGGTTCAGGCTCGACCAGGCGGTGACCAGGGCCTCCTGGGCAATGTCGTCTGCCTCGGCCCAGCCATGCGCCCGGCGCAGGAAGCCGCGCAGGGGCGCCTGATGGCGCTCGACCAGTCGGGCGAAAGCGGCCTGGGATCCCTCCCGGGCCGCTCTCACCAGAGCGGCGTCCATCAGTCCCGCCGGGTCGTCAGGAGGGTGACCAGCGAGGCCAGGCAGAGCGCGGCCATCACGAAGGCGACGATCAGGAAGGCGCCGCTGGCGCTGTACATGTCGCTGACCGCCGCGAACCCGAAGCCGGCGGCAAGCACACCGAACAGCACCACCTGGTACCAGCGGCCCTCGCGACGGCGCAGGCGGCGATAGTGACGGCGGTCCTCACGGTCGCTCCAGCCGTCCTCATTGTCCTCGGCCTCTTCGTCGGCCCTCAGCTTGCCGGCCACGCGGTCGACCAGCGCCTGCGGCGGATCCTTGCCCTGGTCGGTGTAGCTCTTGATCAGGTCGAGGGTGTCGCGGTGGCGCCGGTAGCGCATCACCTGGTCAAACGCCTGGACCACGAAAAACCCCAACGGGAACAACAGCCACCAGAAGGATCGAAACAGGTCTTCCATCGTCTTGCCCTCCAGCCCGGCGCGATCATCGCCCGGTTTCGAGAACTAGTCGCCGCCGAACAGCGGTCTGGATGCAGGGCGTCCAGATTATTTGCCGAACGCCGCCGCGTACCGCTCCGGCTTGAACCCGACCAGCAGCGGCCCGGCCCCCTCGACCACGGGTCGCTTGATCATGGACGGCTGGGCGACCATCAGCGCGATGGCCCTGGCCTCGTCGATGTCCTGCCGATCCGCCTCGGGCAGTTTGCGGAAAGTCGTGCCCGCCCTGTTGAGCAGCACTTCCCAGCCCACCTCGCCGGCCCAGGCGCGCAGCCTGTCGGCGGTGACGCCCAGGGTCTTGTAGTCGTGGAACTCGTAGGCGACGCCCTCGCCTTCCAGCCACTTTCGGGCCTTGGCGACGGTATCGCAGTTCTTGATTCCGAACATGGTGGTGGGCATGGCGCGGGCTTCCTGCGGTGACCGGGCCGTCCTCTCCGAATGCGCCCGGAGCGTCAACCTCGTGGGCCGCAAGAACCGGCTGCAACCCGGGCGGCCCGCGACCGTTAGCAGGGAATGAGGCTGTTCCTGTCCTGTCTGACCTTCGCGGGCGCGCTGGGTTGCGCCGATCACGCCGCCGCCCAGGTCCTGACGGACCCGACGCTTGAGCGCCTTCGCGTCTCTCCCGCCGAAAACCGTCTGGTGGCCAGCGTCACGGCGCCAAAGACGCCAAATGCCTGGGCGGTGCGGGATGCCCCGGCCTTCCGCCTGAGCTGGAAAGGCCAGGACTCGGAATGGGACGTCTCGGCCGCCAGCCGCTTCGTCGAGGAAACCGAGGCCAACGCCCGCGACTTTCAGACGCAGGGCCTGTTCGAAGCCGAGGGCGCTGTCGTCCGCCGGATCGGTGACTTTCGCTTCGGCGCTGTCGGCTATTCCGCCCGCACAGTCGGCGACAAGACACGGGGCGGACCCCGGCTCGGCGCCATGAAATGGCAAGGCTCCGCCGCCGGCCCGATTATCGGCTATGACACCAGGATCGTTGGGAAACCGGCGACTGTGGCGCTGCGATGGTATCGCGAGATCGACGCGCCGGGTGAGAACGGAGATACCGTCTCCGCTTCGTTCGCCGTGAGATTCTAAGCATAGTGATTCTCTTTTCCGGGAATTTCGAGTTGCCGATAGAGAATGCCCCTGAGAATTGTTGACGCGGCAAGCGTTTACGACATCGCAATCTAGTGCCGCCTAAAGAGCCTCAAATCTTCGAGAGGCTCCATGAAACATATCGCTGTTATCTCCACCGTCGTCTTCGGTATGGCGATCGCCGCACCCGCCATGGCTGGTGACATCTCCGGCAAGGTCGGCCTTGCCAGTCAGTATCTGGGCAAGGGTCTCGGCAAGAGCGACGAAGACCCGGCCGTCAGCGCCTCGCTGCGCTGGACCGAAGGCGGCTTCTACGCTGACGCCTTCTATTCCCAGGCTGCCTCGTCCAAGGGCGCCAATTCCGAAGTCATCATGACCGGCGGCTATGTCGCCGAATTCGGTGACTACGAACTCGACAGCCAGTTGCTCTACCGGGAAATGATCGGTGAGGATAACGGCGTCGACAGTGGGTACTTCGAGGCCCAGTTCGACCTGTCGCGAGACTTCGGCAAGACCTTCAGCGGCCGCATGCGCGTCAACTATTCCCCTGACACCTATGGCTCAACCGATGAGGCCTGGTGGGTCGAGGCCCAGGCTGGCGCCAAGCTCGGCGACAATGACAAGGTGACTGTCGCCTACGGCGTGCGCCGGACCGAGAACGGAACGGACTACGACGCCTGGAATATCGGGGTGAGGCACAAGTTCACCAAGGCCTTCTCGGGCGATCTGCGCTGGTACGACACCGATGGCCATGAGCTCGGCGAACGCTATGAGGGCCGGCTCGTCGCCGCCCTGACCTACAGCTTCTAGTCAGGAATTCAGCGCATGGCCTTCGCCGACTGGAACATCTCCCGCAAAGTCACCGCCGCCTTCGCCGGTGTCGTGGCCATCATGGGCGTGTCGGGCGCCTTCACTGTCTACGAGGTGCAGAACATCAGCACCCAGCAGGAACGGCTGAAGGTCGCCTGGAGCGAGGATGTCGCCATCCGCGAGGCCCGCTTCTACCTGACCCGCCAGGAGAACAGTCTCCGCGGCTGGGTGCTCAGCCAGGACGAGTACTACCTCGGCCGGGTCAACGCCCACCGCGAGAACTTCGGCAAGCGCATTGCGATCCTGCGTGAGGCTTCGGCCGGTGACGAGGCCGAACTGGCCGCGATCGCCGACACCGAGACCGCCGCGGAGGCCTGGTACAAGGGCGCCGTCGAGCAAGCCGGCGAGTTGCTGAAAGCGGGTTCGGTCGCCGAGGCCGGCTCTCTTGTTGGCCGCGAAGGCCGGGCGGACGAGCTGATGGGCGCTGTGGAGGACAACCTCGACAAGGTCGCCGCCATATCGGAAGCCGGTATCAAGGCCGAACGCGAGGCCTTTGATACCACCCTGACCATGACGGTCACCCTGGTTATTCTCGGGGTCGTGCTCGCCGCCCTGCTGGCCGCCGTCGCCGGATGGCTGCTGGCCCGCACGCTCAGCCGCCCGGTGCGCGCCCTGACCGGCGACATGCAACGCCTGGCCCAGGGCGACCTCAACGTCGAGATCGCCAGCGCCGCTCGCGGCGACGAGATCGGCGCCATGAGCCGCGCGGTGCAGGTGTTCAAGGACAACGCCATGGCCCTGCGCACCGCCTCGAGCGACCGTGAGCGGATGGAAGGCGACGCCCGCTCCACCCGCGACCGCACCGAGGCCGAACGCGCCAGAGCCACCGCCGAACAGGCCATCGTCGTCGAGGAAACCGCCAAGGGGCTCAGCGCCCTGTCGGCCGGCGACCTGACCTGGCGGATCGACGCCGAATTCCCCGGCGACTACGAGCGTCTGAAGATCGACTTCAACGAGGCTCTGACCAAGCTGGAAACGGCCATGGGCGTGATCAACGACAATGCCACCGCCATCCGCTCCGGGTCGGACGAGATCAGCCAGGCCGCGGACGACATGTCGCGCCGCACCGAGCATAACGCCGCCACCCTCGAGGAGACGGCCGCCGCCCTGGACGAGATCACCGCCACCGTCAAACGCACCGCCGAAGGCGCAAAGCAGGCCGATCAGGTCGTGCGCACCGCCCGCGCCGATGCCGAACAGAGCGGCGTCATCGTCTCCAACGCGGTTTCGGCCATGAGCCAGATCGAGCGCTCGGCCGGCGAGATCAGCCAGATCATCGGCGTCATCGACGAGATCGCCTTCCAGACCAACCTTCTGGCCCTGAACGCCGGCGTCGAAGCGGCCCGGGCCGGCGACGCCGGCCGCGGCTTCGCGGTTGTCGCCTCCGAGGTGCGGTCCCTGGCCCAGCGGTCGGCCGACGCCGCCAAGGAGATCAAGGCCCTGATCAGCGCCTCCTCCCAGCAGGTCGGCCAGGGCGTCGCCCTTGTTGGCCAGACCGGCCAGGCCCTGCAACGCATCGTCGGCAGCGTCAGCGAGATCACCACGCTGGTGACCGAGATTACCGCCTCCAGCCAGGAGCAGGCCTCGGCCCTCAGCGAGGTCAACACCGCCGTCAACCAGATGGATCAGGTGACCCAGCAGAACGCCGCCATGGTCGAGCAATCGACGGCCGCCAGCCATGCCCTGCGGCGTGAAGCGGGCGAACTGGCCCGGCTGGTCTCGCAGTTCCGCACCAGCGGCTCGGCCCCGGCCGCCCCGGCCCGCCGCCCCGACGTGATGGTCGCCGCGCCCCGGCCCGCCGCCGCGGACTTCCGTAGCCGCCACACCGCTCCCGCGCTCAAGCAGACCTCGCAGTTCGCAAGGGCGCCGGAAGCTGAAGGCTGGGATGAGTTCTAGGAAGCAGGGGCCCGTCGCGTTTGCGCGCAAACGCGACGGGCCCCTCTTCTTTTTCGGCGGACCTCAGTCCCGCGACGGAATAAAAAGGCCCCGCTGCACAGCCGGCCGAGCCATAACCCAGTCCAGCCAGCCCTTGGCGGGCCAGCGCCGGGTGATCGGAAACTCGGCAAGCGCGGTCATGGCGCAGCCGCTCAGAAGGTCGCGGTCAAAGGGTCGGGACCGATACGGCCGGCCTCGGAATCCAGGCCGGCGATCGCCGCCTTGTCCGCCTCATCCAGCTGAAAATCGAAGACCCCGAAGTTCTGGACGATCCGCTCGGGCGTCACCGACTTGGGGATCACCACCAGGCCGCTGTCGACATGCCAGCGAATAATGACCTGGGCCGGCGTCTTTCCGTGTCTGGCGGCGATGCCGGCGATCACCGGGTCGCTGAGCAACTGCCCTTGCCCGAGCGGGCTCCACGACTCCGTCAGCACGCCGCGCGCTGTGTTGGCCTCACGTAGCGCGCGCTGCTGGAAGCGGGGATGCAGCTCGATCTGGTTGATGGCGGGGGCCACGCCGGTTTCGCCGATGATCCGGTCCAGGTGCTCGGCCGCGAAATTCGAGACGCCGATGGATTTCACCCGGCCCTCCTGCTGCAGCCGCACCAGCGCCTTCCAGCTCTCGACGTACAGCCCCTTCGCCGGGGCCGGCCAATGGATCAGGTAGAGGTCGAGATACTCAAGGCCGAGGCGCCCCAGGCTCTTCTCGGCGGCGACCAGCGTCTCATCATGGCCCTGGTTGTCGTTCCACAGCTTGGTGGTGACGAACACGTCTTCGCGGCTCAGGCCGGACGCCTTGATCCCCTCCCCGACGCCCTTTTCGTTGCGATAGGCGGCCGCCGTGTCGATGTGACGATAGCCGGCGTCCAGCGCCGTCTTCACCACCTGCACCGCCGTATCGTTCGGCGTCTGCCAGACGCCAAGGCCGACCTGGGGAATGGTGCGGCCGTCGTTGAAGGTCAGGTGGGTCTGCTCGGTCATGGGCGAAGGTCCTGGCAAGGATGAAGGTGGCCCGCGCCGGCCCGCGCGGAAATCGATCCTGCAGATAGGCATGAGGGCCCCGCGCCGATAGGGCCGGTGGGATACTAGGGCCTGCGCTCGACGGTCAGGTCGGTGGTCCACATCCCGTCCGTCAGGCGCTGGTGACATTCGCGGACCGTGACCGCGCCATCGAAGGCGCCGCCGAACCCCTGCAGAAGAACTGTGCTTCCAGGGCGAGGCAGGGCGCTGCCCTGGAAGCTGACCCGCCCCTGAAGCCCGGCTTCCAGCGCCAGATCGGCCGCCAAGACGGAAACTCCCCAGGCCAGGGTCAGCACCGGCCCGCCGCTCGCGCCCGGGTCGTCCGACGCTGCGCCAAGCGCGTCAATGACGAGCACGGCGGGCGCATCAATGGCGCCCCGCAGCGTCTGACGGTGAATCGCACCGGCGAAGACCGGGGTAAGCGCCGACCCGTAGCCAAGGGACAGGGTCACCGTCACGCCGGCCGACAGGTCGCTGCTGTCCCCGGTCGGGAACGATGCGCCGGGCTGACTGTTCGCCAGGGTCAGCCGGGCCCGCGAGGGTTGAGCAAGGGCCTGCCAGACCTCTACATCAACAATCGTGCAGCCTGGATCGATCGGCTGGCCCGCCAGCAGGAGCTCGAAGGCCGCGACCCCGCTCGCCAGATCGACCGGAGACGGCGGCGCCGCCGGCAGGTTGCTGTCACTGTTTTCCAAGGGCGCGCTCCTGATCCTGGCCCCTCCCGGACCCTTCAGCGCCCATTCAGGCATAGATTGCCGACCCCGCACACCACCCCTGGAGTTGCAGGCCCTGGCCTGGACCGCGTCAAAACCTTCCGCCGCCTGAAATCATGGACATTGCCCCTCTCTGGAGGCATTTTCTCCCCGCCTCCCCGGCTCGAACGCTTAAACTGAGAAAAAACATGCCCGCCTATCGCTCGCGCACCTCCACGCATGGCCGCAACATGGCCGGCGCCCGTGGGCTCTGGCGCGCCACCGGCATGAAGGACGCCGACTTCGGCAAGCCGATCATCGCCGTGGTCAACAGCTTCACCCAGTTCGTGCCGGGCCACGTCCACCTGAAGGACCTCGGCCAGCTGGTCGCCCGCGAGATCGAACGGGCCGGCGGCGTGGCGAAAGAGTTCAACACCATCGCCGTCGATGACGGCATCGCCATGGGCCACGACGGCATGCTCTACAGCCTGCCCTCGCGCGAGCTGATCGCCGACGCCACCGAATACATGGTCAACGCCCACTGCGCCGACGCCATGGTCTGCATCTCCAACTGCGACAAGATCACCCCCGGCATGCTGATGGCATCCTTGCGGGTCAATATCCCGACGGTCTTCGTCAGCGGCGGCCCGATGGAGGCCGGCAAGGTCATCCTCAAGGGCAAGGAAGTCGCCCTCGACCTGGTCGACGCCATGGTCGCCGCCGCCGATGACAGCGTCAGCGACGAGGATGTCGCCACCATCGAACGCTCCGCCTGCCCGACCTGCGGGTCCTGCTCGGGCATGTTCACCGCCAACTCGATGAACTGCCTGACCGAGGCGCTCGGCCTCTCCCTGCCCGGCAATGGCTCGGTGCTGGCCACCCATTCGGACCGCGAGCGGCTGTTCCTTGAAGCCGGCCACCTGATCGTCGACATCACCCGCCGCTTCTACGAACAGAACGACGAGAGCGTCCTGCCCCGCAACGTCGCCAGCTTCCGCGCCTTCGAAAACGCCATGAGCCTGGACATCGCCATGGGCGGCTCGACCAACACCGTGCTGCACCTGCTGGCCGCCGCCTACGAGGGCGGCATCGATTTCACCATGGCCGACATCGACCGGCTTTCCCGCAAGGTGCCCTGCCTCTCCAAAGTCGCCCCGGCCAAGTCCGACGTCCACATGGAGGACGTCCACCGCGCCGGCGGTGTCATGGCCATCCTCGGCCAGCTTGAAAAGGCGGGCCTGATCCACACCGACCTGCCGACGGTTCACAGCCCCAGCATGGGCGCCGCTCTGGACCGCTGGGACATCTCCCGGACCGAGAGCGAGACCGTCCGCACCTTCTTCAAGGCCGCCCCCGGCGGCGTGCCGACCCAGACCGCCTTCAGCCAGTCCCGCCGCTGGGAAGAGCTCGACCTCGACCGCGAGACGGGCGTCATCCGCAGCGCCGAACACGCTTTCAGCCAGGACGGCGGCCTGGCCGTGCTCAGCGGCAACCTGGCCATCGACGGCTGCATCGTGAAGACCGCCGGCGTCGACGAAAGCATCCTGAAATTCTCCGGCCCGGCCCGCGTCTTCGAAAGCCAGGACGCCTCGGTCAGCGCCATCCTGACCGGCAAGATCAAGCCCGGCGACGTGCTGGTCATCCGCTACGAAGGCCCCAAGGGCGGCCCCGGCATGCAGGAGATGCTGTATCCGACCAGCTATCTGAAATCGAAGGGCCTCGGCAAAGCCTGCGCCCTGATCACTGACGGCCGCTTCTCGGGCGGCACCTCGGGCCTGTCGATCGGCCACGTCTCGCCGGAGGCGGCCGAGGGCGGCCTGATCGGCCTGGTCGAGGAAGGTGACATCATCGACATCGACATCCCGAACCGCAGCATCAGCCTGCGGGTCGACGAGGCCGAGCTCGAAGCCCGCCGCGCCGCCATGGACGCCAAGGGCTGGCAGCCGGCGGCCGAGCGGCCTCGCAAGGTCTCCACCGCCCTGCGCGCCTACGCCGCCTTCACCACCAGCGCCGCCAAGGGCGCGGTGCGGGTGGTGCCGTAGATCGATCAGGTACGCCGTCGACAGATTGCCTCTGGACAGGCATCGAGCCTGCGCTAACTCGGAGCCTTCGGGCGGCGCACCCAATCTGGGCGCCCGACCCACAGGCTCTGGAGTTCCACAAGACATGCGCCTCGCTCTCTCTGTCGCCGTCCTGGCTCTTGGCCAGCCTGCCCTCGCGCTGGCGCAGTCGGGGCCCCCGTCGGAAGTTCCGGACGGCTGGACGATGCAGCTTGGCGGCGCACTCATCGCCGGCCCGGCCTGGCAGGGGTCCGATGACACGGCCGCCTCTCTTTTTCCGGACGTTCGCGTCAGCTACGGCGACCGCTTCTTCGCCTCCATTCCCGAGGGCGTCGGCTACAACCTGGTATCGAGCGATGCCTGGCGGGCGGGCCCGATCGCCAAGATCCGCTTCGGGCGCGACGAGGAAGACGGCGGTTCTCCCTTCCGCATTTCCGGAGAGAGTGACGAGCTGCGGGGCCTTGGCGACATCGATGCCGCCGGCGAAGTGGGCGTCTTCGTTGAGCGGCGGTTCGGGGAAGGCGCGGCATGGCGGCTGCGCGGTGAAGTCCGCCAGGGTTTCGGCGGCCATGAGGGCGTCCTGGCCGACGCCTCCCTGACCTACCAGACCCGCCTTGGCGCGACCCTGGTCAGCATGGGCCCCCGGGTCAGTCTCGCTTCCGAAGACTATATGCAGACCTATTTCGGCATTGATCCCGCCCAGTCGGCGGGCGCCGGCCTGGCCGTCTACAGCGCCGATGGCGGCCTGCTGTCCTATGGCCTGGGCGCCAGCGTCATCCTGCCGGTGTCGCGCAACAGCGCGGTGACCGTGTTCGGGTCGGTCGAGCGCCTTGGCGATGCGGCGGCCGACTCGCCGCTGATCCGGGAAAGAGGGTCCGAAACCCAGGCCACCATCGGGATCGGCTACGGCTTCCGTTTCGGCCTCTAACCCCTTCTGCCCGCGCACCCAGCCTCGCCAGGTAAAGGCGGCGTAGAACGTCTGCACCCGCGAAAATCCGCCCCGGCGGAGGACTGCTTCATAGAATTACGTCCGCCAGGAGCCGATCGACGCCCGGGTCGGCTCAATGGCAGGCGATGGCCAAGCCAATCACAGGCTGCCGGAGAACTACAGATACACCGCTATTCCCACTCGATGGTGCCGGGCGGCTTCGACGTCACGTCGTAGACCACCCGGTTCACACCGCGCACCTCGTTGATGATCCGCGTGGCGGTCTTGCCGAGCACGTCCCAGGGGAACTCGAAGAAGTCGGCGGTCATGCCGTCGGTCGAGGTCACCGCCCGCAGCGCCAGCACGTTCTCATAGGTGCGGGCATCGCCCATCACCCCGACCGTCTTGACCGGCAGCAGCACGGCGAAGGCCTGCCAGATCTTGTCGTAGAGGCCGGCCTTGCGGATCTCGTCCAGGTAGATGGCGTCGGCCTGCTGCAGAACCGTGACTTTCTCCGGGGTAATTTCCCCGGGGATGCGGATGGCCAGGCCCGGCCCCGGGAAGGGGTGGCGGCCGACGAAGTCGGGATGCAGGCCAAGCTCGACGCCCAGCACCCGCACCTCGTCCTTGAAGAGTTCGCGCAGGGGCTCGACCAGCTTCAGCTTCATGTAGTCGGGCAGGCCGCCGACGTTGTGGTGGCTCTTGATCACCGCGCTGGGGCCGCCGCGGGCGGAGACGCTCTCGACGACGTCGGGATAGAGGGTGCCCTGGGCCAGGAACTCGGCGCCGTCGATCCTGGCGCTCTCCTTGTCGAAGACGTCGATGAACAGCTTGCCGATGATCTTGCGCTTGGTCTCCGGGTCGGAAACCCCGGCCAGCCCGCCGAGGAATTCCTTCGATGCGTCAACGTGGATCAGCGGGATGTTGTAGTGGTTCCTGAACAGCGAGACGACCTGGTCGCTCTCGCCCGACCGCATCAGGCCGGTGTCGACATAGACACAGGTCAGCTGGTCGCCGATCGCCTCATGGATCAGCACCGCCGCCACCGAGCTGTCGACGCCGCCCGAAAGGCCGCAGATCACCCGGCCCGTGCCGACCTGGGCGCGGATACGGGCCACGGCCTCGTCCTTGAAGGCGGCCATTGTCCAGTCGCCGGTCAGGCCGGCGATGCGGTGGGTGAAGTTACGCAGCAGGGTGGCGCCGCGCGGGGTGTGGGCCACCTCCGGGTGGAACTGCACGCCATAGATCCTGCGTGTCTCGTCGGCGATGGCGGCGAACGGCGCACCGGGGCTGACGGCGATGACCTCGAAGCCCGGCGGAATGGCGGTGACCCGGTCGCCGTGGCTCATCCACACCGTCTCGGGCTGGCCGACCTCGGCGAAGCCTTCGAACAAAGGGCTGGCCTTGGTGACCTCGATCTCGGCCCGGCCGAACTCGCGGTGATGGCCGCTCTCCACCTTGCCGCCCAGCTGGGCGCAGATGGTCTGCTCGCCATAGCAGATGCCCAGCACCGGCACGCCGGCCGCGAACAGGGCCGGATCGGCCGCCGGGCTCTCGTCCTCGGTGGTGCTGGCGGGACCGCCCGACAGGATGATGGCCGCCGGCTTGACGCTGGCCAGGGCGGCGGCGGCCTTGTCGTACGGATGGATCTCGCAATAGACCCCGCTCTCACGAACCCGGCGGGCGATGAGCTGGGTCACCTGGCTGCCGAAGTCGACGATGAGGACGGACTGGTGGTTCATTTTTTACGGTCCAGTAGAGCTGCGAAGAAGCCGTCGGTGCCGGCCTTGCGGGGGCTGAGCCGCAGGTAGCCCTGCGGCGTCGTGTACTCGGGGAACAGGGTCAGCTTGCGGAGCTTGAAGGCGTCGTTGCGGGCCAGGAAGGCCTCGACCTGTTGCTCGTTTTCCTCGGCGAAGAAGGAGCAGGTGACATAGACCATCCGGCCGCCCGGCTTGACGAATTCACTCGCCTGATCAAGCACCTTGCGCTGTTCATTCAGGCGTCGCTGCAGGGTGTCGGGGGTCAGCCGCCACTTGGCGTCCGGGTGCCGCCGCCAGGTGCCCGAGCCCGTGCAGGGTGCGTCGACAAACACCAGGTCCATCTCGCCCTGCAGGCCGTTCAGCGGTTCCTTGTTCAGCGGCGTGCGCAGTTCGAGGTTGGTGACCCCGGCCCGCGTGGCGCGCGGGATGATGTCGGTCATCCGCCGCGCGTCGCTGTCGTAGGCGTAGATCTTGCCGGTGTTGCCCATGGCCGCCGCCAGAGCGAGCGTCTTGCCGCCGCCGCCGGCGCAGTAGTCGAGCACCTTCTGACCGGCCACGTCGCCAGCGCAGGCCGCCGCCATCTGGCTGCCCAGGTCCTGGACCTCGAACCAGCCCATGGCGAAAGAGGGATGGATCTCCACCGCCGCCGCCCGCTCGGCCGCCGCCGGGGCCGGCACACGCAGGGCGTCCGGCAGGATGCCGGCAGGCTCGGCGCCCATGTCGTCCAGCGCCTTCAGGACTTCGTAGGCGTCGCTCTTCAGCCGGTTGACCCGCAGATCGACCGGCGCGCGCTGGGCAAAGGCGATGCCCTCTTCGACGCGATCCTTGCCGAAGGTGCGGGCCATGCTGGCCTCGATCCAGTCGGGATAGTCGCCCTGCACATCGGCCTTGGCGCCCTTGAGCGACGGCTTGGCGTTGAGGGTGGCGATCTCGTGGTCGGTCAGCGGGCCGGGGCCATGCGGATCGGCGCAGGCCTCGCCCAGCCGGTCCATGTCCCAGTCCCAGATCCAGCGGAGCGCCGCCAGGGCGCGGGCGCGGTTGCTCTCCTCACCCATCAGATGGGCCAGCGAGCGCTGCCGGCGCAGCACGTCCAGCGACAGGCCCGAGACCCAGGCCCGGTCCTTGGAGCCCGCGTAACGAGCCCCGTCGCTCCAGGTCTTCAGCGCCTGCCGAACGGGCTTGTGGCGCAGTTCGATGTCATCCAGCACCTGGATCGCCGCCGCGATGCGTCCGCCGTCCCTCACTGGGTAACCTCACTCACGTTCAATTGGAGCCCTGGTAGTTCGGGGCCTCCCTGGTGATCATCACGTCGTGGACATGGCTTTCGCGCAGGCCCGCGTTGGTAATCCGCACAAACCGCGCCCGGTCCCAAAGCTCCGGAATGGTCGGCGCCCCCACATAGCCCATGGCGGCGCGCAAGCCGCCCACCATCTGGTGGATCACCGGCCCGATCGGACCCTTGTAGGGCGTCTGGCCCTCGATGCCTTCCGGCACCAGCTTCTGGGAGTCGGTGACTTCCCTCTGGAAGTAGCGGTCGGCCGAACCACGGGCCATGGCGCCCAGCGAGCCCATGCCGCGATAGCTCTTGTAGGAGCGCCCCTGGTAGAGGAACACCTCGCCCGGGCTCTCGTCGGTGCCGGCGAACATCGAGCCCATCATGGCGCAGGACGCCCCGACGGCGATGGCCTTGGCGAGATCCCCCGACGACTTGATGCCGCCATCGGCGATGATCGGCACGCCGCTGTCGCGACCCGCCCGCACCGCCTGCTCGATGGCCGTCAGCTGCGGCACGCCCACGCCGGCCACGATCCGCGTCGTGCAGATCGAGCCCGGGCCAATGCCCACCTTTACCGCGTCTGCGCCGGCGTCGATCAGGGCGCGGGCCCCGTCGTAGGTCGCCACGTTGCCGGCGACGATCTGCACCCGGTTGGTCTCGCGCTTCAGCCGGGCCACCGCCGCCGTGACCTGGCTGGAGTGGCCATGGGCGGTATCGATGATCACCACGTCGACCCCGGCGTCCACCAGGGCCAGCGAGCGCTCGAACCCGGCGTCGCCGACGGTCGAGGCGGCGCCGACCAGCAGCCGGCCCTTCTCGTCCTTGGCGGCCAGGGGATGGGCCTGGGCCTTCTCGATATCCTTGACGGTGATCAGGCCGACGGCGCGGCCCTCCTCGTCGACGACGATCAGCCGCTCCAGCTTGTGCCGGCGCAGCAGGTCCTGGGCTTCGGCCCGCGATACGCCTTCGCGCACCGTGACCAGCCCATCGACCGTCATCAGCGCCGCCGCCGGCGTCGTGCCATTGCTCTCGAACCGCATGTCACGGTTGGTGAGGATGCCGACGAGACGTCCGGTGTCCGGCTCAACCACCGGGAATCCCGAGATTTTCCGCTGCGCCTTGATCTCGAGGATCTGCGAAAGCGTCGTCGTCGGGTTGATGGTCAGCGGGTTGATGACCATCCCGCTTTCGTAGCGTTTGACCTCGCGCACCTGGTCGGCCTGTTCATCGACCGTCAGGTTGCGATGCAGGATGCCCATGCCTCCGGCCTGGGCCATGGCGATGGCCAGTCGGCTCTCGGTCACCGTATCCATGGCGGCCGAAACCAGCGGGATGTTAAGCCCGATCTCGCGCGTCAATTTTGTTTCGGTCGAAACCTGGGTCGGCATCACATCCGACGGACCGGGTTCAAGCAAAACATCGTCGAAGGTGAGCCCTTCGCGAATCTCCATGAGACTCTCCGTTTTGCGGGCCGCGTATGTGTCAGCAGGGGGGTGGAGTCAACCGCGCCGCCGTCACAAACGCCCTTTGCCCCGTCAGTGATGGATTTTCGGAACACCGGGGAGTCTGAGGGGTTCTGAACGCTCCCACAGTCACTGGAGCGTCCCCATGCACAGCAGCAACGATCACGCCGTGAAGGTTCTCAACAGCCTCATCGAGACCACCCTCGACAGCGCCCACGGCTACAAGGAAGCGGCCGAGAACGTCGAGAGCAGCGAATACCGCAGCATGTTCTCCGAACGCTCGACCAGGCGTCTCGAGCTGAGCCGCCGCCTGCAGGCCGAGGTCCGCAGCTTCGGCGGTGAACCCGAGGACGACCAGTCCCTGGCCGGCAAGCTGCACAACAGGTTCGTCGACCTGAAGACCGCCCTCACCGGCGGCCCGAACGACAAGGGGGTCATCAACGAAGTCGAACGCGGCGAAGACGTCATCAAGGCCAAGTACGAGGCCGCCACGAAAGATGACGAACTGCCGACCGAACTGCGGACGAAGATCATCGACGCCTACCAGTCGGTGAAGAGCGACCACGACGAGATCAGCCGCATCAAGCATTCGATGCACTGACGAGTTGGCCTCTCCGGATCTTTTGGATCCGGGGAGGCGCCTTCAGGAGCCCTTGAACCCTGTCGCCGCCAGGAAGACTTCCGAGCTATCGGCGCGGCTGGCCTTGGGCTTGATGTGCTGCACCTTCTCGAAATGCTTCTTCAGCCGGCCGATGACCTCCGCTGTCTCGCCGCCCTGGAAGGCCTTGGCGATGAAGGATCCGCCGGGCTTCAGCACCGAAATAGCGAAGTCCACCGCCAGTTCGATCAGCCCGACGATGCGGATGTGATCGGTCTCGCGGTGGCCGACGGTGTTGGGCGCCATGTCCGACAGCACGATATCGGGCTGTCCGCCAAGCAGTTCCATCAACCTCGGCCCGCACTCGGGATCGGTGAAGTCCATCTGGATGATGGTGGCCGGGCTCAAGGGATCGACCTCCAGCAGGTCGACGCCGACCACCGGGCCTGCCCCGCGCTCCAGGGCGATCTGGATCCACCCTCCGGGCGCGCAGCCCAGGTCGATGATCTTGGTGCCCTTCTTGATCAGCTTCAGCTTGTCGTCGATCTCGCTCAGCTTGAAGGCCGCGCGGCTGCGATAGCCCTTGGCCCTGGCCTCGGCCGAGAAGGGGTCATTGATCTGGCGCTCAAGCCAGGCCTGCTGGCTGGGCGTGCGCCGGTAGGCGGTCTTCAGGCGGGCGGGCTTGTGGCGTCCCGCCTCCAGGCCGCCGGTGGGCGGCTTCACCATGCGGCGGCGCGGGGGTTCTTCGTCGGTCATGCCGCCGCTTCTACAGCGCCACGGCCCCTTCCGCCACGTCGGCGGCGGCGCGGCCGCTGTTCGCTCATCAGACTCATCAGGATGCCTTCCCTCAGGCCCCGGTCCGCGACCCGCACCCGCGAGCAGGGCCAGAGCTCCTGAACCGCCTGCAGGATGGCGGCGCCGGCCAGCACCAGATCGGCACGGTCGGGTCCGATACAGGCCTGGGCCGCGCGTTCCGCCGGCGTCCAGGCGATCAGTCGGTCCGCCGCCGTCTCGCATTCCGCCCGGGTCATCCACATGCCGTCGACCCGGTTGCGGTCATAGCGCGGCAGGTTGAGGTGCAGCCCGGCGAGGCTCGTGATCGCGCCCGAGGTTCCCACCATATGGGCCCGGTCCGCCTGGAACACCTCGCGCAAGGGATCGGCGTGCGGGAAGGCGGCGAGGATCTCCTTCACAGCCTCCACCATCGACCGGAACCAGGCCTCGGAGGCCTTCTCCCCTTCCGGGAACCGCTCGGCCAGGGTGACCACGCCGATGGGGATCGACAGCCAGGCCTTGATCGGCAGTTTCCAGGCCGCGAACTGCCGGGGGCGCAGATCCAGTCCCTGTCCCTTGAGGTCCACCCACGACAGCTCCGTCGAGCCGCCGCCGACATCGACCACCAGGGCTGCCTCGGACGTGCGGTCCAGCAGGTTGACGCAGCCGGCGACGGACAGCTGGGCCTCTTCCTTGGGCGGAATGATCTGCAGCTTGAGGCCGGTCTGCTCGGCGACCCGGGCAATGAACTCCGGACCGTTCTCGGCGCCGCGGCAGGCCTGGGTGGCGATGGCGCGGAAACGCACGCATTTGCGCCGCCGCACCTTCTCGGCGCAGACGGTCAGGGCCGCCATGGCCCGCTCCATGGCCGCCTCGGAAAGGCGGTTGGTCTGGGTCAGACCCTCACCCAGCCGGACGATTCGGGAATAGGCCTCGACGACCCGGAAGCCGCCGGGCGTCGGCGTCGCCACCAGCAGGCGGCAATTGTTAGTGCCCAGGTCGAGCGCCGCATAGCACGGCGGTCCACCCTGCCCGCGCTGGCCCTCACGGGGCTGCGGCCGGGCGCTTGGCGCCTCCGACATGGTTGTCACCTGTCTGCGCGGACGGCCGTGGATCGGCGCCCGGTTTCAAGGCGACCCTAGACCAGTTTGTCGCGAAGAAGGAACCCCGCTCTTGCCGACTCCGCCATGATCACTACGTTCAGGATTCAGTCAGGCGGGAGGCGTACACTATGATCGTTATGAACACTCAGCTCGCCAAGTTCGCCATTGGTCAGGTGGTCCGGCATCGGGTCTTCCCGTTCCGCGGTGTGATCTTCGACGTCGACCCGACCTTCGCCAATACCGAGGAATGGTGGAATTCCATTCCCGAAGAGATCCGTCCGCGCAAGGACCAGCCCTTCTACCACCTGCTGGCCGAGAACGATCAGAACACCTACGTGGCCTACGTCTCCGAGCAGAATCTGCTGCCCGACGACACGGGCGAGCCGGTCGGCCATCCGCACACGGCCCTGATCTTCGACGGCTTCGAGGACGGCCACTACAACATGCGGCCCCGGGTGGCGCACTAGCACCGCTGTGTCCTTCGACATGCCTCACGGTGTGAGGCTACTCAGGAGGACGACCGATTGTGCAGTCCCCTCTATTCGTCATGCTGAGGAGCGGCCACCGGTCGCGTGTCGAAGCACGCAACATCCTTCTGCCGGATCGGTCAAATCGAGGCAAATCCGGCGGAAATTTCCACACGGTGCAACGTAATCTCTCCCCATGAGCGCCGATGGCTTTACCGCCGCGCCGCCCCCCGGGGCGCGCGAAGACTGGACGATCGACCAGGGCTGGGCCGCCTACACGGCGGAAGAACACGCGACCTGGGACATCCTCTATGAACGCCAGGCGGCCCTGCTGCCGGGCTATGCCTGCGACGAGTTCCTGCACGGGCTCGAGGCCCTGAACCTGCACCGCGGCGGCATTCCCGACTTCAACGTCATCAATGTCGAGCTCCAGCGCCTGACCGGCTGGAGCGTGGTCGCCGTGCCCGGTCTGGTCCCCGACGAGGTCTTCTTCGACCATCTCGCCAACCGTCGCTTCCCGGCCGGCCAGTTCATCCGCAAGCGCGACCAGCTCGACTACCTTCAGGAACCGGACATCTTCCACGATGTCTTCGGCCATGTGCCGATGCTGACCGACCCCACCTTCGCCGACTACATGGAAGCCTATGGCAAGGGCGGCCAGCGCGCCGTCGGCCTGGGGCGCCTTCACAACCTCGCCCGCCTCTACTGGTACACCGTCGAGTTCGGCCTGCTGGAGACGCCGAAGGGCCTGCGCATCTACGGGGCCGGGATCGTCTCCTCGCGGACCGAGAGCATCTTCGCCCTCGACGATCCCTCCCCCAACCGGCTGGGCTTCGACCTTATCCGGACCATGCGCACCCCCTATCGGATCGACGACTTCCAGCAGGTCTACTTCGTCATCCCCAGCCTGCAGGCCCTGCTCGACGCCACCCTGCAGGACTTCGCGCCGATCTACGCCGCACTGGAAGCGGCGGAAGACGTGGCGATCGACGCGGTCCTGCCGTCGGACCGCGTCTTCACGACCGGGACCCAGGCTTACGCAATAGCCGGCGGGCGCCTCGCGGCCAGCTAGCGCTGGAACGGATAGAAGTCCGACCCCAGCCCCAGGATCTGCGTCAGCTCATCCAGCGCCGTCCGGCTCTCGACCAGCAGCGCCGGATCAGCCAGATTCGCCGGCAACAGGCGGTCGCGATACCGCGCCTCCGCCCAGGCCCCGAGCCGCGACTGCAGCGCCGGCGAAAACCGCTGGCCCGCGTTCGTCGCCGCCAGTTCCTCCTCGGTCAGCACCACCCGCAACCTGAGGCAGGCCGGCCCGCCGCCGTTGCGCATCGACTGGCGCACATCGACATACTCGACCCGCCCGATCGGCCCGTTGCCACTGACCAGGCCCTGCGCGACCGCATGGGCGCGCGGCGTCTCGGCCACCTCCATCGGCGCGATCAGGGTCAGGCGGTCTTCGCCGGGCAGGCTGATCAGCATGGAGTTGAAGAGGTAGCTCTTCACCGCCTCGGCCAACGGCAAATCGGCCTCGGCCACCTCGACGAACACCGGCTCGAAGCCCGCCGCCGCGCGAATGTCGGCCTCGACGGCGGCGCGATCCTCGAACGCCGCCTCATGGAAGAACAGGCATTGCCTGGCGCCCACACAGACCACGTCGTTGTGGAACACCCCGGCCTCGATGGCCCGCCGCGCCTGCTGGGCGAACACCGCCCCGCCGGCCCCGTGCCGCCGCTGCACCGCCTCGAAGGCCTGCCGCGTCTGCCGGGCCGGGAACTTGCCGCTCCAGGCCTCCCAGGCATCCCGCCCCCAGACGAACAGGTTGACCCCCGCCTCGCCGTGGTCGGCGCAGAGCCGCACATGGTTGGCCGCGCCCTCGTCGGCGAAGTGCGGCTGGGCCGGCAACGGGTCGTGTACCGCAAACCGCGCCTCATCCGGGAACAGCGTCCGCAACGACCGCGCCGTCTGCTCCCCTTCCAGACTGCGGTGCAGGTTGGTCAGCAGGTTGGCCGGCGTGAAATGCACACGCCCGTCAGCCGCATCGGCGCTCGGCGTCACCGTCGCCGCGTTGGCCGCCCACATCGGACTGGCCGAACAGGCGGTGTTCAGCAGCTCCGGCGCCTCACGCCCCGCCGCTTCGACGACGGCCGCATCGGTCCCGCCAAATCCCAACGACCGCAGGAACCCCACATCCGGCCGCTCATGCGGCGGCAACACGAACTGCGGCAGGCCCAGATCGTGCAGCAGCCCCATCTTCGACAGCCCCTCGATCACCGCCGCGCGCGGGTTCGACGGCTCGCCCTTGTGGATCTCGCTGGCCAGGTTGCCCGGCGCCAGCCCGGCGAAACTGTGCGTCGGCCCGACCAGGCCGTCGCAGTTGGCTTCAACGGCGTGAGTCATTTCAGCCCCTTGATCTCGCCCAGCGTCGAGACCACCCGGTCGGCCTCGAAACTGGCCACCGGATAGGCGCAGTAGTCCGCCGCGTAATAGGCGCTCGGCCGATGGTTGCCGCTGTCGCCCAGCCCGCCGAACGGCGCCGTGCCCGCCGCCCCGGTCGTCGGCCGGTTCCAGTTGGCCACCCCGGCGCGGATCCGCTGCTGGAACCGCGTCCACAGCGCCGCATCATCACTGATCAGCCCCGCCGACAGCCCATAGCGCGTGTGATTGGCCAGGCTCATCGCCCCGTCAAACGTCGCCGCCCGCCGCACCTGCAGGATCGGCGCAAAGATCTCCTCGTCCGGCGTCTCGTGATGCCCGACGTCGTAAATCCCGGGTGTGATGAAGGCGTCGCTCAATCCCGCGATCTTGCCCGGAACCCGCAACGCCACGCCGCCCAGCTTCCCAGCCGCCTCACGCGCCGCATTGGCCCCGCGCGCATGGATCAGCGGCCCCATGAACGGCTCCTCGCCATCCCAGGGCCCGATCCGCAACCGGTCGGTCAGCGCCAGCAGCGCCTCGACCACCGCATCGCCCTCGCGCCCCTCCGGCAGCACCAGCCGCCGGGCGCACGAACACCGCTGCCCGGTCGTGATAAACGCCGACTGCACGACCAGAGCCGCCGCCGCCTCCGCGTCCACCGCATCCCACACCACCAGCGGATTGTTCCCGCCCAGCTCCAGCGCCAGGATCACATGCGGCCGCTCGGCGAAATGCCGGCGGAAGTGCGCCCCCGCCGCGCCGGACCCGGTGAACAGCAGCCCGTCGATCTCCTGATCGATCAGCGCCGCGCCGACCTCGCGCCCGCCCTGCACCAGGTTGAACACCCCGGCCGGCAGGTCCGCCTTCTCCAGCACCGACGCCATGATCTCGCCCGACCACGGCGTCTCTTCCGACGGCTTGAACACCACCGTGTCCCCGGCCAGCAGCGCCGGCACCACATGCCCATTGGGCAGGTGCACCGGGAAATTATACGGCCCCAGCACCGCCATCACCCCATGGGCCCGATGGCGCAACACGGCGCGCCCGAACCCCATGGCCGTCTCCTTCACCCCGGTCCGCTCGTCATAGGCGGCGATCGAGGCATCCACCTTGGCGATCATCGAGCCGACCTCGGCCGTGGTCTCCCAAAGCGCCTTGCCGCTCTCCCGCGAAATCGCCTGCGCAAACTCGCCTTGCGCCTCCTTCAACGCCGCCTGATAGCGCCGCATGGCCGCCACTCGCTCTTCGCGGGGCAGGTCGGCCCAGGGATGAAACGCCGCCCGCGCCGCCGCCACGGCGGCCGCAACCTGGACCCCACTGGCCGAAGCGCCTTCCCAGACCACCGCCTCGGTGGCCGGATCCACACTGACGAACCCCGCCGCCTCGCCCGCCACCCAGCGGCCGCCGATATACTGACCCTTGCTCATGACTTCACACTCACCGCTTCACCCTCGCCGAGCTTCAGCGCATCGGCCGCCTCCCGGCTCATGATCGCCTTGACCCCGTCGATCAGGATCGGCGTCCGCACGGCGCGGAAC
>JBILYE010000152.1:0-9043 GCA_044377925.1 Caulobacter sp. | reverse complement strand
CCCGGTATCCCGGAAGCGGCCGGCATCCGCGCTCTGTTCGACGACGCCTTCACCCCGGCCAAGGTCGCCGTCGAGACCGCCTACCTCTCCCGCCCCGGCGCACGCGGCTTCGAACGCCCCTACGGCTGGGGCTGGCTGCTGATGCTGCAGGCCGAGCTCCTGCGCCACGACGACGACTGGTCGGCCCACCTGCGCCCCCTCGCCGACGGCTTCGTCGACCGCTTCCACGCCTACCTGCCGCTGGCCACCTATCCGGTCCGCACCGGCGTGCATTCCAGCACGGCCTTCGCCATCACCCTGGCGCTGGAATATGCCGAAGAGGTCGAGGACCACGACCTCTCGGCCCCGCTGAAGGCGGCCCTGCGCCGCTGGCACCTCGACGACGCCGACTGCCAGGCCTGGGAGCCGTCGGGCGAAGACTTCCTCTCCCCCGCCCTGATGGAAGCCGAGGCCATGCGCCACCTGCTGGGCGCCGACTTCCCCGCCTGGTTCGACCGCTTCCTGCCGAGAGCCGCCGAACGCCTGCCCGCCACCCTCTTCCAGCCGGCCACGGTCAGCGACCGCACCGACGGCAAGATCGCCCATCTCGATGGATTGAACCTGTCGCGCGCCTGGTGCTGGCGGAACATCGCCGCGGCGCTTCCGGCCAGCCACCCGGCCGCCCCGGTCGCGCGCGACGCCGCCGCCCGCCACCTGGCCTCAGCCCTCGACCACGTCGCCGGCGACTACATGGGCGAGCACTGGCTGGCGAGTTTCGCCCTGCTGGCGTTGCGGCCTTAAGCCCCCGCCACCCGCACCGCGTCCGAGATCTCCCCGACCAGCTGCGCCACCAGAGCCTCGTCGTCGCCCTCGGCCATCACCCGGATCAGCGGCTCGGTGCCCGAGGCCCGGACCAGCACCCGGCCGGACCCGTTGAGTTTCGCCTCGGCCGCCGAGATCGCGCTCTTCACCTTCTCGCTGTCCAGCGGCTTGGCGCCCTTGCTGAACCGCACGTTCTCCAGCAGCTGCGGCACCGGCTCGAACTGCCGCGCCAGGGCGCTCATCGGCTGATCGGTCTGGATCATCACCGCCACCACCTGCAGCGCCGCGATCAGCCCGTCTCCCGTCGTCGAGAAGTCCGACAGGATCACATGCCCCGACTGCTCACCGCCCAGGTTGAACCCGCCCGACCGCATCCGCTCCATGACATAGCGGTCGCCGACGCCTGTCCGCTCCAGGGTCAGCCCTTTGCCCTGCATGAACCGCTCGAGGCCGAGGTTGCTCATCACCGTGGCGACGATGCCGCCCCCGGCCAGCTTCTCGTCCTTCGCCCAGGCCCCGGCGACAATGGCCATGATCTGGTCGCCATCGACGACGGTTCCGGTCTCGTCGCAGATGGTCACCCGGTCGGCGTCGCCGTCCAGGGCGATGCCGATGTCGGCCCGATACTCCTTGACCGCCGCGCTCATCGTCGCCGGATGGGTCGAACCGCACAGCTCGTTGATGTTGAAGCCGTTCGGCTCCACCCCGATCTCGATCACCTCGGCGCCCAGCTCGTGCAGCACCGTCGGCGCCACCTTGTAGGCCGCCCCGTTGGCGCAATCGACGACGATGCGCAGGCCGTTGAGGTTCATGCTCTTGGGGAAGGTGGCCTTGGCGATCTCGACATAGCGCGCCTGGGCATCGTCGATCCGCCGCACCCGGCCCAGTTCCGTCGGACCGACCAGGCCTTCCTGAAGCCCCTCGTCCATGTGCTTCTCGATCTCGGCCTCTCGGGTGTCCGACAGCTTGTAGCCGTCCGGCCCGAACAGCTTGATGCCGTTGTCGGAAAAGGCGTTGTGGCTGGCGCTGATCATGACGCCGAGGTCGGCCCGCATCGAGCGGGTCATCATCGCCACCCCCGGGGTCGGCAGCGGCCCGAACAGCCGCACGTCCATGCCCATGCTGGTGAACCCCGCCACCAGCGCCGGCTCGATCATGTAGCCGCTCAATCGGGTGTCCTTGCCGATGACCACCAGATGACGCCGGTCCGCCTCGGTGCGGAACAGCTTGCCCGCCGCCAGGCCGACGCGCAGGGCGACCTCGGCCGTCATCGGATGGCTGTTGGCGCGACCGCGAATGCCGTCGGTGCCGAAATAGGAGCGTTTGGCCATAAGTCCCTCTTGTCGATGCGGTTTTGCATCCGCCGACGCCGTTCGCCAACAAACTTTTGGCGACGCCTTGTTTCGTGGCCGAAAGTCTTAACGCAACAGTCTGCAACGCATTTTCATGCCCCGGTGACGCCGGGCGGTGCTAATGGCGCCTTCGCGTTATCGGTTCAAAGGACGGTCCCCATCATGTGCGGCATCATCGGCATTGTCGGCAAGAGCTCCGTCTCCGAGCGCCTGATCGAAAGCCTCAAGCGCCTCGAGTACCGCGGCTATGACTCTGCCGGCATCGCCGGTGTCGTCGGCGATCACGTCGAACGCCGCCGCGCCAAGGGCAAGATCAAGGCGCTGGAAGAGGTGCTGGCCGCCGAGCCCCTGACCGCCACCGTCGGCATCGGCCACACCCGCTGGGCCACCCACGGCGTCCCCAACGTGCCCAACGCCCACCCGCACAAGGCCGGCAAGGTCACCCTGGTCCACAACGGCATCATCGAGAACTTCGCCGAACTGAAGGCCGAACTGCAGGCCCAGGGCCGCACCTTCGAGAGCGACACCGACACCGAGGTCATCGCCCAGCTGATCGACAGCCGCATCGCCGCCGGCGACGCCCCGCTGGTCGCGCTGAAGTCCACGCTGGACCGTCTGACCGGCGCGTTTGCCCTGGCCGTGCTGATTGAGGGCCATGACCGCCTGATCCTCGGCGCCCGACGCGGCAGCCCGCTGGTGATCGGCGAGGGCGACGGCGAGATGTTCCTGGGCTCCGACGCCCTGGCCGTCGGCCCCTTCACCAACAGGATCATCTATCTGGAAGAGGGCGATTTCGTCGCCATCGACGACGACTCCTCGCGCATCTTCGACGCCGACGGCAACGCCGTCAGCCGCCCCGTGAAACTGGTCAGCGCCTCGGCCGCCCTGGTCGAGAAGGGCAACCACCGCCACTTCATGGTCAAGGAGATCTACGAGCAGCCCGACGCCTGCCAGCATACCCTGACCGCCTACCTCGACGCGGTCAGCGGCACGGTGAAGGCCCCCGGCGACTTCGACTTCAAGACCGTCGAGCGCGTCCAGATCGTCGCCTGCGGCACCGCCTTCTACGCCGCCTCCATCGCCCGCTACACCTTCGAGCGCCTGGCCGGCCTGCCCTGCGATGTCGAGATCGCCTCGGAATTCCGCTACCGCGAACCGGCCGTGACGCCCGGCACGCTCGCCATCGCCGTCAGCCAGTCAGGCGAGACCGCCGATACGCTGGCCGCCCTGCGCTGGTGCCAGTCGAAGGGTCTGAAGACTGCCGCCATCGTCAACAGCCACGAGAGCACAATGGCCCGCGAGGCCGACGTGCTGTGGCCGACCCACGCCGGGCCGGAGATCGGGGTCGCCTCGACCAAGGCCTTCACCAGCCAGGTCACCGCTCTCCTCGCCCTGGCCGTCGCCGCCGCCGCCGCCCGTGGCCGCATCGACAAGGACCAGGAGCGCCACCTGGCCCGCGTCCTGCTGGAAGCTCCCCGCCTGGTCGGCGAGTCCCTCGACGTCGAGGCCACCGTCACCGCCCTGGCCCCCAAGATCGCCCGGGCCCGCGACGTCCTCTACCTCGGCCGTGGCCCGATGGCTCCTCTCGCCTACGAGGGCGCGCTGAAGCTCAAGGAAATCAGCTACATCCACGCCGAGGGCTATGCGGCGGGCGAACTCAAGCACGGCCCCATCGCGCTCGTCGACGAACACACCCCGATCATCATCATCGCCCCCTCGGACGCCCTGTTCGAGAAGACCGTCAGCAACATGAGCGAAGTCGTCGCGCGCGGCGGCCACGTCATCATGATCACCGACGAGGCCGGCGCCCGTCACGCCCCTGAGGGCGCCGACGTCATCATCGCCCCGACCTGCGACCCCCTGATCGCCCCCCTGGTCTTCGCCGCCCCGATCCAGCTGCTGGCCTACCATGTGGCCGTGCAAAAGGGCGCGGATGTCGACCAGCCGCGCAATCTCGCGAAATCGGTGACGGTGGAATAGGGGCGCCGCCCCCACCCCGCTACCGTCATCCTGGGCCTTGTGCCCAGGACCCCCGATTCAACCGCGACAAGCCTATGCTTGGAGGCGCGACCGCGCCTCCTCCCACCGCAAGAGCAGCGGACAGCGGGATCCCAGGGACAAGCCCTGGGATGACGATAGCTTAGAGAAATGGTCGACCCCGCCCCTAAGAGGGCGGCATCGGCTGGGTCTGATCCCCTTCGCCCGGCGCCGGCGCGATCACGTCCGGCGGGACCCTGGTCGGATCGGTGGGATCGGGCGCGGCCCTTGGCGGCGCTACCGCTGAACCCGTCGGCGGCGGCGGGCTGTCAGCCGGCGGGCTGGCCGGCGTGGTCGTGGTCTCCGCCGCCGTCGGCGCCTCGCTCACCGGTTTACTGCAGGCCAAAAGGGCCAGGGTGGTCCCGGCGGCGACAGCGATGGTCAGAAGGACTCTCATGGGCGGATATCCAGACGCTTGAACCAATGATCCCCCAAGAACCACTCCCCATTCCGGACGTTCCGTCCCGGCTGGAATTGTGATCGTCGTTCGGATACCTCATCTCCCATGAAACCTGTCCGCAAAGCCGTCCTTCCGGTCGCGGGCCTGGGCACGCGCGTGCTGCCCGGCGCCAAGACGACGCCCAAGGAAATGCTGAACATCGTTGATCGGCCGATCCTCAGCTACGTCATCGCCGAGGGCCGCGCGGCCGGCATCGAGCACTTCGTCTTCGTCACCGGACGCGGCAAGGAAGCTATCGAGGCCTATTTCGATCACCACATCGAGCTGGAAAGCCAGCTCAAGGCCAAGGGCAAGCTCGATATCCTCGAGGCCGTCCTCGCCGATCTGCCCCAGCCCGGCGAGATGAGCTTCGTGCGCCAGATGTCGCCGCAGGGCCTCGGTCACGCTGTCTGGTGCGCCCGAGACATCATCGGCGACGAGCCCTTCGCGGTCATGCTTCCCGACATGCTGATGCAGGGCAAGGTCGCCCCGCTGAAGCAGGCGATGGACGCCTACAACCAGGTCGGCGGCAATATCGTCGTCGTCGAGCCGGCGCCCGAAGGGGAAACCCACAAGTACGGCATTGTCGCCCTGGACAGCCGCGAGGGCCGTCTCAACCGCATGACCGGCATGGTCGAGAAGCCGCCGCTGGGCACCGAGCCCTCCAACCTGTTCATTTCGGGCCGCTACATCCTGCAGCCGGAAATCTTCAGCCTGCTGGCCGACCAGGGCAAAGGCGCCGGCGGCGAGATCCAGCTGACCGACGCCATGGTCCGCCTGATGGCGCTGGAGCCCTTCCACGCCCTCGAGTACGAGGGCGTTACCTACGACTGCGGCGACAAGATCGGCCTTCTGCGGGCCAACGTCGCCTATGCGCTGCAACACCCGGAACTGGGCGCGGCGGCCCGGGAGGCCGTGCAAGCGCTGCTCTAGGATGACGGCGTGAAGCGGCTCCTCATCTTCGGCTTCGGCTTTTCCGGACGGGTCTTCGCCGCCCGGATGCAGGCCGACGGCTGGGAGGTCTGGGCGGCCGTCCGCTCGGAAGCCTCGGCAGAGGAGGCCCGCGCCGCCGGCGTCACCCCGATCGACAGCCGCGACCAGGCCGCGCTGGTCGCCGCCCCGCCGATGACCGCCATCCTGGTCACCTCGCCGCCGACCGACCACGGATGCCCGGCCCTTGAGGCGCTGGTCCCGGCCATCGCCAGGGCCGGCGCCTTTCCCGACTGGATCGGCTATCTGTCGACCACCGGCGTCTACGGCGACCGCGAGGGCGGCTGGTGTTTCGAGACCACCCCGCTGCACGCCCGCAGCATCGAAGCCGGCCGCCGGGTCGCCGCTGAGCGTGACTGGCTTGAAGTCGGGCGCGGCATGGGGCTGACGGTCCAGATCTTCCGCCTGCCCGGCATCTACGGCCCCGGCCGCTCGCCGCTGGAGCGTCTCCGCGAGCGCACCCTGCGCAACATCGTCAAGCCGGGCCAGGTCTTCAGCCGCATCCATGTGCAAGACATCGCCGGGGCCTTGGCCGCCTCGATCGCCCGTCCGCGGGCCGGCGGGATCTACAACATCGTCGACGACGAACCGGCCCCGACTCACGTGGTCAACGCCCATGCCGCCGCCCTGCTCGGCGAGGCGCCGCCGCCGCTCATCCCCTACGACGAGGCCGGCATGCCGGCCCCTGCCCGCCGCTTCTGGGCCGAGAACAAGCGAATCTCCAACGCCCGGGCCAAGGCCGAACTCGACTGGCGACCGATCTACCCTTCCTATCGCGAGGGCCTGACCGCTATCCTCTCCCAAAAATAGGGGATGAGAGTATGAGCAAGGCGCTGGTTCTGGGCGGCGGCGGTCCGGTGGGGATCGCCTGGGAGACGGGCCTGCTGGCCGGCTTGGCGGACGGCGGGATCGATGTCTCCGACGCCGACTGGATCCTGGGCACCTCGGCCGGCTCTTTCGTCGGGGCCCACCTGGCCCTGAGTCGCGACCCGATCGCCATGCTCCGCGCCGAGTTCGCCGCCGCCGACCAGATCAAGGAGGCTGCCCCGACCGGCCGCGCGGCTCCCGACCTGACGCCGCTGATGAGCGTGATGATGAGCAAGCCGCCGGGCGAGCCGCTGGCCGTCGAGGGCCGCCTCAAGCTGGCGACGATGGCGCTGGAGACCACGACCGTCTCGGAAGAAGCCTTCATCGCCGGCTTCGGCCCGCTGGCCGACCACGCCGGTCCCTGGCCGACCGGCTACGCCTGCACCGCCGTCGATACGGCCGACGGCGAACTGGTCATCTGGGGCGAGGACAAGGCCGCGCCCCTGATCCGGGCCATCGCCTCCAGCTGCTCAGTGCCGACCATCTTCCCGCCCATTACCATCGAGGGCCGGCGCTATATCGACGGCGGCATGCGCTCGGGCACCAACGCCGACCTGGCCAAGGCCCACGGCAAGGTCCTGCTGGTCGCCGTCGCCCCGCCCGCCTTCCTGCCCTTCATGCAGCCCGGCCTCGACGCCGAACTCGATCAGGTCCGCGCGGCGGGCGGCCAGGCCGCCCTGATTGTTCCAGACGCCGGCAGCGGGGAGGCGTTTGGGCCTAACCTGATGGATGGATCACGGCGAGGCGACATTGCCCGCGCGGGGCATGCGCAGGGGCTGGCGGAAGCAGAGCGGATCAAGGCGTTCTGGGCGTAGTGCGTCCTTCGACACGCCCGCCTTGCGGGCTGCTCAGGATGACTGACCTGAGTGAAATCCACTAGGTCTAGTCATGCTGAGCAGCGGCCGCAGACCGCGCGTCGAAGCACGCACGCGCGTCAAGCCACCTCTTCCAACGTCGAGATCAGCCGCGCGATATCCTGCGGCCGAGACAGCCGGTGGTCGCCGTCCTTGATCAGGCTGAAGACCACGTCCTCGCCCTTCAACGCCTGGGCCAGGGCCAGCGCATGCATCCACGGCACATCCGGGTCCTCTGCCCCCTGCAGGATGCGCACGGGAACCTCGATCGGCACGGGCCCCGGCAGGATCGACCAGCGGGCGCCATCCTCAAGCAGCGTGCGCGTAATCGGATAGCCGCCCTCGTCGTAGAGGCTGGGGCGGATCCATTCGCCGGTCGCCGCCAGGGCCGCGTGCGCCTCGGGCGGAAAGCCGGGCAGCATCAGCTTTTCGGTGAAATCGGCGGCCGGGGCGATCAGCACCATACCGGCCAGCCGCTCGGCACGCACCGCCCCCACAAGGCAACTGATCCAGCCACCCATCGACGAGCCGACCAGGACCAGCGGCCCCTCGGTCAGCTGATCGATCACGGCCAGGGAATCCTCGCGCCAGCGGCTGATCGTCCCGTCCCGGAACGCCCCGCTTGATTCGCCATGGCCCAGGTAGTCGAAGCGCACGAACGCCCGGCCATTCGCCGCCGCCCAGTCGGCCAGCGCCTGCGCCTTCGTCCCGGCCATGTCGGACATGAAGCCGCCCAGCCAGACGACCGTCGGCCCTGTGCCTGCGACGGCCTTCCAGGCCACCCGCTCGCCGTCTTCACGCTCCAGAAATCCGCTGGTCTCGGTCATGGCGCCGGGCTCCTGATTGGCCTATCTACGCTCCCTAACCCCATTCCGCGTCCTGAAGGAAGTAACCGCCGCCTTGGCTTCGCTGCCCCCGGATTTCGCGCTGCTGCAGGTGGTCCCCGAGCTGGAGACCGGCGGCGCCGAGCAGACCGCCATCGACATCGCCCAGGCCGTGGTGAGCGCCGGCGGCCGGGCTTATGTCGCCACGCGCGGCGGGCGGATGGCCTCACGGCTGGAAGCCGACGGCGGGCGTCTGGTCCAGATGCCGGTGCACAGCAAGAACCCGCTGGTGATGATGGGCAACGCCGCCCGGCTGATCGACCTGATCCGCAAGGAGAAGATCAGCATCGTCCACGCCCGCAGCCGGGCGCCGGCCTTCAGCGCCCTGTGGGCGGCGCATACGACCAAGGTCCCCTTCGTCGCCACCTACCACGGCATCTATAACGCCAAATCGGGCCTCAAGCGCTGGTACAATGCGGTGATGACGCGGGGCGACCTGGTGATCGCCAACAGCGACTACACCCGCGACCACGTCATCGCCGAACATGACGCCCCGGCCGACAAGGTCATCTCTATCCCGCGCGGCGTCGACCTGACCCGCTTCGATCCGCGCAAGGTCACGGCCGCCCGCATCCAGGCCCTGCGGGACCTGTGGGGTCTCGGCAAACCGGACGGCCGCACCGTCTTCGTGCTCGGCGGCCGCATCACCCGGCTGAAGGGGCACAAGACCATCGTCGACGCCGCCGCCCTGGTGAAGACGGAGGGCCGGGAGGACTTCCTGATCCTGTTCGTCGGCGACGACCAGGGCCGCACCGACTACCGCCAGGAAGTGGAAGACGCGATCAGCGCCGGTGGCCTGAGCGACAACATCAGACTCGT
>JBILYE010000151.1:0-9127 GCA_044377925.1 Caulobacter sp. | reverse complement strand
TCAACAGCGCCAGGCCCTGGTCACACCCGGTGGCCACTTCGAGCTGATCGCCCCGGAATCGGTCGCCTGGCGGCAGCGGATCATGCCTCACGTCGATTGGTACGCGGGCAGGGGGCCCCGCCCGAAGCGATGATCGCCACGGCTCGCCTGGTCCTGCGGCCGGTCACGCCGTCCGACGCCGATGATCTCTACGGCCTCGAACAGGATCCGGAGGTGATGCGCTACCTCAGCGGGGGCGCACCGACCCCGCGCCATCCCGGCCCGGAAGATGGCAAACTGTTCCGCATGCCGCGCGGGACCGAACCGGACGTCTGGGCGGCGCGCACCCTGGCCGATGATCGCTTCATCGGCTGGTTTGCCCTCCACGCCGATGATCGAGGCATTGGCAGCCTCGGCTATCGCCTTCAACGGCAAGCCTGGGGGCAGGGCTACGGGGTGGAGGGGGCGAGGGCGCTGACCGATCACGGCTTCCGCGTTCTGGGCCTGCCGGCCATTCACGCCGACACCATGAGCGTCAATCTCGGCTCAAGGCGGGTCATGGAGAAGCTCGGCATGCGCCATCTGCGCAGCTACCAGGAACCGGGCGATCCGATCCCCGGCAGCGAGCAGGGCGAGGTCGAGTACGGCATCACCGCGGCCGAGTGGCTGGCACAACGCTGATCGCCAGACGGAAGAAAGCTTGCGGCGCCACTGTCGCAGGGGCAGGGTCCGCGACCCTTAGAAGGAACTCCAATGCGTACCCTCCTGCTGTCCAGCCTTTCGGTTGCCTGCCTCATCGCCGGCAGCGCGCTTGCGGCCTCGCCGCCGCCGCCGGTCAAATCCCCCAAGGTTATCGACGCCGGAGCCAAGCTGACCTGGGTGCTCCGTCCCGACTCCGAAAGGATCAGCGCCGCCGCCAACGATGACGGGGCCCGCCATGGCCGCGCCGTCGTCGAATGCATCATCAATGCCGCGGGCCGCCCCAAGGACTGCATCGTGATCGAAGCCGAAGGCAACGGCTTTGGCCGTTTCGTCTCCGACCTGGCCGGCAGCTTCAAGGCCGCGGCCAAGGACGCCGAAGGCAAGTCCAGCGTCGGCCGCAAGGTCCGCGTGTCCTACGCCCTCGAAGGGACCTCGATCCACCCGTAGCGGCTGGACGACTGTCGCGCGCAGTGTGACGGTCACCGTTGGGAAGGCTCAAAGGTGACCGTCATCCGGCTCTGCCGGAAGCCCGATCGTGATCCTCGGTTCTGCCTGAATCCCCGCCGGATCCGGCGTCTCAGCCCTTCTCGGCCGCCTTGGCCTCGTTCCATAGCCCGTCCATCTCGGCCAGGTCGGACTGGTCCGGCGTACGGCCGTCCTCTGCCAGCTTCGCCTCGATGTAGGCGAAGCGGCGCGTAAACTTGGCGTTGGTGGCGCGGATGGCGTCTTCCGGCTCGACGTCGAGCTTGCGGGCCAGGTTGGCGACGACGAACAGCAGGTCTCCCATCTCTTCGCGCATCTTGTCCTGATCGCCGGCCTCGATCTCGACCTGCAGCTCGTCGAGCTCCTCATGCAGCTTGGCGATCACCTCGGCGGGGGAGGGCCAGTCGAACCCTACGCGGGCCGCACGCTTGGTCAGCTTGACCGCCCGGGTCAGCCCCGGCAGCCCGGTGGGCACATCAGCCAGCACCCCGGTCTTGGCCTTGGCGGCCCGCTCTCCGGCCTTCATCACCTCCCAGGCCTGGACCTGCTCGCCAGCCGAGCGGTCACCGGCATCCCCGAAAACATGCGGGTGCCGCCGGATCATCTTGTCGACGATGGCTTCGGCCACATCTTCAAAGCTGAAAGCGCCTTCCTCCTCGGCCATCCGGCTGTGGAAGACGACCTGGAACAGCAGGTCGCCCAGCTCTTCCCTAAGGTCCTGCCGATCACCCCGCTCGATGGCGTCGGCCACCTCATAGGCTTCCTCAACCGTATAGGGCGCGATGGTCGCGAAGCTCTGCTCCAGATCCCAGGCGCACCCCGTCTCCGGGGTTCGCAGGGCAGCCATGATGGCCAGCAGGCGGTCGATGGACTTGCTATTCGGCGGGACGGGGGAGGACATCGGGGGATAGGGCCGCCAGGTCTTCGGGCTGAGGGGGCGGGGTCGCCGCGTCGCGTTCGCCGAGCTGACGAAGAATCTCCGCGTGCTTCTCCTCCGTCAGGGGGTAGCCGATCAGCGCCGCCGCCGCCAGCAGCCCGATGACTCCGGGCGCGAAGGCGTAGAGCGCCTGCAGGGCAGCCATCGACAGCTCGGTGCTCTTGGCGGCGCTGGACCCGTCGAAGCCCAGCATGCCGAGCAAGATCAGGCTGGTCGCGGCCAGCGCCGAGCCGATCTTCACCGTGCCGGTGAGGATGGCGTAGAGCAGGCCGGTGCGGTCGCGGCCGGAGGCCAGGCGTTCCTCGTCGCTGTAGTCAGCCAGCATCGAGCGCAGCAGGAGGGCGCCGGCAGAGTAGGGGATGCCGGCAGCGATCAGGAAGGGTGTCGCCAGCCAGAAGTTTCCGGCCGGCAGCAGAACCACGAGGAACTGGACGATGGCATAGGTGACACAGGCGGTGATCAGCGACCTGGCCTTGCCGAAACGCTTGGCCAGCCGGGTCCAGATGACGGCGCCGAACACCGCCGCGAGGAAATAGACCAGCAGCAGGGCCGAGGACTCGACGAAGGTGAACTGCTTCACCCGGATGAAGAAGAAGAAGAAAAGGGTGCCGGCGATCCCGGGCGCCAGGCCGGTCAGCAGGTCGGCGATCAGGATTCGAACGACCGTCGGCCGGGCCAGAAGCCGGAAATAGTCGCCCAGGCTGGCGCTGCGTTCCCCCGTCTTGACCGGAGGAGGGGCCTCGTCCGGCACGCGCCAGATGGCAAGGGCGAGCATGACCGGGAGCAGCAGCAGGATGAACCAGCCCTGGCCGTGCAGGATGTCGGTCTCGGTGCTGCCGGGCCTGATGGCGTTGAGCAGGACGGGGAGGGCGAGGATCATGATCATGCCCAGCACATTGCCGGTCTGCCAGAAGGCGTAGATGCGCGATCGCTCGTGATAGTCGTTCGACAGCTTAGCCGCCCAGGAGGTGTGCGCCAGTACGGCGATCGAGTAGCCGATGTAGACGACCAGGAGCCAGGTCCACAGGTAGCCGACCCCGACCCCCGGCTTGGCCATGAACAGCATCCAGATGGCCAGCATCAGGATGGGACCGCTGATCGCCATCCAGCCCCGGAAGCGCCCGAAACTCCAGCGCGTCCGGTCGAGGATCGTCCCGAAGATCGGGTCGAAGACGATGTCGATGGCCCTCACCATCAGGAAGGCAAGGCCCACGGCCGTGACGCTGACGCCGAGGGTTTCGGAGTAGTAGTGCGGGATCGTGATGACCAGGGGCAGGCCGAACGCCGCGAGGGGCAGGCAGGGCCCGGCGAACGCCGCCAGGGTCCAGATGGATCGTCGGCCGTCGGCCATGTCGCCTCGCTAATTGGGGTCGGCGCTTATGTTATCGCCGTTCAGCCGATCTCAACCGCTTCGCCCGCGTCTGGCAAGTGAAATGCCGGACACGATGTCACGCCGAATTGAGCAGACCCCGGACTACAGGTTCCGGTCGCGGCTCAGGCTGCGGGCGAAGCGGTCGAAGGTCTGCTCGGCATCGCTCCAGGTGCCCGATGGCCAGGCCCAGCGAATGTCGGTCTCGTACCACCTGTAACTGACCGGGCGGCTGACGCCGTCGGCCAGAATGACACGGCCGCTGATCGAAGCGCCGCCGACGCCGAAGCTTTCATAGGAGAGGCCCGGCTTGTCAGACATCTGCTGGAAAGTCGGGCGGTTAGGCACAGCATCCTCAAGCACCAGCTCAATGCGGGCGCCGTCCAGAGTCTGCGTGCGGGCGGCTTCCTTGAGCACCGATTGGCGCAGCTCCTCGGCCAGGCGATCCACGTCGCGGACACCGTATTCGTCGATCTTCTTCTCGAGCTTGGGCCCGTAGGTCACGGTCACCTGGGGCTCCGCGGCCAGGGCCGGGGCGGCGAGGCCGAACGCGGCGATAGTGGCCAGAGTCACGATACGCATGGGTCATTCCTCATCAATGCGCGCCCTCGACAGGAAGATAGCGTATCGCTAGGGAACCGCCAGCCTGCTGTTGACTAGTGACAGCGCTGCATAGCCTTGGCAGGGTCCATGGCTGATTCTGATTTACGGAGAGATTCCATTGAATACCGCTGACATCATCGACGCCGTGGCGTCGAAGGACGAGAAGCTGACCAAGGCTCAGGCCAAGGCCGTCGTCGACGGCGTCTTCGCCGCGATCCGCGATGCCGCTGTGAAGGGTGAGGAAGTTTCGATCCCGGGCTTCGGCAAGTTCAAGGTGCAGAACAAGCCCGCCCGCACCGGCCGCAACCCCTCCACTGGCGCGACCATCGAAATCGCCGCCAGCAAGAAGGTTGCCTTCCAGGCCGCCAAGGCCCTGAAGGACGCGCTCTAGGCGCACCGGCCATACAAGGCTGAAAGCGCCCACGGCGGTTGACCGTCGTGGGCGTTTGCTTGTCTGGACTTCGAGGCTGGCCTTCACCGTCCCGAACGGCGTCGAGCGCAAATAGCGCCGTCTTTCTCAGTGAAGGGAAGCTGGCGGATTATCCGTCACGCCAGCTGACGACGGCAGGATGCCGGGCTGAGGGGGAGGCAGGGAATTCGGGTGTTGCTGAAGGAACAAGGCCGTATCCGTAACGCGCCTAAGATATATTATCGGCAATTATGCACTCGTCTAAAGCGGCAACTCCAGACTGAGGCCGTCATAGGCCGGTTCGACGCCGGGCGGCAATTCCGACGCTAACTGATTGAAATCCAGGTCGATATGCATGTTGGTCAGGATGGCGCGACGCGGCTTCACCCGGTCTATCCAGCGCAGCGTCTGTTCGAGATTGGCATGGGTCGGATGCCAGGTGTAGCGCAAGGCGTCGACGATCCAGGTGTCGACGCCGGCCAGAGCCGCGAAGGCTTCCTCCGGCAGGCCGTTGACGTCCGGCGAATAAGCGATTGATCCAAAACGAAAACCCAGTGACCGGATCTCGCCGTGCTCCTGATCGAAGGCCACGACCGGGATCGGTCCCGCCGGTCCGTCGACCTCGAACCGGACGCCCAGACCCGGCATGGACCGAAGCTCGCCAATCGCCGGATAGCCGCCGGTGCTGTGGAAGATATAGCCGAAGCGCTGCTCCAGCCGCCGCCAGGTCGCGTCGTCCATCCAGGTCGGAATGCGGGCGCGCTGGTTCAGGGCGAAGGCGCGTATGTCATCCAGACCGTGGGTCTGGTCGGCGTGGTCATGGGTGAAGAGAACGCCATCAAGACGTTGTATCTGTGCGGAAATCGCCTGCTCGCGAAAATCCGGCGAGGTGTCCACGACGACGGTGGTCGCGGCCCCCTGCCCCCAACCCTCCTGCGGGGCCCGTTCAACAAGCAACGAACAGCGGCGCCGGCGGTTCTTTGCCTCGGCCGGATCGCAGACGCCCCAGTTGCCGTCCGCCCGCGGCACGCCGCCGGAGCTGCCGCAGCCGAGGATCGTGACCCTAAGCGTCACGGCCGGGGAATCCGGTCGAACAGGGCGAAGAAGGCGTCCTCCGTGCGCTGTTCGGCCTCGTCCCGGGTCCAGCCTCTGATTTCGGCCAGTTTCTCAAGGATATGAGGCAGATAGGCCGGTTCGTTGCGGCGGCCGCGCATCGGTACGGGGGCCAGGTAAGGGCAGTCCGTTTCAAGGATGATGCGGTCAGCCGGCATGATATCGGCGATGGTGTCGCGCACGTCCTGGGCCGCCTTGAAGGTGGCGATGCCGGAGACCGAGAACCAGGCGCCCAGCGCCGCAGCCCGCCGGGCCAGCTCCGGACCGCTGGTGTAGCAATGCATCAACAGCTTGAACGGCCCGGCGGCATATTCCGCTTCCAGGATATCGCCCATCACCGCATCGGCCTCGCGGGTGTGCACGACCAGAGGCAGGCCGGTCTCGCGGGCGGCGATGGCGTGCTGGCGAAACACGGCGGCCTGCACCTCGCGCGGGCTGAGGTCATAGTGGAAGTCGAGGCCGCACTCGCCGATGCCGATGACCTTGGGCCGCTGCGCCAGGGCTATCAGATCATCGGCCTTAAGGGACGGATTTTCCTTGGCTTCATGCGGATGCGTTCCGACCGTCGCCCAGATGTCGTCATGGGCCATGGCGATGGCGTGCACGGCCTCGAAGTTGCTGACCTTGTCGCAGATGGTGACCATCATTTCGACACCGGCGGCCCGGGCGCGGTCGATGACCTCGGCCTGGTCGTCGGCGAACTGGGGGGCGTGCAGGTTGACGTGGCTGTCGATGAGCATCAGGCGGCGGCGGCTCGCAAGGCGCGGACAGCGGTCCAGAAGCTGTCGGCGCGGTCAAGGTTGAGGGCTTCGGCTTCCCGGGGCAGGCGCTCCAGCACCTCCCAGACGTCGGCCCAGCGGTCGAGGTCGTCGCCCTGCCCGCTCAGCGCCTGGTCTACGGCCATGGTCCGCACCCGGTCGCTCAGCCGCTCGAACAGCATCTGGAAGCGTTCGGCCCCTTCTGCGCCCCGAAAGCTGTCAGCCATGGCCAACAAAGGCGCCGGATCGGGGTGCTTGAGGTGGTTGAGCAGCTCGTGGGCGGTGTCGTCCATCTTCAGAACGCCCAGGGCGGCCATCTTCAGGGCCAGACCTGGCGAGCCGCCGGCCATCCTGATGAGCCGGGCGGTGTCGTAGCCGTCGAGATCCGACTGTCCGCGCACAATAGCTTCTGCGGTATCGGTGTCCGGCGTTCGGAAGGCCAGGGTGCGACAGCGCGAGCGGATGGTCGGCAGCAGCCGGCCCGGCGCATGGCTGACCAGGAACAGCACCCCACGCGGCGGCGGCTCCTCCAGGGTCTTGAGAATGGCGTTGGCCGCGTTGACGTTCAGATCGTCGGCCGCGTCGATGATGGCGACGCGGTAGGGGGCCTGGGCCGGCGACTTGGAGAAGAACTCAGGCAGCTGACGCGCCTCGTCGACCGGGATCACCTTGCGCGGCTTGCCGTCCTCGCCGATCCGCTCCAGCACCGTGAAGTCCGGATGACTCCTCGCGGCCATCAGCCGGGCGGGAATGCTCTGCTGGCTGGAGGACAGCGGCCCCCCTGCCCCGTCATGGGGCGCGCCGAGCAGCCGACGGGCGGCCATGTAAGCAAAGGTGGCCTTGCCGACGCCCTCGGGCCCGGTCAGTAGCCAGGCGTGGTGCAGCCGGCCGCTGTTGAGGGCCGAGACGAACGCCGCCTCCTGCGCCTCGTGGCCAAGCAGGCGCTCGGTGTCACGGGGGTGACGCAGCCCCTCAGCCATGCACCCGCTCCAGGCGCGGCTCCACGGCGGCGCGGATATCGGCCTCGACGGTTTCGGGCGGACGATCGGCCCGCACCACCAGGCAGCGTTCCGGCTCCTTGCGGGCGATCTCGAGGAAGGCGTCGCGCAGGCGCTCATGGAAGGCGCCGCCCTTGGATTCGAAGCGATCTTCGCCGCCGCCGCGGCTCATGGCCCGGGCAAGCCCCTCCTCGACCGGCAGGTCCAGGATCAGGGTCAGATCGGGGTGAACACCTTCCAGCACCGTCGCTTCCAGGGTGTCGATCAGCCGGGTGTCGACCTGGCCGCCGGCCCCCTGATAGGCGCGGGTGGAATCGGCGAAGCGGTCACAGAGCACCACCTTGCCGGCCTCGAGGGCCGGGCGGATGACCCGCTCGATATGGTCCCGCCGCGAGGCGTACATCAGCAGGGTCTCGGTCACCGCCGACCAGCGCTCGGGCGGGCCGTTGAGAACGATATCACGGATGGCCTCGGCCCCGGGCGAACCGCCGGGTTCGCGGGTCAGCACCACCTGATGGCCGAGGGCCTTCAGACGCTCGGCCAGACGCCGGATCTGGGTCGATTTGCCGGCGCCCTCGCCGCCTTCGAAGGTGATGAAGAATCCCTTGGACATGGGCTCAATCCATCGGCTGAACCGCAACTCATGTCTAGCGGTCGGCGATCAACTTCGCGTCTGGAAAGCCCAGTTGCGCCACCTGGTCACGGAGCCGAGCGGCGCCGTCGACATCGCGCCCGGACTCAATGACGACGCGCCACAGGGTGCGGCCGTCACGCTTCAGCGGCACGATCCGCGCCCGACCGACGTCGCGCAGGGAGTTGACCGCCTTTTCGGCGTTGTCACGTTCAGAGAAAGCCCCGGCCTGGACCACCCAGTCGTCGCCGCGCCGCGGGATGGACAGGGCCTTGGGCTGATCGTCCTTGTTCAGCCCCGCATACTGCAGCGTGCGATCCTTGCCCCGCGCCGGGGCCGGACCGACATAGCGGACCCGAACCCGCGCCGTCCCCTTGCCGGAGAAGCCCAGCGCATCGGCGCCGGCCCGTGACATGTCGATGATGCGGCCGCTGACGAACGGCCCCCGGTCATTGACCCGCACCTTGATCTTCTTGCCATTGTCGAGATTGGTCACCTCGACAATACAGGGCAGCGGCAATGTCTTGTGGGCGGCCGACACCACCCACATGTCGAAGGTCTCGCCGTTGGCGGTCTGGCGATTGTGGAACTGCTGGCCGTACCAGCTGGCCATGCCGGTCTCGTTGTAGCCCGGCTGTTCCCGCGGCTGGTACCAGATGCCGCCCACCTGATAGGCCCGCATGGTGCCGGGAACCCGGCCGCCAGGCTTGGGCGGCGCCGGCTTGCTGTCCGCCATGCGAGGTGAAAGCCGGGGTGTCGCGCAGGCGGCCAGACTCGCCGACGCCAGCAGCGCCATCGAGACGGTCCCTACCCGCTTCCAGACCTGGCGCGGCATGCCGCCCCTCCGTTCATTCGCCGATGAGGATGGCAGAGCCGGTCTTCGTTTCGGTTAACGGCGCGCAAATGGCTGTTTTGCCGCAATGACCCCTGCTATAGCGCCCGTCCCGCTCCTTCAGGACAGGTGGCCGAGCGGTTTAAGGCAGCGGTCTTGAAAACCGCCGTGGGTGTGAGCCCACCGTGGGTTCGAATCCCACCCTGTCCGCCATCGCCCCTCGCCACAAATCTCTCTGTGGGCCGGGCGGTGTCAGAAAATCCCGTTGTATTACAGGGTTTCCCCGAACCGGCTCCGCACTGCGCTTGCCAGG
>JBILYE010000150.1:0-9132 GCA_044377925.1 Caulobacter sp. | reverse complement strand
AAGGCGCCGGCGGCCGAGGGGTGCGGCGGCTAGACCATTTCAGGTTTTGATGTACGCATCAAAACCTGATCAAAAGGGTCTAGAATCAAACATTTAGAGCACGTCCGGGCGGCGGAACCGCTTACACTTCCGCCTGACGTGCTCTAGGCCGTCGCTTCCCAGACCAGATGGCGTTCGAGGACATGGCCATTGGGCAGGGCCGGGTGGTCGAAGTCCAGCTCCTGGCGGCGGGTCATGCCGAGGCGGTTCATCACCGCCTGTGAGGGCAGGTTGGTCGTGGCCGTGAAGGCGACGATGCTCTTCAGGCCGATGCGCTCGAAGCCGTCCTTGAGGGCGGCGGCGGCGGCCTCGGAGACATAGCCCTGGCCCCAGGCGTGGCGGGCCATACGCCAGCCGGCCTCGACGCCAGGGTGCAGCGGGTTCTCAGGCTTGAGGCGGCTGAGGCCGGTAAAGCCCAGGAAGACCCCGTCAGCCTTGCGCTCCATCACCCAGGCCCCGAAGCCGTGCGCCTCGATGTGCCCCTGGGCGCGGGCCATCATGGCCGCCGACTCCTCGCGGCTCAGGGTAGCGGGAAAGTAGCGCATGACCTCCGGGTCGGCGTTGAGCGCCGCCCAGGCATCGAGATCCGAAGGAAGCCAGGCTCGCAGGATGAGGCGGTCGGTCTCGATCATGGCGCGAGGGTGCCCCAAGCGTCCCGGAATTTGAAGCGCTCGCCCGCCGGCTTTCGGAGGCGAAGCCTTCCTACACAGGTCGGCCGGTGCTCAGGGCGCCGTAGAGATCGGGCCGACGGTCGCGGAAGAAGCCCCAGGCGGCGCGGTGGGTGTCGAGGAAGTCGAGGTCGACGGTCGCCGAGGTGAAGCCTTCCTCGTCATGGCCCATGTCGCCGATCAGGTCGCCGCGATGGTCGGAGATGAAGCTGGACCCATAGAAGCGCTGGCCGCCGTTGGGGTAACCCTCCCAGGGCTCGAAACCGATGCGATTGGCGCCGACCACGGGGATGACGTTGCTGACCGCATGGCCCTGCATGGCGCGACGCCAGGGCAGCGCCGTGTCCAGGGTGGGGTCGTGCGGCTCGGTGCCGATGGCGGTGGGGTAGAGCAGCGCCTGGGCGCCCATCAGGGCCATGGCGCGGGCGCACTCGGGGTACCACTGGTCCCAGCAGATGCCGACGCCGATACGGCCGTGCCGGGTGTCCCACACCTTGAAGCCGGTGTCGCCGGGGCGGAAGTAGTACTTCTCCTGATAGCCGGGACCATCAGGAATGTGGCTCTTGCGATAGACGCCCATCAGGCTGCCGTCGGCGTCGGCCATCACCAGGCTGTTGAAATAGTGCGGCCCCTCACGCTCGAAGATCGAGATCGGAATGACGACACCGAGTTCTCCGGCCAGCGGGGCCAGCGCCTTCACGCAGGGGTGCTCACGCCAGGGCCTGGCGGAGGCGAACCAGCGCTCTTCCTGGGTGACGCAGAAGTAGGGCCCCTGGAGCAGTTCCGACGGCAGGATCACCTGCGCCCCGGCGTCGGCGGCCTGGCGGACCAGGTCGACGGTGCGGGCGATGTTGTCGTCCAGGTCCATCCCGTAGTGGGTCTGCAGGGCGGCGAGGGTGAGGGTCTTCGACATCAGGCCGGCTCCTGCTGGGTGATGCAGTGGAAGCTGCCGCCGCCGGTCAGGATGGCGCTGGACGGCAGGCCGATGACCTTGCGTTCCGGGAACAGGCTGGCAAGCGCGTCGAGCGCGAAGGCGCCGGCCTTCTCGTCATAGATCGGGCAGATCACCGCCTTGTTGGCGATGATGAAGTTCATGTGGCTGGCGGGGACCATCTCGCCGTCGGAATCCGTTGTCCAGCCGGGCGAGGGCACGCGCATGACCTGGATGCGCTGGCCGCGGGCGTCGGTCATCGCGCCGAGCATCCGGGCGGTCTCGTCATAGATGGCGGCATTGGGATCGGCCCGGCCCCAGGCGATCGGGCAGGCGATGACGCCCGGCGCAACAAAGCGGGCCAGGTTGTCGACGTGGCCGTCGGTGTGGTCACGGTTCAGCCCTTCGCCCAGCCACAGCACCTTCGTCGCGCCCAGGGCGGCGCCCAGGGCAGCCTCGGCGGCGGCCTCGTCCCACTCGGCGTTGCGGTTGGGGTTGATAAGGCACTGGCGGGTGGTCAGCACCGTGCCGTAGCCATCGTGGTCGAGGGCGCCGCCCTCGAGGATGAAGTCGTTGGGGACCAGTGGCGCACCGGACGCGGCGGCGATCTGGGCGGCGACCTGATCGTCGCCCTCCATCTCGTACTTGCCGCCCCAGCCGTTGAACCGGAAGCCGAGCGCGCGGCCGTCGCTGGAGAAGATCGGTCCGGTGTCGCGCAGCCAGATATCGCCGAACAGGCCGCGGACGATCTCGACGCCGCTCGTGTCGGCCAGGCGAGCCCTGGCGTCCTGTTCGGCTTCCTCACCGCAGACCATCAGGCGCACCCGCTCAGCCCCCGGGCCGGCCATGGCGCGGGCCAGGGCGGCGACCTCCTCACGGGCGGCGTCGAGGTCCTCTTTCCAGAGTTCGGCATGGCTGGGATAGCCCAGCCACATGGCGCGGTGGGGGGACCATTCGGCGGGGATGAGAGCGGGACCGGTCATGGGGCGGGCAAGTGGCCTCCACGGACCCCTACGTCAAGAGTTTGAGGCGCAAAAGAAAAGGGCGGCCCGTGAGGACCGCCCTTCGCTCTACTCTGAACCTTGAAGCGTTCGCTTAGAAGCGGGCGCTGAAGGTCACCTGCACGGTGCGCGGGGCGCCGACCGACACGAAGGCCGTGTTCGGAGCACGCGAGGTCACCGCGGCCGTGGTGTTCACGTCCAGGATGGTCTTGGCGTTGGTGCCCGAGCTGATGTTGCCGAAGTACTCTTCGTCGAAGATGTTCGTCACGTTCAGCTGGACGTAGGCGCCCTTGTCGTTGAACCAGGGCAGATCGTAGCGAACGTCCATGTCGAACACGGCGTACGCCGGGGTTTCTTCGTCGTTGACGTCGGTGGTGTAGCGGTTGCCGACGTGCTTGCCTTGCAGCGAGACGCTCAGGTCTTCCGTGATGTTGTACTGGGCACGGAAGGCGGCCATCCACTCGGGGGTTTCAACCAGGACCTTGCCCTTGGTGGGCAGTTCCAGGTTGGTGCCGAGCGACAGGTTATCCTGCAGTTCGCTGTTGGTGTAGCTCAGCGAGCCGTACAGGCTGAAGGTCTCGTTCGGGGTCCAGCCGGCCTGGGCGTCGAGGCCCCAGAGCTTCACCGAACCGACGTTACGGTCGACGCTGAAGCCGAGGTCCGGGTCAAAGGCCGAGACGATGCGGTTGTCGAACTCGTTGAACCACAGGGCCGACGAGAAGATCACGTTCGCCGACTTGTAGCGGTAGCCGAAGTCCCAGGCCTTGCTGGTTTCCGGCTCGACGTCCGAGTTGGTCACCGTGTTGGTCGTGGTGTCGAAGCCGACGGTGTAGAGGTTGTCGGTCCGCGGCGCCGAGAGGCCTTCGGCGTAGCTGGCGAACACGGTGTGGCCTTCGGCGAAGCGCCAGGACACGCCGACGTTCGGCAGGACCGCGTCGTAGCTGACGCTACGATCGTACGGCACGATGTAGAGGGTGCCCGTGCCGGCCGGAACCAGCGAGACAACGTTCGGGTTCGACTGAACGCCCGCGGTCACGCTGTCCAGGTCACCCGGGTAGGTCGCCTGGGTCGTGCAGAGGACGGTCGTCGAGCCACGCTGGCTGAGGCAGAACTGGTTCAGGTCGCGGTCGAAGGTCGGCGCGCGGAGACCCAGGTTCACCTGCAGGGCGTCGTCGAAGAACTTGCCGCGGTATTCCAGCGAGAACTGGTTCAGGATGGCGAAGGACTGGCGGTCGCGGGTACGCAGGGCGTAACCGTCGGCGTTCAGCACCTTGCGGCCGTTGCCGTCCTTGCCGCCGAACACGTCCTGCGGCTGGCCGGAGATCGGGTTCAGCAGGCCGTAGTGGCCGGTCTGACGGTGATCACCGTAGTCGTAGGTGTAGGCGAAGCGGACCGTGTTGCTGTCGTTGATATTCCAGATCAGCGAGGCCAGCGTCGTGTAGCGACGGGTGTTGGTGGTGTTCGGGGTGTAGAGACGGACGCTGTCGAGGATGTCGCCATCGCCGTTCAGGTCCAGACCGGCCGGCTTCGCGGTTTCGTCACCACGCACCAGGGCAGAGTTTTCCGCGATCACCGTCGAGCCGCCGCCGTTGGCCAGCGTGTACTGCACGGCGCTGTCCAGGGTGAAGGTCAGGGTGTCGGGGATGAAGGTGAACTTCGACTGGGCGCGGATGTTGCCCGTGTTCGACGGGTTGATGCGCACGCCGTAGAAGTTGCTGTTGTCCGCGAAGTCGACGTCGGCGATGCCGGCGTCGGGGGTGTTCGGGACATAGTCGGCGTTGTTGTCGTAGTCGAAGCCGTTCGTACGGAACGTGGCCATGGTGGCCGACCGGTAGAAGTTATTGCGGTTTTCGTTGTAGTGGGCGGCGATCGAGACGAAGTCGCCGTTGTCACCGATCGGCTGGTAGATCTTGCCGTTCAGCTGCCACTTCTTCAGCTCGCCCGGGCCCTTGAACTTGTCGTACTTCTGGGTGGAGCCGGCGAACCAGGCCGAGGTGCCCATCGGGCCGATCTCGCCGGTCTCGATCAGGCCGAAGATGCGGCCGTAGTTGAACTCGCCCAGCGAGCCGACGACGCGGCCGCCGAATTCCGACGAGGGCTTCAGCGAGATGTAGTTGATGGTGCCGCCGGTGGCCGACGCGGTCGGGCTGTCGACGTCGGTCGTGCCCATGTTAACGCTGGCGCGGCTGATCAGCTCGGGGTCGAGTTGCTGGTTGGTGTAGACGGCGTAGTTGCCGGTGTCGTTCAGCGGGATGCCGTCGAAGGTCAGCGAGATGCGGTTACCGTCGAAGCCGCGGATACGCAGGTTACCACCCGACGAACCGTAGGGGTCGCTGTTGGTGAAGTTCAGGCCGGGGGTGAGGTTCAGGCTCTGGATGATCGTCTGGCCCGAGGCCTGGGTGGAGATGAACTCCTGATCGATCGAGGCCTTCGCCTTCGGCGCGGTTTCAGCGGTGATGACGCCGTCGATGTTCGGCTGACCGGCGGTCGCGACGATGACGACTTCTTCAACTTCATTGGTGCCGGTGGATTGCGCGAAGGCGCCGGTGGCGAACAGGCTGCCGACCAGAGCCGTCGTCGCCACGATGGCGAGTTTGTAGTTTCTCATTAGGTATCCCCTGTCATCCCGACGAGCGCCCGATTTTGAACACTCGATGGCGGATTAGGCCGCCCAATTAGCGCCCGATTGCAAAGCTTTGGTGACCGTGCACATGCCTCGTCACCACGGGAGCACCTTGTAACCACGCACTTTTCCGGCACAAGCGGCCGTTAAGACTTTGGGACCGAATTGAGACGCCTTGTCGCAACTTTGCGACACCCCCGTGCGCGGGATGCCCTATAGGGGGCTGAATTCGCCCTCAATCCGAGCAGGACAAGGGGCCCGAGACGATGCAAGGGGAGCGGAGCTTGAGCGCCACACAGCAGGATCAGAGCCGTCAAGCCTACCTTGAGGCGAGTCGTCCGTGGCGCTTCGCGCTGGCCGCGACTGCTCTGTTGACGGGGTTGCGACTTTTCGCCCTTTTCGCCACGCCACTTGAGCTGTACCCGGACGAAGCCCAGTACTGGCTGTGGTCGAGAAGCCTCGATCTGGGATATTTTTCAAAACCGCCGATGATCGCCTGGGTGATCCACCTGACGACGGCGATCGGCGGCGATTCAGAGCCCTGGGTGAGGATCGCCGCGCCGCTGTTCCATGCTGTGACGGGCCTGACCCTGTTCGCCGTCGGACGCCGGCTGTACGGGCCCTGGGCCGGGGTGCTGGCGCTGCTGACCTACCAGCTGATGCCGGGGGTCGCGGTCGCCAACGTCACCATGACCACCGACACCCCGCTGCTCTGCTTCCTGAGCATCGCCCTGCTGGCCTACGTCGATCTGCCGACGGCCAAGCGGCCGCTGTTCACGGCGGCGGGTCTTGGGGCGGCGCTGGGGCTGGGCATGCTGTCGAAGTATGCCGCCATCTATGCGGTGATCGGCATCGTCCTGCATCTGATCGTCTCGCGCCAGGCCCGGAGCATCTGGCGCCCCGCTACAGCCCTGGTCGCGGCGGGCGTGTTCGCCCTGGTTATCGCCCCCAACCTGATCTGGAACGCCCTCAACGGTTTCGAGACCGTTCAGCACACGGCCGCCAACGCCGACCTGGGCTCGGGCATAGGCTTCAATGTGGGCGGCCTCCTGCAACGGGTGGTGTTCGAACAGTTCGGCGTCTTCGGCCTGGCCTTCGGCGTCTTGATCGCCGCCTGGGTGCTGGCGGCGCGCCGGCGGCTGACGGACGAGGATATCCTGCTGGTCTGCTGGACCATCCCGCCCTTCGTGGTGGTCGGGATCCAGGCGCTGCTGAGCCGGGCCAACGCCAACTGGGCCGCCGCCGCCTACATCCCCGCCGCCGTGCTGGTCGGTGGCCTGGTGGTGCGCTGGTGGCCGAGCCTGTGGACACGCATCGGCGTCGGCGTCACCCTGGTCGTTCAGGGCCTGGTCGTCGGCTTCCTGGTCCTGGCCATCGCCAGCCCGGCCATCGCCGACGCCGTCGGCCGCTCCAACGACATCAAGCGCATGCGCGGCTGGAAGGACGTGGTCGACGCCACCGTGCAGCGGGCCCAGGTCGAGCAGGCCGACCAGGGACTGACCGCCGTCGCCGTCGACAGCCGCTTCCTGTTCAACGCCATGGCCTATTACGGCCGCGACTACTTCGGAAAGCCCGGCGCGCCACCCCTGACCATCTGGCTGCGCCGCGACAAGGCCGGCAACCAGGCCGAGGCGCGCCATCCCCTGACCCCGGCGCAGGGCCGGCGGGTGCTGGCCGTGGTCGAGGACGAGGTGCGCCGCGACGCCGACGGGGTCGCCAAGATGGCCCCGCGGATTGCGCTGGTGCAGGGCGACTTCGCCCGCAGCGAACTGGTCGGCTCGTTCCGCGCCGGGCTGGACCGCAAGCGGGTCCGCCGCGCCGCCTTCGTGCTCGGCGAGGACTACCGGCCCAGGCCGAAACCTTGAGGACAGCGGGCACACATTGAATTGCCCGGCGGCAATTCAAGGTGCCCCTTTTCCTTCCTGGAGCCGGGCGATTCGGAAGGCGAAGGGGCCGCCCTCGCCGCCTGACAACAGGGACTCGCCCTCGGTCCAGGTCGGGTCTGCCGGCGCCGGGCCGTCACCCAGGTTGAAGACGCAGAGCAGCCGCTCGCCCTCCCCTGCCCGCTCGAAGACCGCCATCGGGGCCGGCGCATCGCGGAACACGATGTCGCCCAGCCGCAGGGCGGGATGAGTCTTGCGCAGGCCGATCAGCGCCCGTGACAGCGCCAGCGCCGAGCCCGGATCGGCATCCTGATCGGAGACGGTGAGGCTGGCGTGCTCCGGCGCGGCGGGCAGCCAAGGACTGCCGGTGGTGAAGCCCAGCGCATGGCCCGGGCTCCAGGGCATCGGCGTGCGGCAACCATCGCGGCCCTTGTGGGCCGGCCAGTAGAGGTCGCCGACCGGGTCGCGGAGCTGGTCGCGGGTCAGGTCGGCTTCGGGCAGGCCGAGCTCCTCGCCCTGGTACATCAGGATCGAGCCGCGCAGGGTCAGCAGCAGGGCCAGCATGACCTTGGCCACCGCCGAAGAGCCGTCGCCGAAGCGGCTGGGCGTGCGCGGCACGTCGTGGTTCGAGAAGGTGATGCAGGGCCAGTGGCGCGGGTGCTCGTCCAGCATCTCCATATGCTGGCGGATGAAGTCCGGCCCCATGCGGCGCGCCAGCAGCAGGGGGAAGCTGTAGCCGGCGTGCAGCCCCTCGTCCGGCGCCGCAAACCCGCCGCAGCGGTCGGCTTCCTCCGAGAACTCGCCGAACACGAAGCGATCCGGGTGGCGATCAACGGTCAGGCGCACGTCGTTCAGCGCCTCGATGTTCTCCACCAGATTGGAATCATTGAAGTGGCGCTGGAAGTTGGCTGCGGCAGACCAGCGGAGCGCCGTGTCGCTGTCGTCGACCGGGTTGTCGGTCAAGGCCGGGTCATGGAGATAGGCGTTGGCGACGTCGAGCCGGAAACCGTCGACGCCCTTGCTGAGCCAGAAGTCGAGGACCTCGAGGGCCGCCTGGCGCGCGTCCGGGTGACGCCAGTTGAGCTTGGGCTGCTGGCGCAGGAACTTGTGATGGTAGGCGCGTCGACGCAGCGGCTGGTAGGCCCAGGCCGGGCCGCCGAAGGCGCTCAGCCAGTTGTTGGGGGCCGTGCCGTCATCCTTCAGAGGGGCCCAGACGTACCAGTCTTCCTTGTCGCCCCCCTTGAGGGCGTCGTGGAACCATTGGTGCTCGTCGCTGGTGTGGGCCAGCACCTCGTCGAGGAGCAGCTTCATGCCCCGCGCATGGGCCCCGTCGATGACCGCCTGCAGGTCGTCCATCGAGCCGTAGTCGGGGTGAACATTGTGGTAGTCGCTCACGTCATAGCCCCAGTCGCGGTTGGGCGAGGGGTGGACGGGGCTCAGCCAGATGGCGTCGACGCCGAGCGACTGGATGTAGTCGAGCTTGGCCAGCACGCCCGGCAGGTCGCCATGGCCGTCGCCGTCGCTGTCGAAGAAGCTGCGGACATAGATGTGATAGACGGTCGCGCCGCGCCACCAGGGGGTCTGTTCGGTCATTGGGGGGAGACTAGCGCCTCCCCGCAATCATGCCAGCCAGACCATCATCCGCGTCGCCGCTTCCTCGCCCCGCGCGATGGAGTGCTTGCGCTGCACCTCGCCGGTATAGAGGAAGCCCGCCTTGCAAAGGACCGCGCCCGAGGCCGGGTTGTCGGTGAAGTGGCCGGCGACAACGTAGCGCTTCTTCCACTCCCGCCTGGCCCAGCTGAGCGCGCCCTGCAGGGCCTCGGAGGCGAAGCCCCTGCCCCACCAGCCGCGACCGACCCAGTAGCCGACTTCCAGCGGCTGTCCCAGCGGGGTGAACAGGCCGAGGCCGCCGATGACGCCTTCATCCTCATGCTCGAGCAGGAAGTTGTGATCGGTCGCCGGGTCGTTGGCCTGCGCCCTTTCGATG
>JBILYE010000149.1:0-9139 GCA_044377925.1 Caulobacter sp. | reverse complement strand
CGGCCCGGGCCGCTTCCAGCATGGGTGACAGGCTGTCGCCACCGTCGCCGTCGATTCCGGCCTCGGCGGTCTCGAACCCGGCCTGGGCCTCGACCCGTTCGGCCTCGAAGCGGGCGATAGTCTCGTCGAGCGACTGGGCGCGGGCATCGCGGCGCGCCGCTTCCCGGTCGAGCCGCTCAACGGTGTCGCGGGCGGCGGCCAGGGTGCGCTCAATCTCGCGCGGCGCGGATCGCACTGTCCCGAGATTGGCTTCCGCAGCCTTGAAGGCGGCCTGGGTCTCGCGGGCCTTCGTCGCCGCCGCCTCATGCAGCGGCGTCAGCCGTTCGATCTCCGCCTCAGCCTCGGCCAGACGGTTACGTTGTTCCAGCCGGATCGCCGCCGGTTTGGGCGCCTCTGCCCGGGCCACGAAGCCGTCCCAGCGCCAGAGGTCACCTTCCTTGCTGACCAGCCGGCAGCCCGGCTCCAGCGCGCCCTGCAGCTTGCCTCCGTCGGCGCGGGCGACCAGCGCTGTAAAGGCCAGGCGTGTGGCCAGCTCCTTCGGTGCATCGACCAGCGGCGCGAGCGGTTCGGCCCCGGCCGGCCAGGTCGGCGCGGCCAGGTCGCGCGTGCCCCAGTAGGCTGCGGCGCGGGCGTCGAGCGCCGCATCCAGGTCCTCGCCCAGGGCGGCGGCGAGCGCGGCCTCATAGCCCTTGCCCGGCTTTACTGAGTCCAGAGCCGGCGCATAAGAACTCTTGGCCGGCCGGGCCGAAAGCTGGGCCAGACCCCGGGCCTCGGTCTTCAACCGGCCCAGCTGGTCCTCCAGCTTGCGCATCTCGTCGCGCGCCGACTGTTCGGCCCGGGCGGCGTCGCCGCGGGCGTTTTCGGCGGCCTCGACGGCGGCGCGGGCCTCCGCCAACTGCGCCTCGGCTTCGCTGAGCTTCGCCCTTGCGCCCTGCACCTCGGGGTCGTTGGCCGGGCCGATGGCGGCCCGTTCCGACCTGGCTTGATCCAGCGCCCGCACCGTCCGGTTCAGGCGCGATCGGGCATCGTCCAGCCGGGCCTCGGCGGCCCGGCGACGCGCCTCGTCGGCGGCGACCGAGGCGGCCAGCCGCTCGACCTCGCCATCCGCCTTGGCGCGGGTCTCCTCGGCGGCCTTCGCCTCGGCTTCCAGCTCGGGCATCCGCGAAGGCGCTGCGGCGATCTCCGCCTCGACGGCGGCGATGTCGGCGCCCAGCCGTTCCAGGGCCGCCCCGGCATCCTCGACGATGTGCGCCTCGCGGGCGTTGTCCGCGTCGATCCGGGCGAGCTCGGCGCTCAGGCGGGCGACTTCGGCCTGGGCGCCCTCGGCTTCCCGCTCGACCCGGTCGCGTTCAATGGCCAGGCGACCCAGGATGGCGGCGGCCACCGTCGCCTCCTCGCGCAGCGGCTTGATCGCCTCATCGGCGGCGATGGCGGCGGTGCTGGCGGCGGCGGCTTCGCGGGCCGTGGTCTCGACCAGGGCGCCGGCCGTCTGGGTCTCGCCCTCGACGCGCTGCAGGGTGTCGCGCGCCTCGCTCCAGCGGCTGAACAGCACCGCCGACTGCAGGGCGCGAATCTCGGCCGACAGCCGTTTGTACTTCTCGGCCGCCCGCGCCTCGCGCTTCAGCCGGCCGAGATTGCTGTCCAGCTCGCGGATGATGTCGTCGAGCCGGTTTAGGTTGGTCTCCGCCGCCTTGAGCCGCAGTTCGGCCTCATGGCGACGGGTGTGCAGGCCCGAGACGCCGGCGGCCTCTTCCAGGATGCGGCGGCGGTTCTGCGGCTTGGCGGCGATCAGCTCGCTGATCTGGCCCTGGCGCACCAGGGCCGGGCTGTTGGCCCCGGTCGAGGCGTCGGCGAACAAGAGCTGCACATCGCGGGCCCGCACCTCGCGGCCGTTGATGCGATAGGTCGAGCCCTCGCCGCGATCGATGCGTCGGACGACCTCGATGACCGGATGCTGGTTGAAGGCCGCCGGCGCCGTCAGGTCGCTGTTGTCGATGGTCAGGGCGACTTCGGCGTGGCTGCGCTGCGGCCGCGCCCCGGCCCCGTTGAAGATGACGTCGTCCATGCCGCCGGCCCGCATGGCCTTGGCGGAATTGGCCCCCATCACCCAGCGCAGGGCTTCCAGCAGGTTGGACTTGCCGCAGCCGTTGGGTCCGACAACGCCCGTGAGTCCAGGTTCGATCCGAAACTCTGTCGGTTCGACGAAGGACTTGAAGCCCGTAAGACGAAGCTTCTGGAACTGCACGGTCGGACCCTAGACCCTTCCAGATTTTGACGAAGTCAAAATCTGACAAGAAGGGTCTAGTCTCAAGAGTGGAGAGCATGCCCGGGCGCCCGAACCGCTCACACTTCGGCCTGGCATGCTCTCGGGTCTCCCTTACTTGCCGCCGGCCTTGGCGTAGGCCTTGTCGATCTCGGCCATGGGCAGTTCGCTTTCGAACTTCTGGTCACCGATGAAGAAGGTCGGGGTGGCGGCGACCTCCTTGGCCTTGGGTTCGTTCAGGCGCTTGTCGAGGGCGACCAGGGCCTTGCTGTCGCTGAGGCAGGCGCGGACGGCGTCTTCCGACATCCCGGCCTGGGCGCCGACGCTGAACAGCACGGCCTTGGCCCCGCCGGCGGTGCTGAAGGCTTCCTGCTGGCTGTGGAACAGGGCGTCGATGACGCCGAAGTACTTGTCCTTACCGGCGCAGCGGCCGAGCAGGTCGCCGGCGGCGGTGTAGCTGTCCTGCGGGCCCAGCTTGAAGGGCCGGAAGGTGTAGTGGATCTTGCCGGTGTCGATGTACTTGGTCTTGAAGGCCGGGAAGACGTCCTTGGCCCAGTTGGCGCAGTGGATGCAGCTGAGCGAGCCGTACTCGATCATCTTCACCTTGGCGTTGGGATCGCCCAGCGACATGTCGCCGTCGATCGAGCCGCCGGCGCCCTTGCCGCCACAGGCGGCCAGCGCCAGAGCGGCGGTTGCGAGAACGGCGCCGATGGCGGCGCGGCGGTTGAACAGACCCATGGGCTCTCGAAGCTCCCCGAAATGCAGTTGATCAGTAGAACGCGATTCTGCAGACCGTATGAAGGCGGCAATAGGAAGGCGCGATGCGGCGCCGGACGCCGGGAGTCAACGCTCCCGCAGCACTTCGCGGCCGAGACGCAACAGCGCAGCCTTCAAAGGACCATCCGGCGCCTCCGAAAGCCCCTTCGCCAGCTCCGCCTCCGTCGCGGCGTCCAGCGGGCCCTTGGGCCGCTTGCGGACCTGCTGCTTGGCCCCCGGCGCCGGCTTCACCGGCCCCTGCACGATGCGCAGTTTCGTCACCGACGGATCGCCCAGCATCATGCCGACGCGGGCCAGAATGTCAGGAGCCTGGTGCTGCACGATGGCGGCGGCCGGGCCGGCGACACGGATCTCCAGGATCGAGGCCTGTCCCGCCCGTCCCTTCACCACCCGCACCGGTTCGGTGTGGCGCGCCAGGGTCTCGCCGACGATCTCACGCCAGCGGGCGGCCAGCCCTGCGCTGCCCTTGCCGAAGCGTTCATCGAGCGCCTTGAGCATCGGGGCCAGAGACCGGCCGAGCGGCGGCGGCGGTCGCCGCTGCGGCTTGGTGCGCCGTCGCGCCAGGATCTGCGCGGTTTCTTCAGCTGTGGGCAGGGGGCGGCGGGGCGGCATGGGCATAGTCATACCGCCGGTGAGCTTCGAAGGGGAGGGCTAGTGACCCGGCATCGGCTCGCCGGTCGGCTTGCCTTGCGTGAACTCGGTCTCGATGATCACCTCGACCTCGTCGCTGACCCCCATCTTGCTGCCCGGAGCCGGGATGCCGTAGCTGATCCCGAAGTCGGAGCGGTTGAAGCGGCTCGTCGCGGAGAAGCCGATGCGGGCGCCGTCCATGGCGTTGGGCTTGTAGCCGTCGTTGAACTTCGCGTTCAGGACGACAGGCCTGGTCACGCCCTTGAGCGTGAAATCGCCGGTGATGTCGGCGGTATCTGGCCCGGTCATGGTCACCTTGGTCGACCTGAAGGTGATCTTCGGGTGAGCGCCGGCGTCCAGCCAGTCGGGCCCGGTGAGGGCCTTGTCGAAGGCGAGGGCGGCACTCGTCTTGCTGTCCAGCGAGGCGACGTCGATCTCCGCCGTCACCGTCGACGCTTCGGGACGCCTGGGGTCAAGCATCAGGCTGGCGTCGAAGTTTCGGAACTGGGCGGTCCACTTCGACATGCCGACATGGTCGACCCGGAACAGGATCGTCGTGTGCTCGGGATCGATCCGGTAGGTCCCGGCCAGCAGGTCCGGCGTCTTGAAAGGCGCCGCAGCCGACTGCGCCTGGGCGGTCTCCACAGGCCAGGCGAGCGTCTGGCCGGCGGCCAACAGGATCAGGACGGGCAGGGCGATGAGCGTGCGGCGCATGGGGATTCCTGAGCTTGTCTTCTCTTCGCCACTGAGGACGCCCCTGCCAACCCGATTCCGACACCGCCCCTCGAAAAACCTCCGGCGCGTGCTAGGTCCCGGTCCGTGAACACCCCCGACCTCCGCGCTCGCCTTCTGGCCTGGTATGACGAGAACGCCCGCGACCTGCCCTGGCGTGTACAGCCGCATGACCATGCCGCCGGCGTCCGCGCTGATCCCTACCGGGTCTGGCTGTCGGAGGTGATGCTGCAGCAGACCACCGTGCCGCACGCCACCCCTTACTTCCTTGCCTTCACCCGTCGGTGGCCGACGGTCGGCGATCTTGCGGCCGTGGAGGACGGCGACCTCATGGCTGCCTGGGCCGGCCTTGGCTACTACGCCCGGGCCCGCAACCTGCTGGCCTGCGCCCGCGCCGTGGCCCGTGACCACGACGGTGTTTTCCCGGACACCGAAGAGGGCCTGCGCGCCCTGCCGGGCGTCGGCGCCTATACCGCCGCCGCCGTCGCCGCCATCGCCTTCGACCGCGCGGCCAACGTCGTCGACGGCAATGTCGAGCGGGTGATGAGCCGGCTGTTCGCGGTCGAGGAACCGCTGCCGGACAGCAAGCCGACCCTCAAGGCCCTGGCCGCCGACCTCGTCGACGATCACCGTCCCGGCGCCAATAGATCAGGGGATTGGGCCCAGGCCCTGATGGATCTGGGGGCCACCGTCTGCAAGCCGAAGTCGCCGCTCTGCGACCGCTGCCCGGTGTCGATGCATTGCGCCGCCTTCGCGCGCGGCGACCAGGACAGCTTTCCTCGCAAGACGAAGAAGGCGGCCCGGCCCCGGCGGTTCGGCATCGCCTATGTGTTGACGAAGGGCGATGCGCTCGCCCTGGTCCGGCGACCGGACAAGGGCCTGCTGGGCGGTATGCTCGGCCTGCCGACCAGCGATTGGGGCGCCGCCCCGCCGGCCGATCTGCAGGGCGCCCCGGCCGACGTCGTCTGGCGCGAGGCCGGCGAGATCGAGCACGTCTTCACCCACTTCTCCCTGACCCTGCGGGTGCTGCTGGCCGAGGGGGAGGCGACGGGCGTCGTCTGGACCCCGCGCTCCGGGCTCGGCGCCCTGCCCAGCGTCTTCCTGAAGGCCGCCCGGCTGGCGCTCGTCACGCCCTGATTGCTCTGATGCCGCAACGGAGGATTTTATTCTTCAAAAAAACGCGCTAACGTAGAGTCCTTGGAGCGGACGAGGGAGCTTGAAGAACATGACCATGGTGCTGTTGCCTGCCGCCAGCGGTGGCGAGCTGTGTCTCAACCCGGACACGGCGTCCTGGATCCTGCCGCTCGATCCGGGCTCGTCCTGCCAGGTGCTGATGGCCAACGGGACCAGCTATGACATCGCGCTCGGCGTGCGGTCGATTCAGGAGATCTTCGCGGAGCGGTTCATCGAGCTGATGCTGGCCCAGCCGATGCCGTCGAAGCCGGATTTCGTGCTGGTCAATCCGCTGCAGACATCGAGCATCGAGGCCAACGACGAGCAGACCAGCTACGTCGTCGCCCCTGGCAGCAAGCAGCTGGTCGTCGGTTCGGTGACGACCGTGTCCGCCGCCTTCAACAACACCAAGGTCGTTTAGGCCGCCATGCCGGCGCGGACCTTGCTGCGCAGCAGGTCGATCGGCGCCAGGCCGGCGTCGGTCTTGAAGCGCCAGTAGGTCCAGCCGTTGCAGGCCGGGGCGTTTTCCATCATCGCGCCCATCTTGTGGATCGAGCCGGTCAGATCGCCGACCGCCAGGCTGCCGTCGGCCCGCACCCGGGCGGCCTTCAGCCCCTTGGGGCACCACAGTTCGTCGCCGGGCTGCAGGAGCCCTGCCTCGACGAGCTGGCCGAACGGCACCCGCGGTTCCGACCGCTTGGAGCCCATGACCTCCAGGTCCTGCGGCGCCACCGGCTGCACCTTGGCGATGCGCTCCTTGGCCACCGCGATGTACTCGGCCTCGCGCTCGATGCCGATGAACCGCCGGCCCAGCCGCTTGGCGGCCGCACCCGTCGAGCCCGAGCCGAAGAAGGGATCGAGGATCAGGTCGCCCGGCTTGCTGGTCGCCAGCAAAACCCGGTGCAGCAGGGCTTCCGGCTTCTGGGTCGGGTGGGCCTTGGACCCGTCCGACTTCTTGACCCGCTCGTCGCCGGTGCACAGCGGGATGGTCCAGTCGGACCGCATCTGGGTGTCGTCGTTGAACACCTTCAGGGCGTCGTAGTTGAAGGTGTAGCGCTTGCCGCCCTTGCTCTTCGAGGCCCAGATCAGCGTCTCATGGGCATTGGTGAACCGCGTGCCCTTGAAGTTCGGCATCGGGTTGGACTTGCGCCAGACCACGTCGTTGAGGATCCAGAACCCCAGGTCCTGCAGCGCCACGCCGACGCGGAAGATGTTGTGATAGCTGCCGATCACCCAGAGGGCGCCGTCGTCCTTCAGGACGCGCTGGCACTCCTTCATCCATTCGCGGGTGAATTTGTCATAGGCGGCGAAGCTCTCGAACTGGTCCCAGTGGTCGTCGACCGCATCGACCTTGGAATTGTCGGGCCGCAGCAGGTCGCCGCCGAGCTGCAGGTTATAGGGCGGGTCGGCGAAGACGAGGTCGACGGAGCGGTCGGGCAGGGCCCGCAGCTGCTCGATGCAGTCGCCCTGGATGATAGTCTCGGACCCGAACGCCATTGGTAACCCCGTCAAATGAGTCCGACCATTCTCGGGAGTCGTGGTGAAGGCGGGGTTACGGGACGTGGTTAGCGAAAGGTTACCGCTGTCGCCTCTCGACTTCCGTGCGGGGAAGGCGTGGATGTTACGACAGACACCTCCGCCAGAGAGGCCCCGGGAGAAACCATGCCTGCCCTCGACCACCTCTACCAATCGCGCCTCAGCCCCTTCTATCAGGACCACCACCGCGCCTGGGGCGACACCCTGCGCAAGTGGGTCGAGAAGGAGATCATGCCCTTCGCCGACCAGTGGGACGAGGCCGGCGAATTCCCCCGCGAGCTTTATGAAAAAGCTTCCGAGATCGGCCTGCTGCGCCTCGGCTGGCCCGAGGAGTACGGCGGCATCCCGACCGACCCCTTCATGTCGATCGTCACCAGCACGGAGATGGCCCGCCATGGCGCGGGCGGCATCAACGCCAGCCTGATGAGCCACGGCATCGGCCTGCCGCCGATCCGCACCCTCGGCACCCAGGAGATGAAGGACCGCATCATCCCGCAGGTGCTCTCCGGCAAGAAGATCAGCGCGCTCGCCATCACCGAACCGACCGGTGGCAGCGACGTCGCCAACCTCAAGACCACGGCCCGGCGAGAGGGCGACGAGTACGTCGTCAACGGCTCCAAGATGTTCATCACCTCGGGGATGCGCGCCGACTACTACACCGTCGCCGTCCGCACGGGCGGGGAGGGGGCCGGGGGCGTCTCGCTGCTGCTGATCGAACGCGACCGCGAAGGCTTCACCCGCACCCCGCTGAAAAAGCAGGGCTGGTGGGCCTCCGACACCGCCGCCCTGTTCTTTGACGATGTCCGTGTGCCGGTCGAAAACCTCATCGGGGCCGAGAACCAGGGCTTCGCCGGTATCATGAACAACTTCAACTCAGAGCGGATCGGCATGACCGCCGGCGCCATCGGCTTCTCCAAGGTCTGCCTGGAAGACGCCCTGGCCTGGGCCCAGGAACGCAAGACTTTCGGCAAACGCCTCGCCGACCACCAGGTCATCCGCCACAAGCTGGCTGACATGTACAAGCGCATCAACGCCACCCAGTCTTGGCTGGAAACCCTGGCCTGGCGGGTTCAACAGGGTGAAAAACCCATCGCCGAGATCGCCCTGCTCAAGGTCCAGGCCACCGAGACCATGGAGTACTGCGCCCGCGAGGCCATGCAGGTGATGGGCGGCAACGGCTACATGCGGGGCGGTAGGGTCGAGCGCATCTATCGCGAGGTGCGGGTCTACGCGATCGGCGGCGGCAGCGAGGAGATCATGCGCGATCTGGCGGCCCGGCAGATGGGGATCTGAGGCAGTTCAAGATCCTTCTCCCCCAAGGGGGAGAAGGGCTCTAAAGCGGCAACTGCGGAACCAGCGGCGGCAGCCCGCACGCCTCGCGAACCGCCCCCCAGCTCAGCCGGTGCTGCGGACATGGCCCCAGTTCCCGCAACGCCGCGAAATGCGCCTTGGCGCTATAGCCCTTGTGGCTGGCGAACCCATACCCAGGATGCTCGGCGTCCAGCGCCACCATCACCCGGTCCCGCGCCACCTTGGCCAGGATCGACGCCGCCGCGATCGAGGCCGAAATCCCGTCCCCGCCGACCACCGTCTTCACCTCGCAGGGCAGCTTGAACCGGTAGTTACCATCGACCAGCGCGAACACCGGCGTCACCGACAGCGCCTCGATCGCCCGGCACATGGCCAGCCCCGCCGCATGCAGGATGTTGAGCTCGGCGATCTCCTCGACCGACGCGAACCCCACCCCGAACGCCACCGCCCGCAGCTTGATCTCGAACTCCAGCTCCTCGCGCTGCTTGTGGCTCAGCTTCTTGGAGTCGTTCAGTCCCTTGGGCAGTCGCTTGCCGGGATCGAAGATCACCGCCCCGGCGCTGACCGGCCCGGCCAGCGGTCCGCGACCTGCCTCGTCCACCCCGCAGACGGGGCCGGGGCAGGCGCGTTCCAGAAGCAGGTCGGGCTTAGTGGCCATGGGCGAGGTGTCGGCACTCTTGGTGGCGGAAACAGGTCGTCTGGTGGTCGTTGACCATC
>JBILYE010000148.1:0-9269 GCA_044377925.1 Caulobacter sp. | reverse complement strand
CTTCTCGCCGGCGATGGCGGTGATGGAATCTCCGAGGAATTCGCGGTGGTCGTGATCGACCGGGCAGATGACGCTGACGGCCGGGCTCTCGATGACGTTGGTGGCGTCAAGCGAGCCGCCGAGACCGACCTCCAGCAGGATGAGGTCGGCCGGGACCTCGCTGAAGGCCTGGAAGGCGGCGGCCGTGGTGATCTCGAAGAAGGTGATCGGTTCGCCGGCGTTGGCCTTTTCCACCCTCTCCAGCACGGCGGCGAGGTGGTCGTCGGTGATCAGGGTCCCGGCCAGACGGATCCGCTCGGCGAACCGCACCAGGTGCGGCGAGGTGAAGACATGCACCCGCAGGCCCGCCGCCTCGGCCATGGCCCGCAGGAAGGCGACAGTGCTACCCTTGCCGTTGGTGCCGGCCACGTGGACCACCGGAGGGAAGTGCCGCTGGGGATCGCCCAGCGCCGCGCACAGCCGCCGCATGCGGCCGAGCGACAGGTCGATCAGCTTGGGATGGAGAAGGCGCAGACGCTCCAGCGCCGCGTCATGGGGGAGCAGGTGGTCGGTCAAGGCTTGGCCTCCCGGCGGGAGGAAAGGGTCAGGCGGCTTTGCGGGCGCGCCCCATCATCAAGGTGCCCATCAGGCTGCCGAGGATGGCCGGCAGGTCGCTGCGGGGGACGACACGGTCGACCATGCCCTTCTCGACCAGGTATTCCGAACGCTGGAAGCCTGGCGGCAAGGTTTCGCGAATGGTCTGTTCGATGACGCGCGGGCCGGCAAAGCCGATCAGGGCGCCCGGCTCGGCCAGGTGGATGTCGCCCAGCATGGCGTAGCTGGCGGTGACGCCGCCGGTGGTCGGGTCGGTCAGCACCACGATGTAGGGCAGCTTGGCGGCCTTCAGTTCCTGGATGGCCAGGGTCGTGCGGGCCATCTGCATCAGGCTGAGGGTGCCTTCCTGCATGCGGGCGCCGCCGGCGGCGGTGAAGGCGACCAGCGGGCACTGACGTTTGATGGCTTCGCGGGCGGCGGCGATGAAGGCCTCGCCGGCGGCCATGCCGAGCGACCCACCCATGAAGGCGAAGTCCTGGACCAGCACAACGACAGGAACGTCACGGATCTTGCCGGCGGCGATGGCCACGGCGTCCGGCGCCCCGGTCGCCTTGCGGGCGGCGGCCAGGCGTTCAGGATAGGGCTTGCCGTCGAAGAATTTCAGCGGGTCTTCCGGCACCTCAGGCGTCGGCAGGGCCTCGTAGGTCCCGCCGTCGAAGGTGTATGCGAAGCGCTGTTTCGAGCCGATCCGCATGTGCCGGCCGGCCGGGGTCACCCACAGGGCGGCCTCCAGGTCGGGGCGATAGATCATCTCGCCGGTGTCGGGGCATTTGACCCAGAGGTTCTCGGGCGTCTCGCGCTTGGCGAAAGCGCCGCGCACCCCGGGTGCGATCCGGCTCAGCCAGCCGCCGCTGCGCTCTTTGGAAGCGGGGGGACGGGTGGGCTTGTCGCCCTTGGATTCTGCCATAGCCATCGTCTTTGAAGCCTCAAGCCTGACCGACTCTCGCCGGATGCACAGCTTTCGCCAATGCCTTCGCTTTGGAAAGAACGCTCGCGGTCACGTTTTCGTTCGTTTTGCCTTCCAGGGCGTCCTGAACGGCATCGACAAAGGCCGAGCCGACCACCACGCCGTCGGCGACTTTCGCCACCGCCGCCGCCTGTTCCGGGGTGCGGATGCCGAAACCCACGGCCACCGGCAGCCCGGACGCCGCCTTGATCCGCGCCACGGCCGGCGCAACGTCGGCGGCATTGGCCGACTTCACCCCGGTCACCCCGGCGACGGAGACGTAATAGACAAAGCCGCTGGTCCGCTTGACGACGGTCGGCAGGCGCTTGTCGTCGGTGGTCGGGGCAGTCAGCCGGATCAGGGACAGGCCGTTGGCCTCGAGGGCGTCAGTCAGTTCGTCCGCCTCTTCCGGCGGGCAATCGACGCAGATCAGGCCGTCGACCCCCGCGTCGGCGGCGCGGGCGGCGAACTTTTCGTAGCCGGCGCTGAACAGCGGGTTGAGATAGCCCATCAGCACGATGGGGGTCTCGTTGTCGCCCTTGCGGAACTCGGCCACCAGCTCCAGCGTCCGGTTCAGGGTCATGCCGGCCTTGAGGGCCCGCAAGGCGGCGCGCTGGATCGACGGCCCCTCGGCCATCGGATCGGAGAAGGCGAAGCCCAGCTCGATGATGTCGACGCCGGCGGCGGGCAGGCCGCGCACGATCTCCAGCGACTGGTCGAAATCCGGATCGCCGCCCATCACATAGGCGACGAAAGCGGCGCGGCCCTCGGCGGCGAGAGCCGCGAAGCGCCTGTCGATACGGGTGTTGCTCAAATCGTCCGCCCCAGGGCTTCGGCGACGGTGAAGATGTCCTTGTCGCCGCGGCCGCACATGTTCATCACGATGACGCCGTCCTTGCCCAGCTCCAGCGCCAGCTCACCGACGCGGGCCAGGGCGTGGGCCGGTTCGAGGGCGGGGATGATGCCCTCCTGCTCGGCGCACAGCTGGAAGGCGGCCAGGGCGTCCTTGTCGGTTGCCGAGACGTATTCGGCCCGGCCCGTCTCATGCAGGAAACTGTGTTCCGGCCCGATGCCCGGATAGTCGAGGCCGGCGCTGATCGAGTGGGCGTCGATGATCTGGCCGTCGTCGTCCTGCAGCAGGTAGGTCTTGTTGCCGTGCAGGACGCCGGGACGGCCGCCGGTCAGGGACGCGGCATGCTCGCCGGTCTCGATGCCGTGGCCGGCCGCCTCGACGCCGATCAGCCGCACGCCCTCGTCAGCCAGGAAGGGATGGAACAGGCCGATGGCGTTGGAGCCGCCGCCGATGCAGGCGACAACCGCGTCGGGCAGGCGGCCTTCCTGCTCGAGGATCTGGGCGCGGGCCTCGATGCCGATGATCGACTGGAAGTCGCGGACCATGGCCGGATAGGGGTGCGGACCCGCGGCGGTGCCGATCAGGTAGTAGGTGTCCTCGACATTGGTCACCCAGTCGCGCATCGCCTCGTTCATGGCGTCCTTGAGGGTGCCGGTGCCGGAGGTGACGGGGCGCACTTCGGCGCCCAGCAGGTTCATGCGGAAGACGTTGGGCTTCTGCCGCTCGACGTCGGTGGCGCCCATGTAGACGATGCAGGGCAGGCCGAAGCGGGCGCAGACGGTGGCGGTGGCGACGCCGTGCTGGCCGGCCCCGGTCTCGGCGATGATCCGGGTCTTGCCCATGCGGCGGGCCAGCAGGATCTGGCCGAGCGCATTGTTGATCTTGTGCGACCCGGTGTGATTGAGCTCGTCGCGCTTGAAGTAGATTTTCGCGCCGCCGTAGTAGGCGGTCAGCCGCTCGGCGAAATACAGCGGGCTCGGCCGGCCGGTGTAGTGCTTGTGGAACCAGGCCAGCTCGGCCTGGTATTCCGGGTCCGCCTTGGCGGCGGCATAGGCCTCGCCCAGTCCCAGCACCAGCGGCATCAGGGTCTCGGCGACATAGAGACCGCCGAACTCGCCGAACTTGCCGCGCGCGTCGGGCAGCGCATTCCAGTCGTTAGGCTTCGCAGGGGCGTTCAAGGCGGGGCTCACACGCTACGCACGGCATCCAGAAAGGCCGTGATCAAGGCGCTGTCCTTTATCCCCGGGCCCCGCTCCACGCCAGAGGAAACGTCCGCGATCGGGGCATTTGACAGCGCCAGCGCCTCCCTGACGTTCCATGGGTCGAGACCGCCGGCCAGCATATGGGGCCGGGCGTACCTTCGGCCGCTCAGCAGGGTCCAGTCGAAGCTGGCCCCCACCCCGCCGGGAAGCTCGCTGTCCTTCGGCGGTCGGGCGTCGAACAGCAGGTGATCGACCAGTTCGTCCCACTTCGAGGCCTCTGCGATATCGGAGGCGTCCGACACCGAAAGCACCTTGATGATGCCCGCGCCCGTGCGCGTCCGGATGGCCTGGGCCCGTGCCGGGGTTTCCTTGCCGTGGAGCTGGATGAAGTCCGGTTGCGATGCGGCCATGATCTGGTCGATCAGGGTGTCGTCGGGGTCGACCGTCACCGCGACAATCCCGGGCGGCCGACGGGGACCCTCGCGCCGGGCAAGCGCGGTCAACCGTCCAGCCGCCTCCGGCGTCAGGTAGCGTGGCGACCTGGGGAAGAAGTTGAACCCCAGGAAGGCCGCGCCGGCAGAAACGGCGGCCTCGACGGTCTCGGGCGTGGAGAGGCCGCAAATCTTGACGGTTGCCATCAGGCCTTCTTCGGCGCGGCCGGCTTCTTGACCGCCGGCTTGCGGACGACGGCCTTGGTTGCGGCAACCTCCGCCTTGACCGGAACCACCCTGGCAACCGGCGGAGCAGCCCGTTGGGCGGCCAGCAGGTCGCGGATCTCGGTCAGCAGCTCCTCGCTCGGCGTCGGGGCCGGCGGCGCGCTGGGGGCCGGGCCCTCGGCTTCGTTGCGGCGGGCCGCGTTCACCAGCTTGACCAGCAGGAACACGGCCATGGCGACGATGACAAACTGGATGACCGTGTTGATGAAGGCCCCATAGGCGATCGCCACCTCGGCGGTCTTGGTGGCCGCGTCCTCAGGGGCCAGAACGATCTTCAGGTCGGAGAAGTCGACCTTGCCGAGCAGCAACCCGATCGGCGGCATGATGATGCCGTCGACCAGCACCGTGACGATCTTGCCGAAGGCGGCGCCGATGATGACCCCGACCGCCAGATCGATGACGTTGCCGCGCGAGATGAACTGGCGAAATTCGCTGATGACGCTCATGAGACCTGGCCTCTCTGGTGGCGCGTGACGGGCGCCGGGACCGGCGGCCGCTGTGGGCTGTCACGCCCTGATACGCGAGCCTCAGTCGGCGTTCAGCCGGGCCCGCAGTTCCTTGCCGCTCTTGAAAAAGGGCACATGCTTGGCCCGCACGTCGACCGTTTCGCCGGTCCGCGGGTTGCGGCCCGAACGGGCAGGGCGCGAGCGCACGGAAAAGGCCCCGAAGCCCCGCAGCTCGACCCGGCCGCCGTCTTCCAGCGCCGCGATCATCTTTTCAAGAATGACGCCGACAACGCGTTCCACGTCGCGCTGGGTCAGGTGCGGGTTTTCCGCCGCCAGACTGGCGATCAGCTCGGACTTGATCATGCTATCCCCGGTATCCCCGCCTGTCGGCGAACGGACCTTTGCCCAACTCACCCTGAGTCTTCAAGGGGTTGCGTGATATTTGCGGCCGTTAAAGGGGGAGCAAGGCTGCCGAACTATGCTCAATGCGAGTACAAGCGCTTAAACATGCAGCATTCCCCTGATGCGCGAAGCACGCCGCCGCCCGCGGCGCCGGGGCCACCTGGGCCAGTCTCGATACCCAGCCGGGCGGAGAGACCCTGATCGCGGAAACGAAAACGGCGGCCGGGTCACCCCGGCCGCCGCAATACGTAGATGCAGAGTAGGTTCGAAAGTCAGTCCTGAGACTAGTCCTTCGAGGCCTTCTCGCGCAGGGCCGCGCCGAGGATGTCGCCCAGCGAAGCGCCCGAGTCCGAAGACCCGTACTGCTCGATGGCGGCCTTCTCGTCCATCATCTCCAGGGCCTTGATCGACACGGACACCCGGCGGGCGGCCTTGTCGACGGCGGTGACCTGGGCGTCGACGCGATCGCCGACGGCGAAGCGTTCCGGACGCTGCTCCTGACGGTCGCGCGACAGGTCCGACTTGCGGATGAAGGCGCTCATCGGGGCGTCATCTTCACCGAACTTCACTTCGATACCACCGGAGGTGATTTCGGTGACGGTGCAGGTGACAGTCTGGCCCTTGCGGAAGGTGTCGCCGGCCAGCGGGTCGCCGGCCAGTTGCTTGACGCCCAGGCTGATGCGTTCCTTCTCGACGTCGACGTCGAGAACGCGCGCCTTGACCATGTCGCCCTTCTTGTACTTGGCCAGGGCTTCTTCGCCCGACACGGCCCAGTCCAGGTCGGACAGGTGGACCATGCCGTCGATTTCCCCGTCCAGGCCGATGAACAGGCCGAACTCGGTGGCGTTCTTGACTTCGCCTTCGACGGTCGAACCGATCGGGTGATCGGCGAGGAACTTCTCCCACGGGTTGGCCGCGGCCTGCTTGAGGCCCAGGCTGACCCGGCGCTTGGAGCTGTCGACGTCGAGCACGATGACGTCCACTTCCTGCGAGGTGGAGACGATCTTGCCGGGGTGGACGTTCTTCTTGGTCCAGGACATTTCCGAGACGTGCACCAGGCCTTCAACGCCGGCTTCCAGCTCAACAAACGCGCCGTAGTCGGTGATGTTGGTGATGCGGCCCGTGAACTTGGCGCCGACCGGGTACTTGGCTTCCACGCCGTCCCAGGGGTCGGACTGCAGTTGCTTCATGCCCAGGCTGATGCGTTGGGTGTCGGGGTTGATCTTGACGATCTGGACCTTGACGGTGTCGCCCACGGCCAGAACCTGGCTCGGGTGGTTGACGCGCTTCCAGCTCATGTCGGTGACGTGCAGCAGGCCGTCGATGCCGCCGAGGTCAACGAACGCACCGTAGTCGGTGATGTTCTTGACGACGCCTTCGCGGATTTCACCCTCTTGCAGCTGGCTGACCAGCTCGGTGCGCTGTTCGGCGCGGGCTTCTTCCAGGATGGCGCGGCGCGAGACGACGATGTTGCCGCGCGGACGGTCCATTTTGAGGATGGCGAAGGGCTGTTCCTTGCCCATCAGCGGGCCGACGTCGCGCACCGGGCGGATGTCGACTTGCGAACCGGGCAGGAAGGCGGATGCGCCGCCCAGGTCGACGGTGAAGCCGCCCTTGACGCGGCCGACGATGGCGCCGTTGACCGGTTCGTTGCGGGCGAAGACTTCTTCCAGACGGGTCCAGGCTTCTTCGCGCTTGGCTTTTTCGCGGCTGATGACAGCTTCACCAAGGGCGTTCTCGACGCGCTCGAGGAAGACTTCGACGGTGTCGCCGACCTTCAGGGTGGCCTTGCCGTCGGCGTCGACGCCGAATTCCTTGACGCTGATCCGGCCCTCGGTCTTCAGACCGATGTCGATGATCGCGACGTCTTTTTCGATCCCGACAACCTTGCCCTTGATCACGGTGCCTTCAGCGAAATCGCTGGCGCCGCCGAGGCTTTCGTTGAGGAGGGCCTCGAAGTCGGCCGTAGTCGGGTTGAAGTTCATATCATCAGCCATGTGGCTACTTACGTCTCTGTTGGGGAACGGCGGATGGCGCGAGGCCTTGGAGTCCGGGCGTTCGGTTGATTCAGGTGGGGTACTGAAGGGCCCGCGGTTCGGAGGTGCGGCGCGGTTGGATTAGGCCCTGAGGCCACGCGCCGTCTCGACAATGCGGCGGGCCGCATCGAAGGCGCGGTCTATATCCATTTCGGTGGTGTCGAGCAAGACCGCGTCATCGGCGATGACCATCGGGCTGTCGCTGCGGGCCGAGTCCCGCTCATCGCGGATGCGGATGTCGGCGAGGATGTCCTCAAAGGTCACGTCCTCGCCCTGGCCGGTCAGTTGCTTCCATCGGCGCGTGGCCCGCACCTCCGGCGAGGCGGTGACGAACAGCTTCGCTTCGGCATGGGGCGCGATGACGGTGCCGATATCCCGGCCGTCGATGACCACGCCCGGCTCCTGAGCGGCGAAGCTGCGCTGGAAGGCCCGCAGGGCCTCGCGGACCGGCGTGTAGGCGGCCACCCGGCTGGCGGCCTCGCCGGCGGCGCGGGTGCGGACCTCGGGATTCTCCAGAGTGGCGGGATCCAGGGTCTCGGCGACACGGGTGGCGTGCGCCATGTCGGACAGGTCGCCGCCCTCGGCCAGCAGCCGCACGCCGACGGCGCGGTAGAGCAGGCCGGAGTCGAGGACCGGATAGCCATAGAGGGCCGCCAGCCTGGTGGCGATGGTGCCCTTGCCGGAAGCGGCGGGGCCGTCGACGGCGATCACGAAGCCCATCAGCCGACGTCAGCCCCCAACCCACTCATCAGGTCCACGAACCCCGGGAAGCTGGTGGCGATCATGCCGGGCTCATCGACCTCGACATCGCCCTGGGCGGCCAGGCCCAGCACCAGGTGGCTCATGGCGATGCGGTGGTCACCGTGGGTGACGACACGGGCGCCGCCCCGCACCGGATGGTTGCCGCCGCTGGTCCCGACGACGGTGAAGCCTTCCGGCTCCTCCTCGACGCCGACGCCGCAGGCGGCAAGGCCGGCCGCCATCAGGGCGATCCGGTCGCTTTCCTTGACCCGCATCTCGCCGATACCGCGCATCACCGTCGATCCCGAGGCGAAGGCTGCCGCAACGGCCAGGATCGGGTACTCGTCGATCATCGCCGGAGCCCGCTCGGGCGGCACGACCACGCCCGTGAGCCCGGAATGGCGGGCCGTGATATCGCCGACCTCCTCGCCGCCGGCCTGGCGCCGGTTCGAGATGGTCAGATCGGCGCCCATTTCGATCAGGGTGTCGAACAGGCCGGTGCGGGTGACGTTGAGCATGACGCCCTCGACGGTCACCTCCGACCCGGGCGTGATCAGCGCGGCGACCAGCGGGAAGGCGGCGGAGGAGGGATCGGCGGGCACATCGACGTGGCAGCCGGTGAGCTTCTGGCCGCCGGCCAGCTTGATCAGCCGACCCCCGGAGGCCTCGTCCGAGACCTCAACAATGGCCCCGAAGGCCCTCAGCATGCGTTCGGTGTGATCGCGGGTGGCCTCCGGCTCCAGCACGACGGTGTCACCGGCGGCATTCAGCCCGGCCAGCAGCACGGCAGACTTCACCTGGGCCGAGGCCATCGGCAGCACATAGCGGATGGCGGTGAGATGCCCGCCGCTCAGGGTCAGCGGAAGCCGCTCGTCAGCCCGCGACAGCCATTTGGCGCCCATCAGCCCCAGGGGATTCAACACCCGCCCCATGGGCCGCTTCTTCAGCGAGGCGTCGCCCGTGAACGTCGCCCGGACGTCGAACCCGGCCGCCGCCCCCATGATCAGTCGCACCCCGGTGCCGGCGTTGCCGCAATCGACAATGTCGGCCGGTTCGACGAACCCGCCCTGTCCCTCGACCGTCCAGGCCTTTTCGCCGGTGCGTGTGACCTTGGCGCCGAAGGCCTCCATGGCCCGCCCGGTGGCCAGCACATCGTCGCCTTCGAGGAGGCCGGTGATGGTGGTCGTTCCGGTCGCCAAGGCCCCCAGGATCAACGCCCGATGGGAAATCGACTTGTCGCCGGGTACGCGGATCGTTCCGCGCAGGGCCGCGCCGGGGCGGGCTCGGAGGGCGGCGTTGGTCATGCCGAGGCTTCGGCTCCCGTCGTTGCAGG